>JAYRYA010000004.1:0-34359 GCA_041917255.1 Zoogloea sp.
GCATCGGCACGCGCAGGTCGGCGCGGGAGCCTTCGACGTAGATCTTGCGGGAGTTGGGCAGCGGGGCAACCGCAGCCTCGTCCACATGGGCGGATGCGGCGAGGAATTTATCGTGGGCGTTCATGAAGGCTCCTTGGGGAGGGCCGCCGGAAGGAGAGACGCGGCAGGAGCCACGTTTCCCTACGCCGGCACGACCCGGATCAGGTTCGGAGGGTAAGTCTCAGCCGGACAGCGCACACCTTTAAGCGCACCGGCACCCCTAACGTATCTTCCGAAATTACTGGAAGCGACCGGTAAACGCAAGATTCCCCGAGGGTTTTGGCGAACTGCGGGATGCGGCACCCGCTAAAGCTTTCGCGCCTTCGGGCCGAAATAGGGGCATCCGGCCCTTGCGGCCCGCCAATTTCCGGAGAATAAAAAATGCGCCACCGTCTGCGCCCCCTCGTCGCCTTGCTGGCGCTAGCCGGCATGTCATCCGCGCTGGCTGCTGACTGGCAGACCGTTGCCTCCGACAAGAAGCGCACGATCGAACTCGACCGGGCGAGCATCCTGCAGTCCGATCCGGGAACCAAGGTGGCCTGGGGGCGGATCGTACTGTCCGACTCCGAGGCGGCGACAGCCGGCTATGCGGCGGTGAAGGCGCTCAATCGCTACGACTGCAGGAACCAGACCTTTGCCACCATCAAGCGCGTGTATCTGGATGCCGATTCGGCGGTGGTCAAGGACGAGAAGGTCAAGGTTGAGAAGGACATGCCGGTGGCCGCCGGCAGCGTGGACGAGAAGCTGTGGCGCGACGTGTGCAAGCCAGCCGGTGGCGGCGACATCTCGGCGCTGGCCAGGAATGCGGCCAAGGCCGCTCAGACGGCCCAGGCCAAACCGGAGCTTCGTGCTGCCGATTATCGCCCGGTCAAGGGGACTGAGAAGCCGGTGGTGGCCCAGGTGTCCGAGGCCAAGGGCGAGCACGCCGCCGAGCCCGCCCTGCCCATCAAGAAGAATTTCATCGACAAGCCGGCGCCGCCCCCCAAGGCCGAGCCGGCTGCCGAGAAGCCCGTGGAGCGCCCTGTGCGCGCCGAGGCGCCGCCGGAAGTGCAGCGGGTGCCGGCCTATGTGCCGCCGCCCCGGCCGAAGCCGCGGGTGGTGCGGTCGCGGGTGGTGTCGGTGGATGCCCATGCGGCCCACGGACCCGCGGCCGCAGGTACGCCGCTGGCCCATCACGACATCCACTGGAGCTACGACGGCGAAGGCGGCCCGGCCAACTGGGGCGTGTTGAAGCCGGAATGGCAGTTGTGCGGCAGCGGCGAGCGCCAGTCGCCGATCGACATCCGCGAAGGCATCAAGGTAGAGTTGGAACCGATACGTTTTGACTACAAGCCGACGCAGTTCCGTATCGTTGACAACGGCCACACGGTGCAGGTGTATGTCGGCCCCGGCAGCAGTTTGCAGGTGATGGGGCGTTATTACGATCTGGTGCAGTTCCACTTCCATCGTCCCTCCGAAGAGCGCATCAACGGCAAGGGCTTCGAGATGGTGGCGCACCTGGTGCACAAGGATCTGGACGGCCGGCTGGCGGTGGTTGCGGTGCTCCTGGAGCGCGGTCAGATGCATCCGCTGGTGCAGACGCTGTGGAACAACTTGCCGCTGGAGAAAAACGTGGATTACTCGCCGGAGGGTGTGGCAATCGATCTGAACGAGCTGCTGCCGAAAGATCGCAACTACTACACCTACATGGGTTCGCTGACCACGCCGCCGTGCAGCGAGGGCGTGCTGTGGATGGTGATGAAGCAGCCGGCCCAGTTGTCGCCGGAGCAGATTGCGATCTTTGCGCGGATGTACCCGATGAACGCCCGGCCTATCCAGTCGGTGCGCGGGCGGATGATCAAGGAATCCCGCTGAACGGACAGGGCGCTTGACGGGGCGGGAGCCCCGGCGCAGCAGGCAGAAGGGCGGACCGATGGTTCGCCCTTCGCGCGTTTACTCGCCGGTGCGGGCTTCGAGTTCGACGATCATCCGGTCGACGCCGTCGGCCAACCGGCCGGCGAGGATGCGGCTGTCCGGATCGGCGGCACGGGCTGCCATGTCGGTTTCGGCGGCCAGTTCGTAGACAGCCTGCGCTTTGAGCGAACTGGCAGTGCCCTTGAGGCTGTGCGCCAGGAAGGACAGCTCCGACAGATCGCCCTCGCCGGCGGCCAGCGCCCGCAGTCGTACGACGCTGCTGCGGTAGTTGGCCAGCGCCCGGCTGGCGAGTCGGGTGACGAAGGCGGTCTTGCCCTTGAACTGGATTTCGAGCCCCTGCCAGTCGATCAAGCCTTGGGTGGGGACGGTGGTTGGCACGGCGTGCTCGGGCGTATCGGTGGGCATGGCGGTTGTCTCGTTGGTGGCCTGCTTTCGGCAGTGTCTCAGGATTTCGGTGACGAGTGTGTTCAGTTCGAGGGGTTTCGGGATGTGCGCGAGCATTCCGGCCGCAAGGCTCTGATCCCGAGCCTCGATGCCGGCGTGGGCGGTCAGACCGAGGACTGGCAGGGTGGCGTCGAGCGCGTGCAGGCGGCGGGTCAGCGCGTAGCCGTCCATTCCCGGCATCTGGATGTCGGTGATGGCCACGTGATAGCGCATGGTGCCGTCGGCCTGGAGTCTGGCGAGGGCCTCGGCGCCGCTGGCGAGGCAGTCGATCTGGGCCCCTTCCTGGGTGAGCAGATCGGTGAGCACACTGCGGTTGATCTCGTTGTCGTCCACTGCAAGGATGGTGAGTCCGGACAGGCGGGATTCCGGCGGAGTGTATACGTTGCTCTGCTTGGCCCCGACATTGCGCAGGCATTCCACCAGATGGCGGGCGCGTAGTGGACGCTCGACAAGCGGCAGACGGCCGGAAAGGCCGTCGGCCAGGCCGGACATGTCGATCTCGTCGATGCGGCCGGCCAGCGCCATGGGCCGGCCCTCGTCCCGGCTCTGGCGAATCCACTTGCGCCAGTCGAGGCTCTGATCGGCGACGCGAGCGTCGATGACGATCAGCGTGTCGTCGGGCAGCGTGCCGCTTGGTGCGTCGAGCGTGAGAACCGGAATGCCGCGGGCTTCGATCTCGGTGACGAGGTTGGGGATTTCCTTGGCGGGAAAGCCCGCCAGCACGATACGCCCAGGGGGCGGCGATGGCTCGGGTTCGGCTGCAATCAGCGGAATCCGCACATCGAAGCTGCTGCCGACGCCTGGCGTGCTGGTGACGACGATGTCGCCGCCCATGGCGTTGACCAGTTGGGACGAGATTGACAGGCCCAGTCCGGAACCACCAAAGCGTCGGGTGGTGGAGCTGTCGGCCTGCTCGAAGGGCAGGAACAGGCGCTTGATCTGTTCGGGCGTCATGCCGATGCCGGTGTCGCCGATCCGGATGCACAGTCGGTCGGCGTCCACCCGCGCTTCGAGGCTGATTGAGCCGGTGTCGGTGAATTTGATCGCGTTGCCGATCAGGTTGACCAGCACCTGCGACAGGCGCAGGGGGTCGCCGCGGCAACTGGCGGGCAATCCGCTCTCCCGCACGAAGAACTCCAGCCGTCGGGCGTAGGCCCGTTCGGCGGTGAGGGTGAGGGCGGAGTCGATGACTTTGCCCGGCGCGATCAGGATGTTCTCGACTTTCAGTTTGCCCGCCTCGATCTTGGCGCAGTCGAGGATGTCGTTGATCACCCCGAGCAGGTGTTGTCCGGATTCGTTGATCCGGATGAACTGCTGTTCGGCGTTGCGCCCTGACGAGTTGCGGATGCCCATCTGGGCGAGCCCGAGGATGGCGTTGAGCGGCGTGCGGATCTCATGGCTCATGTTGGCGAGAAATTCGCTTCGAGCCTGGGCGAGGCGTTCGGCTTCGGTGCGGGCGGCAAGGTGGGCGTGCTCGATCCGTCGTCGCTCGCGCATTTCCTGGATCACGATGAAAAGTACCGCCATGGGTACCAGACCCATGCCGAGCAGCAACAGCGGCGGGATGGATTGACTTGAGAGCTCGCCCTCAGTGATGAGTGCCGCCAGTGCCAGGGGCGAACCATCCACCTGTTGCTTGAGGGCAGCGATGGGTGCGTCGTTGCCATCACTGTTGATGCTGGCTGCCGCTGCCCTGCCCCGGGTGCCCGGCCCGGCGAGGGCGAGCTGGACCTCGGTCTGGCGGAACGGGGCCGGTGCAGCGTGGGAGACGGGTGCGCCGGACTGGCTGCTCACCAGCGCCTCGGGGCGCCGGGCGGTGCTGAAGCTGACCCGGCTCTCGATCGGGGTGAATGGGCCGCTGGCGATGATGTGGCCACGTATCCGTCCCTTGATGGTCACGGGCTCGATGATGCGCAGCCGCTTGCCGTCGTCAAGCAGTTCGAGGCTGCGGAGCCTGGCGGGCGAGGGGAGGGCGTCGGTGGTGCCGTTGGGCAGGTCGCCAGCCTGGGCGATGACCGCGCCTCGGTCGTCAATGAGGGTGAGCTGGTCGTAGATGCGGACGAAGCCCAGGCGCTTGCGTTCGATGAGGTGGTTGAACTTGTCGTCGATGGCCTGGGTCTGGATGGCGAGACCGTAGTCGGCGCTCATGCCGAGGTCCACGCTGCCGAAGTAGCTGGCGACGACTTCCGATTCGGCCAACTCGGTGAGGTCGTTGTGGCGTTCGGTGAAGTAGTAGGAGAGGGCGTCGGCCCGGCGCACGAGATCGAGCTGGGCGGTGTCGATGAGGTTCTGCTGCAGTTGCTCCCGCACGCCAAGGTTGTGCACGAGCAGGGTCGCCGCGTAGCCGATGAAGACCAGGATGGCGATGAAGCTCTTCCGGTAACGCCTTGACAGGGAGTCGTCGCTGGACATGGAGATGGACAAATCGCTTCCGGGGTAACCGCCAGCCGGCGGACGGTGCGGCGCACTGAATGACGCGTGGTTTATTCGATAACGGAACCAGGTGGAAAATCTTTACAGGAGGTGTGTTGACCGGCAGAGGATTTTCTTTAGCTTGCGTCACTTCTCCATGGCTTTGGCAGCGATATCGAGGGCTCGAAGGCGCAGGTCCGGGTCGAAGACGTCGCAGACGATGATGAACTCGTCGGCGTCGGTGATCTGGGCAAGGTGGGCAAAACCTTCGCGGACCCGCTCCGGACCGCCCACGACCCGGGCTGCGAGGAAGTCGCCGATGGCGGCACGTTCTTCGGGGCGCAGGCTTTCCATGAAGTGCTCGACCGGGGGTTGCAGCCGGCGACGGTTGCCGGTGAGGATGCCGAGCACCCGCTGGTAGTTGCTGCTGGCGAGAAATTCGGCCTCTTCGTCGGTAGGCGCGGCCATCACCGGCACGCCGATCATCACGTAAGGTTTGTCGAGCACGGCCGACGGCTGGAACTTGCTGCGGTACAGGGTGATGGCCTGGAGCAGCTGGCGAGGGGCAAAATGGGAGGCAAAGGCGTAGGGCAGGCCGCGCTCCGCGGCGAGATGCGCCGAGAACAGGCTGGAGCCGAGGATCCAGATGGGCACGTGGGTGCCAGCGCCGGGCACCGCCACCACCCGCTGGCCGGGCTGGGCTGGGCCGAGGAGTTGCTGGAGTTCGGCCACTTCGCGGGGGAAGTCGTCTTCGGTCTCGACGCGGTCACGGCGCAGGGCGCGCATGGTGACACCATCGGTGCCCGGGGCGCGGCCGAGGCCCAGGTCGATCCGGTCCGGGTAGAGCTCGGCCAGGGTGCCGAAGGCTTCGGCGACCACCAGCGGGGCGTGGTTGGGGAGCATGATGCCGCCCGAGCCCACTCGGATGCGCTGGGTACCACCGGCGATGTGACCCACCAGCACGGCAGTGGCCGAGCTGGCGATGCCGGGCATGTTGTGGTGCTCGGCCACCCAGTAACGGGTGAAGCCGAGGGTTTCGGCATGGCGGGCGGTGGACAGGGTCACCGACAGGGCGTCGGCCACGCTGCGGCCTTCGCGGATCGCCACGAGGTCGAGCATGGACAGTTTGATGTCTCTTAGTGTCTTCATGCTCGCCATTCTAGGGTGTATTGCGAATCGTTTCCGGTGCTTCCGGCGGCGCTGCTGCTGGGGCGGTCCCTACTTGCCGACCGTAGCTCCCGGAATGTCGCGGAAGAACTCCGGCAGATAGCGGGGCGCCACTCGGAAGTATTTCTTCACCAGGTTCATGTAGGTGCCGTCTTTCTTGATGCCGGCGAGGAAGCTGTTGAACGCTTCACGCAGTTCGGGGGAGTCCTTGCGGAAGGCGGCGGCCATGCGCTGTTCATCGGAGACCGGGCCGATGACCTTGATCTTTCCCGGCCACAGTTCAAGCGCGATCATCACGTCGGGTACGTCGAGGAGTGTCATGTCGCTTTCGTGCTTGAGCATGGCAGGCACGATGTCGTTGAGGTTGGCACTGCTGGTAAAGCGCTTGAGCTTGAGCCCCTTGTTTTCGAGATCGTAGAGGGTCGGGTCGAGGCAGGAGTTGTCCATCACAAAGGTCGTGCCGAGTTTGAGGGCGGCCTTGGTGGTGCGGATGTCCTGTTCCTTGTTGCCGCTGGGTTTGATGGGCTGGGCGGGCGTGTCGGTGCGGGCCAGCAGCCACACGGCGGAGGGGAAGGTGGGGTCGGAGAAGTCCAGTACCTTGAGGCGCGGGGGCAGGATGGTCATGCCGTTGGCGATCATGTCGCCGCGGATCGGGCGGCGGCCGACTTCCTGGAGGGTGGGCTTGAAGCGGATTTCCTTGCCGGTGAGGTCGCCGATGACGTTTTCCCAGGTGGTGGGAACAAATTCGTAACCCACCCCGAGGTGTTTGGCAAACAGCTGGACGATCTCGACATCGAGCCCGTCGCCACTGCCGGTGACGAAGTTGGCGTAAGGAACGCCCAGGTGGCGCAGCACGCCCCGCTTGCGGATCTCGCGCAGGTCGTCGGCGAGCGCGCCACCGCAGAGGCACAGGAGGCCGGCGGCAAGGATCAGTCGGCGTGCGAGGGAGACAGGTTTGGGCGGCATGGGCGTTCCTTCTGGCTATCCGGGCGCCTTGAATGCGGCAGGCGGGGTGTTTTGCTGGTTAGCAGCCCGATGCAAAACCCCGAGAACCCACGCCAGCAGTCGCCCTTGCGATCCGGCTTCTCATGACTTCATTCCCGGAATTGGATTCCCAATCCCGTATTGATGCCCACCGAATGGGCCGGGGAATGGGTTTTCACCCGATTCCGGGTGCCGCATCATGCTGCGCTCCCCGCGGACTGCAATTTCGCAATCCGCAGTAGGTTGTACGCCGCCGCCGACAGGTAGGCGGCGATCTGGGTTTTCGCCTGACCGATGAAGCGTGTCTTTCTCATTCCGCCCACCGTCTTCAGCCAGCCGAAGATCTCCTCGATCCGCTTGCGTTTCCGCTGGCTGATCTTATAGCCCTCGGTGCAGGTCGTTCGTCCATCCAGGCCGGGTGTCTTGCGCCCTTCGATCCGGGCAATGTGAGGCCGGATGTCGTGATCCCGCAGGTGCCGGACGAAGTCCTTCACGTGGTAGCCCTTGTCGGCCCCCAGGGTCTTGGGATGAATCCGACGGCGCCGGGCGCGGGTGAGCAACTGGCGGGCGGCCTGATGTTCGGCCAGCGTGGCGTCGGTGATCAGCAGATCGACGCACAGGCCGCTGCGGTTCTCCATGAGGGCATGGCCGCCGTAGCTGAGCTTGGCCGGCTGACCGCTGCCTTTTCTCATGAGCTTCGCCTCGGGATCGGTGGTGCTCTGGTGGGTGGCGTTGGAGCGCTTCTCGCCCTTGAAATCCACCATCCCGGTGCCGTCCCCGGGCTTGGGCGGATCAATATCGCCCTTGCGCTTGAAGCTCTTGAAGGACGCCCAGGCGTCGATCAGCGTGCCATCCACGGTGAAGTGATCGGACGAGAGCAGCTTGTCCTTGCGGGCCAGACGCACGACTTCGTCGAAGAAGCGTCGGGCAATATCGGTCTCCACCAGGCGCTCGCGCAGTCGGCTGAAATTGGATTGATCCAGCCCGCCCGACTCCAGGTCAAGATCGAGAAACCAGCGGAACAGCAGGTTGTAATCGAGCTGCTCACAGAACAGACGGTCGGAGCGCACCGAGTAAAGGGCGATGAGCAATTGGGCCTTGAGCAGGCGCTCCGGGGCAATCGAAGGGCGACCCGTCCGGGCGTAAAGGCCGTCGAGTTCCGCAGAAATGGCCGACAGCGCCGTCTCGGCCAGCTTCTTCACCCGGCGCAACGGGTGATCGGCCGGAATCCGGGATTCGACTGAGAAGTAGTGGAACATCGAGGACTGGGGATCGACTTCGCCGCGCATCGGTGCTGTGCCTGGGGTTTGAGGGGTAAGGCTAGGACAGGTGGGTGGTCGGATCGTTCACTGGGTTTTGCATCAACCTGTTAGCGGTGAAGGCTGCCGAAACTTTAGGACAAGTGCGATTTTTGATGCGATTCAGGTTTCGCCGGCGGCGGTAGCTGCGAGAAAACGTTCGAGGCGTGGCTCGGCGCAGAAGCCCACGTTCAGGCGCAGGAAGCTGGAGGGCTGGTTCTGGGGACGGAAGACGTTGCCCGGGGCGAGCACGATGTTGTCGCGGGCGGCCCGGCGGGCGAGTTCGGCGGTGTCGGCGAGGCCCGGCACCCGGGCCCACACGAAGGGGCCGCCGCGGGGTTCGGGCTCGGGCTTGAGCCCGACCCGCTCGAGCATCCGCAGGGCCTGCACCGTGGATTCTGCAAGGCGGCCCTTCAGCCGGTCGAGCAGCTTGCGGTAGTGGCCGTCGGTGAGGAGCTGATGGACGAGCTGTTCGGAAAGCTCGGCCGACGACATCATCGAGACGATCTTCACGTCGGTGAAGAGGTGCGCCAGATCCGGCCGGCAGGCCAGGAAGCCGACTCGAAGGTTGCCCGAGATCGTCTTGGAGAAGCTGGAGGCGTAGATCACGCGGTGCAGTTGGTCCAGCCCGGCGAGGCGGGTGGCGGCGTCGGGGGCGAGGTCGCCGTAGATGTCGTCCTCGACGATCATGAAGTCGTGCTTCTCGGCCAGTTGCAGCACCCGGAAGGCCACCGCCGGCGAGAGGTTGCAGGCGGTGGGGTTGTGGAGCACCGAGTGGGTGAAGAACAGCCGCGGCTGGTGCTCGGCGAGAATGGCTTCAAGGGCGACGGTGTCGGGGCCGTCCTGCGTGCGCGGCACGCCGATCAGCGCCACGCCGTACAGGCGCAGGTTGCCGAAGAGATTCCAGTAGCCGGGGTCGTCGACAAGCACGCAGTCGCCGGGCTTGAGAAAGTAGCGGCACACGATGTCGAGCGCCTGATGCACGCCGTAGGTGAGCACGATCTGCTCCGGCGTGGCGCCGATGCCGATCTCCGCCAGGCGCACCTGCAACTGGGCGCGCAGGGGCGCGTAGCCCTGGGCAGAGCCGTAACTCACCGGGCGCACGTCGGCCCGCCGGGTGAGGCCGCGCAGGGCACGCAGCACGCCGGCTTCGTCCAGCCAGGCTGCGGGCAGGCTGCCCGATCCGGCCAGGATGCGGTCCGGATCGCCATTGGCCATCTCGCGCATCAGCCAGCTGGCGTCGATGGCGCGCTCGATGGAGTCCGTGCCGCCTATGGCGCGGGCGGGCTGGGCGCGGCTCGCCACGTAGAAGCCGGAGCCGCGGCGCGACTGCAGGTAGCCCACCGCCACCAACCGGTCGTAGGCCTCGACCACGGTGAAGCGCGACACGCCGTGGTGCTCGGCGAACTGACGGATCGGCGGCAGACGTGCGCCAGGGCGCAGGATGCGGTCGTCGATGCGGGTGCGCACGGCGGTGACGATCTGGTCCACCAGCGGAGTGGGGCTGTCGGCAGTGAGGGTGAGCTGCAGCATGGTGGGCTCCGGTGTATCGGTTGGATTGCCGGGCCAGATGGCCGGTTGCGACCGGTACGGGTAGGCGATTTGTCTGGATAGTGTATCTGGGGTGGGTCGAAAGTGTTCGGTATTGTCAGGTTTCCTGAGTTGATCTTCGAGGAGGCCTGCCATGTTTCGCTTGCCCGTGCTTGTGCTGACGATTGCCATCACCCTTGCGACTGCGTCCGCACGGGCTGGCGGCGTGGAGGCCTACTGCCCGGCGTTGAAGTGGGTGCTGCTGGCACCGCCGGGCGGCAGTGCGGTGCAGGTCATCGATGTGCGGCGTGGGGTGACGCCGCTTTCAACCCTGCGCAGCCGGCCGCGGGGCGCGGTGCTGGCGGTGCATGTTCAGGTGGCGACCCGTCAGGTGTGGGTGCTGGCGGACAATGGGCTGGATGTTCACGATGGTTTCAGCGGCCGGATGCAAGGTAGCTGGCCGGCGCCGGAGGGGGTGCGGCTCGACCGGCTGGAACTGGATGCCGACGGTCGGCTGACCGCGTGGAGCGGCGCACGTCCCTTTGAGGCAGTGCGCGGTGCGGCGCTGCTGGTGCCAGCGGGCGCCCGGGTGACGATGCGCTGAGGGGCTGACGGTTCAGGCGCCCAGGCCGGCAAAACCTTCGCGATAAAGTGTGGCGAGTTCGTGGGCCAGCCGCCGGCGCTGGGTCGGGTCGGTGGCGAGGCTGCGGGCGAGGCTGCCTGCTACGTCGGGGACGTGCACGGCGCCGGGGTGGCCGGTGGCCTCCCAGGTGGCGGCGAAGGCGGCCTGTTTGGTGGGGTGGCCGGCCTGGCGGGGGTGGAGCACGTTGAGCCGCGGCAGGCCGAAGGCCATCGCCACGATGCGGCCGTGCAGGCTGCTGCCGCAATAGCCGCTGCTTGCGGCGATGAGGGCGCAGATGTCCCACAGGTAGAGGGAGTTGAGGATGGTGAGCGGCCGAGTGTTGAGCAGACCGGCAAGGCGCTGAAGGCAGTCCAGGTCGTCGTGCCAGGGGGCAGTGCCGGCGCGAAACAGCACGATGCCAAGCCCGGCTGCGGCGGCAGCCCGGTCGAGTTGCGCGGCCACGGCAGCGAGCGTGGCATCGTCACCGAAATCGGCCCCGAGCTGGATGGCGAGGTAGCCGTTGGGGAAGGCGGCGCGGATGTCGGCGAGTTCCCCCCGGTTGGCGTGGGCGTCAATGGTCGGGCCGAAGAGTTCGGCGACCATTACAGCCGGGTCGGGCATCAGGCGGGCCTGAATGCCTGCGGCGCGCAGGTGGGACAGAGTGAGACGGTCGCGCACGCCGACGGCGTTGGCGCCTTGCAGGGCGGCGATGACTTCGTTGCGGAGGTCGGCCGGGCTGTCGGCCAGTTCAACGCCGCCGACCGCGCAATAGGCGTGCCGCTGCGCGCCGCGAAAGAGGCCAGGCGAGACGCAGTAGGGCGCCCGGGACGGCAGGCCGAGGATGCGCTCGGTCCACGCGTCCCGCGCCGATGGGCTGGCGTCGAGACGGCTCACGATGATCTGCGCGGCAGCTGGCGGCTGGAGCATCACCGCGGCTTCCCAGGCCTTGCAGGTAAGCAGCTCCCCGCCGGCGTGGATCAGCCGGATCGGCTTGTTGCCCCAGACTTCGGCCAGCTGGGTGATGGCATGCACCGGATGTCCGCCCCACTCCCGCATGTCCCGTTCGGCCAGCCCGGCAAAGATGAGCGGGCGCGCCGGGAGGAGCGCGGCCGCCACATGGGGAAAGAGCAGGTCGCCGAAATTGTGTCTGTCAAAAGCGCCAAACAGGATGGTCGGGAGCGTCATCGTGGGTCGGGTGGTGGTGGCGGTCAACCGAGGTTGCGCAGGGCGAACTCCCAGTTGAGCAGCTTGTCGAGTAAGGCATTGACGTAATCGGCGCGTCGGTTCTGGTAGTCGAGGTAATAGGCGTGCTCCCACACATCGATCGCCAGCAGCGGTTTCAGGCCGGCGGTGAGCGGTGTGTCGGCGTTGCCGGTCTTGGTGATCTTCAGGTGGTCGCCATCGGCCACGAGCCAGGCCCAGCCGCTGCCGAACTGGGTCATTGCTGCAGTGGCGAATTCCTTCTTGAAACCGGCGACGCTGCCAAAGGCGGCTTCGAGGCGCCGACGTAGCTCGGCCGGCGGTTCGCCACCGCCACGGGGGCGCAGGCTCTGCCAGTAGAAGCTGTGATTCCAGGTCTGGGCGGCGTTGTTGAAGAGCGCGGCCTGGTCGGGCTTGCCGGCACTGGCGAGGATGAGCTGGGAGAGCGGCTGGCCCTCCAGCGGCGTGCTGGCAACGAGCTTGGCGGTGTTGTCGGCGTAGGCCTTGTGATGCTTGCCGTAATGGTAGCCAAGGGTGTTGGCCGAGATGACGGGGTCGAGGGCGTCGAGGGCGTAGGGCAGGTCGGGGAAGTAGTTCTGGCCCTGGCTTGCGGCCCTTGAGGCGAGCGGCAGGCCGGTCGCTCCGAGAATCATGGCGCCACCTGCGGCGCGAAGGAGGCTGCGGCGGTTGGTCTGTGGCGTGGATGTGGCTTGTTGGTGAGTGGTTTTCATCGCGGTTCTCCTGGTTGACGTCGCTCCAGGGTACGAGATTAGCTCAGGATGGATTTCTTTTAAGTCAACGATTTAAATTTTCATGCCGTGATGGATTTGCCGTACGGCGAGCTTTGAAGGTTGCGAGCCCCGCTCCGCCTGCCAATAGCGTCGCCGCCAGGGCGCGGCGATCGTGGCGTGCGAGGCAGAGGTTGGCAGCGTTGCGTCCGCAGAGGTCGGGCGTGCGGAGCCGGCAGCGGCGGGCTGAAGCAGGCCTGCTCGGCAGGCGCGGCGAAGCAGGGGCAGGCCCGAACCTCGCCGGGATTGGCGAAGGTGGCGAGCGGGGCGGCAGGCGTGGTGGGCTGCAGACGATGAGGCTGCGTCATCGCGAGTCTCCGGAGTGCGCGCAAGCGTTGGTGAAAGTTGCGGCTGACCGGCAGGATCGTAGGCGTCTTTCCCTGCGCCACACGCGGACTTTGTGCGATGCACATCATTTTACGATTGCGCCTCACACAAGCCGTTGGGGGTGCTGGGCATTCCCGGCCTTTACAAGATGAGCGCGCTCGCCTAAATTTACTGACTAACCAGTCAGTCAGTAAATTCCATGGTCACCACCGATAGCCATCGTCGCCAGCGCCGCAAGGATGCCCGTCCTGCCGAGTTGGCCGCCGCCGCCTTGGCGCTCTTCGTCGAGAAGGGCTTCGCCGCCACCCGTCTGGAAGACGTGGCCAACCGTGCCGGCGTCTCGAAGGGCACGCTTTATCTCTACTTCGACAGCAAGGAGGCCCTGTTCCGCGCGGTCATCGAAGAATCCATCGTGCCGATGATCGGCGAGGTTGAGGCGATGGTCGAGCAGTTCCGGGACGACCCTGCGCACCTGCTGCGGGCGCTGCTGGAGTTCTGGTGGGAGCGCATTGGCTCCACGGCGCTGGCCGGCACCTGCAAGTTGATGCTGTGTGAGGCCGGCAACTTCCCCGAGGTGGCCGTGTATCTCAATGAACGGGTCATCGGCCCGTGGCACATGCTCCTCATCAAGGTCATCGAGGCGGGCATGCAGAAGGGGGTGTTCCGTCCGGGCAACCCGGAGAGCGTGCGCCAGATGGTCTTCTCCCCGCTGCTGCTGCAGTCGGTCTGGCAGTGTTCGTTGCCGGTCTGCAGCGGTGCGCGATCGATGCCCGACAACTATTTCGACACCTTTTTCGACGTGCTCTTCCGCGGTCTGCTGGTCGAGCCCACCGGGGAACCCCAACGATGAACCGACGCCTCCTGCTCGGCGCCCTTTCCGTGGCGCTGCTTTCCGCTTGTTCCAAACCTCAGCCGGTGGCAGAAGGCCCGCGGCCGGTGATGGTGCAGAAGCTGGCCCTCGCCCCGGTGGAAGCCGGCGCGCTGTATTCAGGCGAAGTGAGGGCCCGCTACGAATCCGATCTGGCCTTCCGCATCACCGGCAAGATCATTGAGCGCAAGGTCGATGTGGGCGCGGTGGTCAAGCCCGGCCAGCTGCTGGCACGGCTTGACCCGAGCGACGCTGGCCTCAACGCCGAGGCGGCCCGGGCCCAGCTGGCGGCGGCCCAGAACGAGCTGGTCTACGCCAAGGCGGAGGTAGAGCGCTATCGGGATCTGGTGGCGAAGAACTTCGTCTCCCGCAGCGTGCTGGACGCCAAGGAGACCAGCTTCAAATCGGCCGCTGCCCGCGTCGAGCAGGCTCGCGCCCAGGCCACCGTGGCCGGCAATCAGGCCAGCTACACCAGCCTCGTGGCGGATCAGGCCGGGGTGATTACCGCGATCACCGCAGAGGTGGGGCAGGTCGTGAAGGATTCGGCGCCAGTGATGAAGCTCGCCCGGGACGGTGAGCGGGAAGTACTGATTGCGGTGCCCGAGAGCCGCATCGCCGCGCTGCGCAAGGCGGGGAGCATCGAGGTGCGCCTGCTGGCGGCGCCGGACGCGGTGTTTACCGGCCGGGTTCGCGAAGTGGCCCCGGCGGCTGACGCAGCCACCCGGACTTACGCGGTGCGCGTCACCATCGTCGATCCTAGCCCGGTGGTTCAGCTGGGCATGACCGCCAACGTGATCCTGCCCGACGCCGCGGCGGCCGATGGTGGCCTGCTGGTGCCGGCCACTGCGCTCTTCGAGCACGACGGCGGCAGCGCGGTGTGGGTGCTGCAGCCCGAGGGCGAGCTGGTCAAGGCGGCGCTGCGCAAGGTGCAGGTGCGCCAGTTCCGCGAGGATGGCGTGCTGCTTTCCGGCGGCGTTCAGCCGGGTGAGACCATCGCGGCGGCGGGCGTCCACAAGATCGTTGCCGGCCAGCTGATGCAGCCGCGTGCAGCGAGCCGCCCGGCGGCGGCCACGGTTGGCGCGGGGGGCTGAGGCGATGGGCTTCAATCTGTCCGAATGGGCGCTGCGCCACCAGCCGCTGGTGCGCTTCCTGATCGTGCTGCTGGCGCTGGTGGGCGTGCTGTCGTACCAGAAGCTCGGCCAGTCGGAAGATCCGCCCTTCACTTTCAAGGTGATGGTGGTACGCACCGAATGGCCCGGCGCCTCGGCACGGGAGATGGAAGAGCAGGTGACCGACCGCATCGAGAAGAAGCTGCAGGAGGTGCCCAATGTGGACTACCTGCGGAGCTACTCGCGGCCGGGTGAGTCGGTGGTGCTGTTCGTGGCCAGGGATTCAACGCCGGCCAAGGACGTGCCGGACATCTTCTACCAGGTGCGCAAGAAGATCGGTGACATCCGCAGCACGCTGCCGACCACGATCCGTGGGCCGTATTTCAACGACGAGTTTGGCGACGTGTTCGGCAATATCTACGCGCTCACCGGCGACGGCTTCGACTACGCGCAGCTGAAGGCCGAGACCGACAAGATCCGCGCCGAGCTGCTGCGGGTGCCGAGCGTGGCCAAGGTGGATCTGATCGGCGAGCAGGAGCAGCGCATCTACGTGTCACTCTCCAACGCCCGGCTGGCAACGCTGGGGTTGGATGTGCAGACGGTGACCACGGCCATGGCCCAGCAGAATGCGGTGGTGCCTGGCGGCTATTTTGAAACCAAGGACGAGCGGATCTACCTGCGCCCGAGCGGCGCCTTCGACACCGTCGAGGCGATCCGCGACATGACGATCCGGGCCGGCGGGCGCGAGCTGCGCATCGGCGACATCGCCACCGTGCGGCGCGGATTTGTCGAGCCGCCGGCACCGGGCTTCCGCTTTCAGGGGCAGGACGCGCTGGGCCTCGGCGTGTCGATGGCGAAGGGCGGCGACATCATCGCCCTCGGCGCCAACCTCAAGGACACCGTGGCGCGCATCCAGGCCAAGCTGCCGGTGGGCATGGAGCTGAAGGAAGTTGCCAGCCAGCCGGAAGCGGTGCAGCGCTCGATCAGCGAATTTGTCCATTCGCTGGCCGAGGCGGTGATCATCGTGCTGGTGGTGTGCTTCTTCTCGCTGGGGCTGCGCACCGGGCTGGTGGTGGCGCTGTCGATTCCGCTGGTGCTGGCCGTGACCTTCTTCGGGATGCGGCTGTTTGACGTGGGGCTGCACAAGATCTCGCTGGGCGCACTGATCCTGGCGCTGGGCCTGCTGGTGGACGACGCGATCATCGCGGTCGAGATGATGCTGGTGAAGATGGAGCAGGGCTGGGAGCGCTCCAAGGCTGCGGCATTTGCCTACACCAGCACCGCCGGGCCGATGCTGTCGGGCACGCTTGTCACGGTGGCGGGCTTCCTGCCCATCGCCACGGCCCAGTCTTCCACGGGCGAATACACCCGCTCGATCTTTCAGGTGAACGCCATTGCGCTGCTGGCTTCGTGGCTGGCGGCGGTGATTGTCGTGCCCTATCTGGGCTACGTGCTGCTGCCCGACCCGCGCGGGCCGAAGAAGCCGAGCTGGTTCTCGAAGCGCTTCCCGCGCATCGACGCCTTCAAGGATCGCATCGGCCTGGGCGACCCGCACATCGAGGGCGATGAGGATTCGGTGTTCCGTACACCGTTCTACAACCGCTTCCGGTCGGTGGTGGATTGGTGCGTGGCGCGGCGCTGGGTGGTGATCGGGACCACGCTGGCGATCTTTGCGACGGCCATCGTCGGCTTTGGACTCGTCCAGCAGCAGTTCTTCCCCAACTCCACGCGGCTCGAGCTGTTGATCGACCTGCGCCTGCCGGAAGGTTCCAGCCTGCGGGCGACGAAGGCGGAAGTCGAGAAGCTGGAGGCCGTGCTGAAGAACGAGAAGGGCATCGACAATTACGTCGCCTATGTGGGCACCGGCAGCCCGCGTTTCTATCTGCCCCTCGACCAGCAGCTTCCCGCCGCCAACTTTGCGCAGTTCGTGGTGCTCACCGACGGCATCGCCAGCCGCGAGGCGCTGAGGGAGCGGATGATCGAACTGTTCCGCAAGGAGTTCCCCAACCTGCGCGCCAACGTCACCCGGCTCGAGAATGGCCCGCCAGTGGGCTTTCCGGTGCAGTTCCGGGTGAGTGGGCCGGACATTCCGACGGTGCGCAAGTTCGCCGCTGAGGTGGCCGAGGTGATGCGCGGCAACGTCAATCTCTCGGATGTGCAGCTGGACTGGGACGAGCAATCCAAGGTGCTGCGCATCGATGTGGATCAGCGTAAGGCGCGTCTGCTCGGGGTGACCACCCAGGATGTGGCCAACTTCCTCAACAGCAGCCAGCGTGGGCTGGTGGCGACGAGCTACCGGGAGGGCATCGAGTCCATCGACGTGGTGCTGCGCGGCGACGCCTTCGAGCGGGACAAGCTGTCGCTGGTGGCCGAGCTGGCGATTCCGACGCGGGCGGGCAAGTCGGTACCGCTGACCCAGGTGGCGACCGTGGGCTACGCCTACGAGCAGGGCCTGGTGTGGCGTCGCAACCGGGAGCCGAGCATCACCGTGCGTGGGCAGATCTATGTGAATGGCGTCCAGGCACCGACCGTCACCGCCCAGGTGGCGCCGCAGCTGGCGCCGATCCGCGCAAAACTGCCGGCCGGCTACCGCATCGAGACCGGCGGCGCGGTGGAAGAGAGCGCCAAGGGCCAGAGTTCGGTCAATGCGGGCTTTCCGCTGTTCCTGGGCGTGGTGTTTACCGTGCTGATGGTGCAGCTGGGCAGCTTCTCGCGCACGACGATGGTGGTGCTCACTGCGCCGCTGGGGCTGATCGGGGTGGTGCTGTTCCTGCTGCTGTTCAACCAGCCTTTCGGCTTTGTGGCGATGCTCGGCACCATCGCGCTGTTCGGGATGATCATGCGCAACTCGGTGATTCTGGTGGATCAGATCGAGCAGGACGTGGAGAAGGGCTTGTCGATCTGGAACGCCATCGTCGAATCGGCGGTGCGTCGGCTGCGGCCGATCGCGCTCACTGCGGCCGCGGCCGTGCTGGCGATGATCCCGCTCACCCGCAGCGCCTTCTTCGGGCCGATGGCGGTGGCGATCATGGGCGGCCTGATCGTCGCAACCCTGCTCACTTTGCTGTTTGTGCCGGCGCTGTACGCGGCCTGGTATCGCGTCCGGCGCGAGCCGGATGAACTGCGCAGTGCCCAAGTAGGCTAGAATCCGAAAGTTTTTATGCGGATCATGAATATTAGTTTCTGCTAATATTAATCGGGGAGCCCCAAATGAATTACGAACAAGCACGCTACAACATGGTCGAGCAGCAGATCCGCCCCTGGGAGGTGCTGGATTTTGGCGTGCTAGATACGCTGATGAGTGTCCGCCGCGAGGAGTTCGTGCCGGAAGCCTACAAGTCGCTGGCCCTGTCCGAAGGTGAGATTCCCCTCGGCAACGGCGGCAGCATGCTGGTGCCCGTGATAGAGGGCAAGGTGCTGCAGGCCGTGCAGGTCAAGCGGTCCGACAAGGTGCTCGAAGTTGGCGCCGGTTCCGGCTACTTCGCCGCGCTGCTGGCCGCCAAGGCCGAGTGGGTGCGCACCGTCGACATCGAGCCGGCCCTGGTCAACATGGCCCACGACAACCTCAAGCGCTACGGCGTCGAGAACGTCATCGTCGAGGAAGGCGATGCCGTGCGCGGCTGGGCTGGTGGCGCACCGTATGACCTGATCGTCGTCTCCGGCGGCGTGCCCTACGTGCCCGAAACCCTGCTGCAGCAGGTCAAGGTCGGCGGCCGCCTGTTCGCCTTCGTCGGTGAAGCCCCGCTGATGACCGCTCAGCTCATCACCCATGTGGCCGAAGGCAAGTTCCGCACCGAGTCACTCTTCGAGAATCTCGTGCCGATGATGCGCAACGCCCCCCAGAAGAGTCACTTCAAGTTCTGAGCCACGTCTTCCGATGAAGCACATCACCCCGCCACAACTGGCCGAATGGTTGCAGGACGCGACCCGCCCTGCACCTTTCCTCCTTGATGTCCGCGAGCCTTCCGAGTTTGCCTACTGTGCGATTGCCGGCTCGGTGCCGATGCCGATGGCCAGTGTGCCAGCGCGGATGCAGGAGCTGCCCGACAATGCCGAGATCGTGGTGATCTGTCACCACGGCGGGCGCAGCATGCAGGTGGCGATGTTCCTGGAGCGCCAGGGCTTTGCCGAGGTGATCAACCTCGCCGGCGGCGTGGCCCAGTGGGCGCAGCAGGTCGATCCGGCCATGCCGCAGTATTGAGATTTGCGAAACGAGTGACGGAGAACGCGATGAGACGGGTTGCAGGACGTGTGGTGTTTGCGATGGCAGCGGGCTTTGCGGCGGCCGGAGCAGGGGCGGCAGACCTCGAGCAGGTCTACCGCGATGCCCTCTCCTACGACGCTGCGCTGGCAAGTGCCCGCGCGTCCCTTGAAGCCGGTCGCGAGAAGCTGCCCCAGGGGCGCGCCGGTCTGCTGCCGTCCGTGAACCTCACCGGCAACTCCAACTGGAACAAGGTCGATCTCAAGCACTACGACGTCACCCGTGGCTACAACGCCAATGGCTGGCAGGTTCAGCTGACCCAGCCCCTGTTCCGTTGGCAGAACTGGGTGCAGTACAAGCAGGGCGAGATGCAGGTAGCGCTGGCCGAGGCCCAGTATCAGCTGGCCCGTCAGGATCTGACCCTGCGTGCCGCCCAAGCTTATTTCGACGTGCTGGTTGCCCAGGATGTGCTGGCCGCAGCCACCGCGCTGCACGAGGCCAACACCCAGCAGCTCGCGTTGGCCAAGAAGAGCTTCGAAGTCGGCACCGTCACCGTTACGGATGTCCATGAGGCCCAGTCCCGCGCGGATCTTTCTTCGGCCCAGGTGATCGCCGCCGAGAGCGATCTGGCGGTCAAGCGTCATGCCCTGCTGGTGCTCACCGGTAAGGATACCGACGCCCTGAAGGGTCTGCGCAAGGGGGTGGCCCTGAGCCGCCCGGAGCCCGCCGACATCCAGGCCTGGGTCAATTCGGCCGAGAACGGGAGCTACGCGGTGCAGGCTGCCCAGGTGGCCCAGGAAATCTCCCAGCGCGAGGTCGAGCGCAACCGCGCCGGCCATCTGCCCACCGTCGATCTGGTGGCGAGCTACGGTAACGCGGCATCCTCTACCGCGCCGCTGTCAGCGGTGGCGCCGATCCGTACCAACACCGATTCCACCGTTGTGGGCGTGCAACTGGCGCTGCCCCTGTTTCAGGGCGGCAGTGTGAGTTCCCGCGTCCGCGAGGCGTCGGCCCTGCGCGACAAGGCCAGCGCCGACCTCGACAACGCCCGCCGCACGGCCGCCCAGAACGCTCGCCAGGCTTACCTGGGCGTGACCAGCGGGCTGGCCCAGGTGAAGGCCTTCGAGGCGGCCCAGGTGTCGTCCCGCTCTGCCCTTGACGCCAACAAGCTCGGTTACGAGGTGGGCGTGCGGATCAACATCGACGTGCTGAACGCCCAGAGCCAGCTTTACGACACCCTGCAGAAGCTCTCCAAGGCCCGCTACGACACCCTGCTGGCTCAGCTCAAGCTGAAGGCCGCGGCCGGCACGCTGGGTGACGAGGACATCAAGGCGATCAACGGTCTGCTCGACTGAGCCGGCCGGCCCGCTCGGATGGGCAGGTGGCGGGATGCCCCAAGACAAACGGCCGCTAATGGAGCGGCCGTTTGTCTTGGGGGCCCGACATCAGCGCTCAGGGCTTGGTGTTGCCTTCGAGCTTTGCAAGCTGGGCCTTGGCGTCGGCTGCCTCGGCAAAGTTCGGGTCGAGCTTGAGGGCTGTCTTGTGCGCGGCAACTGCATCCCGCGTACGACCGGCCGCTGCGTAAGCCGAACCCAGGTGGTAGTGGATGCCGGCTGATTGGCGGCCTTCGGCGTGGCTGACCTTTTCCAGCACCTTGATGGCTTCGGCCGACTCGCCCCGCTTGAAGTGCACCCAGCCCAGCGTGTCCTGGAAGTCGGCCACCTTCGGCGCCATGCTGACGGCCTTGCGGGCCCATTCGAGTACCGCGTCGGAGGGCTTGGCGCTGTCGCTGGTGGCCATCCACGCCATGTTGTTGTAGGGCAGTGGCAGATCGGGGTTGATCCGGACGGCTGCCTGGTAGGCGGCCTGAGCCTCGCGGAACTGGCTGGCGTGTTGCAGGGCCATGCCAAGCTTGATCTGGGCATCGTAGAGCTTGGGCTGGGCGCGGGCGACGGCCTGGTATTCGCCGATGGCCTGCTTGGTTTCGCCCTGGGCCATGAATACGTCGCCCTTGCTCAGCCGCGCCGGGTAGTACTCGGCGCTGGCGGCGAGGGCACGATCATAGGCGGCGTGGGCGTTCTTGTAGCTCTGCTGCATCTGGTACGCGCGGCCGAGGCCCTGTTGAGGCAGCGGATTGCCCGGTGAAAGCTTGGCCGATTCCTCGAACTCGCGGATGGCCTTGTCCGGCGCTTTCTTGTCCAGCCAGATGGTGCCGAGGGCGTAGTGGGCGCCGCCGAGATTGGGATTGATCTGCAGGGCACGACGGTAGAAGTCGGCGGCCACATCGATGTTGTAGCGGACGTTGTAGTTCAGGTCGCCCAGATCCACCAGCGGGATGGCGGCTCGCGCGTCGACGGCAATCGCGGCCTTCCAGGCCTTTTCGGCCTCAGGGTAGTTCTTCTGGGCGTATTGCCAGCGGCCCCACGCGGTGAGTGCGTCGGCGTTCTTCGGGGCGATGTCGAGCGCCTGTTTGAGCCACTTGCGCACGTCGTCCGGCAGGTTGCGGATGCGCGCCGACTCGGCGTGGCCGAGGGCCGGCAGCGGCGACTCGGGATTGATCTGCGCGGCCTCGTTGAAGAGGGTTTCGGCGCGGGGGTAGTCGCGCTTGCGCAGGGCTTCGTGGCCGGCGCGCAGCTTTTCGCTAAAGGGCGTTTCCTTGGCTGATCCAGGGGATTCGAAGCGCGCCGCGCCGCTTTCCGACATTTCGAGCAGCGCGTGGGCCGGGCTGCCGGCCAGGGCGAGAAGGGCGAGGAGCAGGGTTCCGGCGGCGCGTGTTTTCATGGTTCCGTTTGGCGTGACGAGAAGAAACACCAGTTTGCCAGACTCCAAAAGAAACAACCCCATTCAGGCGATCCTGAATGGGGTTGGTGTCACAGCGGCCGAACGATCAGGCGGCGCGCTTGCGGCGGGACAGGCCCATGCCAGCCATCGCCAGGCTCAGGAGGCCCAGGGTGGCGGGTTCCGGCACGGTGCCGGTCGGCGGGGGCAGCAGCACGCCGCTGGCCGAGGAGCCGAAACCGAAGATGAAGGTGTCGGGCGTACCGGTGATCGGATCGCAGCCGGTCAGACCGCGGATGCAGGAGCCGTAGGAGTACAGGGCGATATCGACGGTGGATGCGTCGCCATCAACCATGCGGCGAGCGGCATCGGCAGTCGCCTTGTCGGGGGCCACGCCGTAGTAGGTGGCGAAAACGCGGGTGGCGCCATTGGCCAGGGCTTCAAATTCGAAGTCGAACAGTGCGCCTTGGTCAGAGCTGGAGGAGCCTTGCAGGTCGCCTTGCCGGGAGTTGACGTAGTTGGTGTTCGTCAGGCCGTAGCTCGTGAACGAGAACGGGTTGCCGGAGTTGAAGCCGTTGTTGTCGGTCTTGCGAACGTTGCTGCCGTTGGCGATGCCGAGCAGTGCGGGCACGCCCTGGATGCTGACCGATTCACCGCCCGGGCTGGGGATGTCCCAGTCCATCACGCGGCGGTAGACGAGATCGCCTGCAGCCAGAGTGGCACCGGTCAGGTTGGTGATCTTGACCACGGTTTCGTACAGATAGGGCGTGGTGGCCAGGGGGTGGTAGTCGTGGGTGACCTGCAGGATCGCGGCGCCGGCAGAGTTCAGTACGTTAACCACGGAGACGGCGCTGTTGGCGGTGGAGGTGAAGCTCACCAGCGACAGATTGGCCGTACCGACCGAGCTGTTGGCGTAGCCAGCCTGACCGGTGCTGGCGATGCCGACGCCCCAGCCTTCGCAGGTGCAGCCAGGGGAGGTGGAGTCGGAGTTGGTGCGCATCGAGCGCAGGCCGACGATGCTGGTGCCGCTACCGGCAGCGGAGGTGCCGCCGCCGACGTTCAGGTCGCCCAGGTCGCGGACGCCCATCTGCACGGTGCCGTTGTCGATGATGGCGGAGGCATTAGCGCCACCAGCCACGAGGCCGCTGGCTGCGAGCAGCATGGCCATGGAGAGTTTGCTGGCTTTCATAACCGGAGTAACTCCTTGATTTATGACGATTGACGATGAGGGTGTTTGAGCAAGAAGTGCGCGCGAAGGTCTGTTCGCCCGCGTTTGCGCACTGCGCTTACGTTCAGCAATAAGTGTGCCAGAGTATTAAATTTTAACAAAGACAACGGGTTGTGTTTCCTTATGTAAAGGTTTCTCCGTTTTTTGTAAAAAACGTCGACAATCATCTGAAACAATAAATTTGCTTTATCGCGGCGGCGGCGATGAATCGGCATTAACATGCCGACATTTCGCCACGCGGGCCCGTGCAGGGCCGTTATCGGAGAGGCATCAGATTCAATGAGCACGCAAATTCTTGACCTTCGCGACTTCATTGCCCGGCTCGAGCAAATGGGTGAATTGCGCCGGGTGAGTGTCGAGGTCGATCCGCACCTGGAAATGACCGAGATCTGCGACCGGGTGCTGCGTGCCGGTGGTCCGGCGATTCTGTTCGAGAAGCCGAAAGGCTACGACATGCCGGTGCTGGCCAACCTCTTCGGCACGCCGCAGCGGGTGGCGCTCGGGATGGGCGCGCGCGGTGACGACTGGCAGAACGCCCTGCGGGAGACCGGTAAGCTGCTGGCCTTCCTGAAGGAGCCGGAACCGCCCAAAGGGCTGAAGGATGCCTGGGAGAAGCTGCCGGTTTTCAAGCAGGTGCTCAACATGTCGCCAAAGACGGTGTCGTCGGCGCCATGCCAGCAGGTGGTGAAGGAGGGGCGGGACGTGGATCTGGGCGGCCTGCCGATCCAGCACTGCTGGCCTGGCGACGTGGCGCCGCTCATCACCTGGGGCCTGGTGGTGACCCGCGGCCCCGGCAAGCCGCGCCAGAACCTGGGCATCTACCGTCAGCAGGTGCTGGGCCCGAACAAGGTCATCATGCGCTGGCTGGCCCATCGGGGAGGGGCGCTGGATTACCTGGAGCACCAGAAGGCGAACCCGGGCCAGCCTTTCCCGGTGGCGGTGGTGCTGGGCTGTGACCCGGCGACGATCCTCGGGGCGGTGACGCCGGTGCCGGATTCGTTGTCGGAGTACCAGTTTGCCGGCCTGCTGCGTGGCGCAAAGACCGAGCTGGTGAAGTGCATCGGGTCGGATCTGCAAGTGCCGGCGTCGGCCGAGATCGTCCTCGAGGGCGTGATCCACTCCGGCGAGATGGCGCTGGAGGGCCCCTACGGTGATCACACGGGCTATTACAACGAGCAGGCGGAATTTCCGGTATTCACCATCGAGCGCATCACCCACCGGCGAGACCCGATCTACCACAGCACCTACACCGGCAAACCGCCCGACGAACCGGCAATGCTGGGCGTGGCGCTCAACGAGGTGTTCGTGCCGCTCTTGCAGAAGCAGTTCACCGAGATCGTTGATTTCTACCTGCCGCCCGAGGGCTGCTCGTACCGGCTGGCGGTGGTGAGCATCAGGAAGCAGTATCCCGGCCACGCCAAGCGGGTGATGTTCGGAATCTGGAGTTTCCTGCGCCAGTTCATGTACACCAAGTTCATCATCGTGGTGGATGACGACGTGAACATCCGCGACTGGAAGGAGGTGATCTGGGCGCTGACCACCCGGATGGACGGCACCCGCGATACCACGCTGGTGGACAACACCCCCATCGACTATCTGGACTTCGCCAGCCCGGTGGCTGGTCTGGGCTCCAAGATGGGCTTCGACGCCACCAACAAGTGGCCGGGTGAGACCAACCGCGAGTGGGGGCGGGCCATCGAGATGAGCCCGGAGGTGAAGCGGCGGGTGGATGAGATGTGGGGCAGTCTGGGGCTGTGATCGGTTCATCCCGCCGTCGCGCGCTGCGCCGAGGCGGGTGGGGTCGGCTGCCGAATCGTCGGCGCCGGAGTGCGCAGGGTGCGGCAAGGCCGCCCGGTGCGGTGATGGGCTCCGGAATGTGGGTCGCGTGCCGGCCAAGTTCGGCCAGCAGGGGGCATGGCAGTACGGTAGGGCGTCATGTCGATCGCTGCAACGCGGCATTGACGGTGCGCTCGAACAGTGGCGCCTGGAAAGGGGCGGTGGCGATCATCAGGTGGATGCCGCAGGCCAGGTCATCCAGCCGGTAGCCGATGCCATCCCAGGACATGAAGAACACAACTGCGAGCGGGTCGGGTAGTTTTTCCCCACCTCGAAGAATGTGATTGCCTTGGCGCCACCGTTGGTCTTGAGCGGCACCGTCACTATCTCGCCTGATTGCAGGCTGTGCTGCCGGTGTCGTATTTGCCGCCCTTGGTCTCCATCGGGCGCTTCATCTACTTGGTGTTTTCGGTCTCGCCGCCGATGCTTGGGGTGGAGGCGGTTCCAGATCGACCGCATCGGCGAAACAACAACGGCAGCCCTCGGGCTGCCGTTGTGACGGGCTGGGGCCGGGGTCAGCGCTTGGCGCGCACCAGTGCCAGGGCTGCCAGAGCTCCGCCGATGAGCGCGAGTGAGGTCGGTTCGGGCACGCCAGTGCCGGGGTCGGTCAGGCCCTGGATGCCGACGGTAAAGCCGTGCCAGTTCTCGCTGGTATCGGTGAAGGTAATCGAAGTGAAGTCGCCGATCAGTTCGATGACGCCGTGCATTTCGCCGGCGCCGGTAAAGCCGGTGCCCCCTGCGTTGAGAAGGGCCGTGCCGCAGCCCCAGTAGCCGCAGCCTTCGCTGAGGACGGTGATGGGGGCGCCGAAGTCGACGACGTTGCCGTTCCAGCTGACGAGCGCGATCAGCGGGTTGTGGACGCTCTGGCTGAAGGTGATGGTCTTGGAGCCGCCGCGATTGAGCCCGATGAGATCGACCGTGGCCGGTGCGTTGTCGACGGTTGCGCTGGTGTAGATGGCGGGATTCGTCCAGTAAAAGGTGCCGCCACTGAGCTGCGCAAAGGAATACAGGCCGGTGAAGGTCACGCCGACGGTATTTGCGCCGGAGGCGATGCTGCCGGCCACACCCGAGGCTGTGGACATTTCGCTGATCCAGTCAGTCCAGTAGGCGGGGGCGGCAAAAGTGGCGGGCGCGGCGAGGGCGGCCGCGAGGGCGGTGGCGATGAGGCGCATGGCGATCTCCTGAGTGGGAGCTGAATATCTTGGTTGCTCAATTTCGAGCAATAATTGCGCCAGATCGCCAATTTATGCAAAAAATGGCAAAAATCCGTTTTTTGTCAATCGCCTGTAACAAACCGGGAATGCGGACGGCTGGCCGGCTGGCGAAGGGGTGTAAAAACCTCCGACAGTGGCCGTGTTCGATGGGGTGTCTGCGTGGCCGGCCGGCGGGCCGGAGGCGTCATTCGGGCTGGGGAGCGGCCGTCGAGCCGCTGCGGGCGGGGCGCGGGAGCACCGTCTCCCGGGCGATCTTCCACTGGCCGTCGGCCTTGACCCATTCCAGTTGCTTCTTCACCGTGTCCTTGTACTGGGCGGCGGAGTAGTGCTGGGTAAAGCGCACGACCACCCGGCTGGTGTCGCTACTGCGCGTGGTCAGGTTGTCGATGCGGATGCGCGGCGACTGTGCCTGGGTGACGCGCTGGCGACGCTCGGCTTCCCAGTCGGCGGTGCTACGGCCCTTGGCGGGCTGGAAATCGGTGGTGTACAGGGCCCGGTAGGCGTCGAAGTTGCCGGCGGTCCAGGCGCTGGTCCAGGCGTCGATGCGGTCGCGGATGCTGGATTCGACGCGGGCGGCGGGCTCGATCAGCTCGATCTGCGGCGCTGGTGCAGCCTCGACCACCGGCACCGGTGCGGCGGCCAGGGCGGGCGACACATAGCGCGTGCCGAGCAGCTCCGGGGCGATCGGCGCGGGGCGATAGCGGCTGCGCAAGGCCTCCCGCAGTTCGCCGGCGAGGCCCAGCAGCTGGGCCTGAAGGGTGGTCTGCTGAGCGCGGTTTTCGATCAGGTTGCGCTGGGCATCGAAGAGGTCGCTCTGGGCGATGGAGAGGTCGTTGAGCGAACGTCGGCCAGCGTCAAAGTGCAGCTCGTAGGCCCCGGCCACACGCTGGGCAGCGGCGACACGCTGCTCGAGTTGGGGGGCGATGCCGCGGGCTTCGGTGTATTGGCGATACAGATCGGTGATGTCCTTTGAAACCTTGAGCATCAGGTCGTCGGCGTCGGCCTGGGCAGCCTGGTGGCGTTCGACGGCCTCGGTGTGGCGGCCGATGTTCTTGCCGCCAAGGGGGATGTCGAGGTTGACGCCCAGCTGCGCGGCGCGCTGGGTATCGGCCGTTGGGACGGGGATCGTGGTGTTGTCGAGGCGCTTGCTGTACGACAGATCCACCGTCGGGAAGAACAGGCCTCGGGCTGCGCCCACATCGGCCTGGCGGGCGGCGGTGCGCTGAAGCGCAGCGCGCAGGCGCGGGTTGCGTTCGTGGATGCGCTCGACCAGGGCGTCCACCGGGTCGGCGCCTTCGAGGGCGGGTGCAGGGAGGATGGAGGGCTGGGTCAGCGCTTCGGGCACCTGGCTGGTGAGCAGACGGAAGCGGTACTCGGCGGTGCCAAGCTGAGCGCGCAGCTGGCCCAGCAGGGTGCGGTTCTGGATCAGGCGCACGCGCATCAGGTCAAGTTCGGACGAGGCAATGCGCCCGGCGTCCACCCGGTGCGTGACGTTGGCCTCGACCCGTTCCTGGCTGGCGATGGTGGCCTGCAGGCTGGCGATCAGCTGGCGCAGGCGCACCACGTCGCTGTAGTTCTCGGTGATCTCGTAGGCAACCTGCTCAAGCACGTTGTCCAGATCGGCGTCGGCGGCGTCGCGGCTGAAGCCGGCAGCGCGCAGCCGGTTGGTGTCGGTGGCGCCGTTGAAGACGTTCCAGCGCAGGGTTGCGTCGGTGCGTCGGACGTTGCGGTCGATGGGGGTGCCGAGGGTTTCGTCGCGGGAGTCCGAGTTGCGGTAGCTGAGGCCGAGGCTGGGCAGGAAGTCGGAACGCACCTGCACGATCTGGGCTTCGGCGGCGCGCAGCAGCGCCTGGGCGGAGCGCACGCTGGGCTGCTGCAGGAGCACCTTGTCCACCACCGCGGGCAGCGGGTCGGCGTGGGCGATGCCGGCAGCGAGACCCAGCCCGAGGGCGGCAAGCTGCGAGGCGAGGCGGGCGTAGGGGTGGGTAGTGGGTTTCGGGCTCATCAACGTTCGCGCAGGGATTTGTCGAGGGTCTTGACGATGGGTTTTAGCATGTATTCCATCATCGTGCGCTTTCCGGTCTGGATGCTGGCGTCGGCGGCCATGCCCGGGGAGATGGTGAGGTGCTCGGAAGGATCGCCAAGGTAATTCTTCTGGGCTTCGAGGAGGACTTCGAAATAGGTTTCCTTCTTCTCGCCATCGACCACGGCGTCGGCACCCACGCGCACGACCTTTCCCGGCAGGGAGCCGAAGATCGACGAATCGTAGGCGGTGACGCGGATGCGGGCATCCTGGCCAGGCTTGAGGAAGGCGATGTCTGAGGGCTTGACCTTTGCGGTGATGAGCAGACGGTCTTCGGCGGGCACCACTTCCATCATGGTCTCGCCGGCCTTCACCACGCCTCCGACGGTGTTGATGAGCAGTCGGTTCACCACGCCGTCCATCGGGGCGCGCATCTCACGGCGGGCGACCCGGTCGTTGCGGCCGGTGAGTTGTTCACCGATCTGGGCCGCGCGCAGTTCGGCTTCGGATTTCTCCTTGCTGATTTCGGCGAAGAAGCGGGCGCGGGTTTCCGACAGGCGGGCCTGGGCTTCGGCCACTGCGGCCTGGATGCGGCCGATGGCGATGCGGGTGGTTTCCAGTTCGCCCTTCTGGCTGGCGTAGCGCTGCTGGGCGTTCAGCAGGTCGGCCTTGGCGCCGGCGCCGTTGGCAGCCAGGCGTTCCTCGATGGCCAGGGTCTCCCGGGCCGGGCCAATGGACTCGCCGATGGCCTGGTGGCGGGCGCGGGCTTCGGCCAGCTCCTGCTGGCGTTGGGTGAGCTGGCGGGAGAGCGTTTCGAGGGTGTTCTCGCGCTCCTGGCGGCGGGTCTGCCACAGGTTGCGCTGTTCGCGGACGAGATCAGGTGCGCTCTTCTCGAGTTCCGGGGGGAAGTTCGGTGTGGTGTTGCGGGCTTCGGCGTCGAGCCGGGCGATGGCCGCCTGGGCGCCCCACAGGCTTTGCTGGGCTTCGCCCTGCTCGGCGTTGAACTGGAGGTTCTGGACAATGGCGAGCACGTCTCCCTTCTTGACCACCGCGCCCTCGCGCACATTGAGCGCCTGGAGGATGCCGCCCTCCATGCTCTGGATCTGCTGCAGGCGGCTGGACGGCACCACCGCACCGACGGCGTTCACCGAGATGTCGAGGGGGGCGAAGCTCATCCACGCAAAGAGGGCCAGGAAGAAGGCGGCCGTGGTGCCGAGCAGGATCATCACGGCCTTGCGGGGGCCGCGGTCGAAATCCGGATGGCTGCTGATGGGCTCCGCCTCGAGGCGGGGCTGGGCGGACTGGAAAGCGAGTTTCATGCGGCGGCCTCCCGCGGGGCAACCGGCGCCGGCCCGCCCTGCAGTTTGCGTAGAACTTCGTTACGGGGTCCGTCCAGGACAACGCGGCCCTGGTCGAGCACCACAAGGCGATCCACCAACGGCAGCATGGCCGTGCGGTGGGTGACGAGCAGCATCGTGACTCCCTTGATGTTGCGCAGGTTTTCGATCAGGCGGGCCTCGGTGGCCGGGTCCATCATGCTGGAGGGTTCGTCGAGCAGCAGCATGCGCGGTTGCTGGACGAGGGCGCGGGCAATGGACACCGCCTGACGCTGGCCGCCGGAGAGGCGCTCGCCCCGCTCGCCCACCTGGGTGCCGAGGCCGTTGGCCAACTGCGCGAGGGTTTCGTCCAGGCAAGACAGGCGCAGGGCTTCGAGCAGGTCGGTGTCGCTGACCTGGGCGCCGCCGAGGAGGATGTTCTCGCGGATGTCTCCGTGGAACAGCACCACGTCCTGGGGTACGTAGCCCACCTGGCGGCGCAGGCTTTGGGGTTCGAGCTGGTTCACCGCCATCCCGTCCACCATCACCGCGCCCTGATCGGGGCCGTAGAGGTTGAGCAGCAGCTTGAACAGCGTGCTCTTGCCAGAGCCGATGCGGCCAATGAAACCGACCTTCTCGCCCGGGCGGATGGTGAGGTTGAGGCCTTTCAGGAGCGGCGCCGAGTTGGGGTAGGCGAAGTGGGCGTCGCGGAAATCGATGCGGCCTGACAGGCGCGGCAGGTGCAGGCTGTCGGTGGTCTCATCGGTGGGCGCTTCCATGATCTTGTCGAGGGCGTCGATGGCCTGGCGGGTCTGCTCGTATCGCACGATCAGTGCGGCGATCTGGGTGGCCGGGGTAATGGCGCGGGTGGCGAGCATCGAGCACGCGATGAGTTGGCCCATGGTCAGGTCGCCGGAACCGATCATCAGTGCGCCGAACATCACGATCAGGACCGAATCCAGGTTGGTGACCAGCAGCGACATGTAGGTGCCGAACGACGTCCATTCCCGCATCTGAACCGAATTCTCGGAAATCTTGACGGTCAGCATCTCCCACTGGCGGCGGGCCCAGGCTTCTGCGCCAAGGGTCTTGATGGTGTCCACGCCGTTCATCACCTCGAACAGGTGGGCCGTGCGCTGGGCCGACTCCTGCATGTTGGCGCCGAGGATGCGGGTGAGCGGCTTGCGGATCATGAACGACACGAAGATCGTCACCGGGATCAGCACCAGCGGCACCAGCACCAGCCAGTGGCCGATGATCCCGATCAGCACAAGGAAGAACAGCATGAAGGGCACGTCGCCGAGCACCGTGAGGGTGGACGAGGTGACGAACTCCCGCACCGATTCGAAATCGCGCACGATGTTGGCGAGCACCCCGCCGGACGCGGGGCGCGCCGCAGCGCGCAGCCGCAGGGCCTGGGCAAACACATGGGACGACATGGCTACGTCCGCCTTGCGGGCGGCCGATTCCAGCAGGTAGCTGCGCAGCATCTTGATGATCAGGTCGAACAAGGCCACGGCCACCACCGCGCCAGTCAGCACCCACAGGCTGTCCAGCGCGTTGTTGGGCACCACGCGGTCGTACACCGACATCGTGTAGAACGGGATTACCGCCGCGAAGACGTTGGTCAGCACCGTCGCCAGCAGCGCCCAGCCGTAGATCGGCTTGTTGGCCAGCAGGGTGTCCCAGAACCAGCGGCGCGGGCGCGGCAGGTGGTAGAGCAGGCTGCGGGTGTCGAAGAACACCATCGGCCGCACGAACCAGGCGGCACCCGGGTGCTCGGCCACCACCTGTTCGAGGCCCAGCTTGACGGTGCCCTGGATGCCCGCCTGCACGCACTCGAAGGTGTCGCCATCCCGGCGCAGCAACACCAGCGGATCGCCCCCCTCAGCGCTGAACACCATCGCCGGCAGCTCCGACGGCTTGAACTCCGGCACGCCCTTCTTTGCGCGGCTCAGCGCCAGGCCGCCACGTCGGGCGCACTCCTGCATCTGGGCTTCGGTGATGCAGCCATCCACCACAGGCGTATCGGCCAGCAACTGCATCGGATCCGCACGCTTGCCAAAGAAGTGGGCCAAAAACTGAAGCTGGTCGATCACCCCGTCGACCGAAGCAGCGCCGGGTGTTGAAGAAGGGGATTCGCGCATGGGCTGGGTTCTCAAAAGGGCTTCTGGGGCTGCCGTCCGGATCGGCGGAAGAAGGGCCGACCGGGGCTTGGGCAGCAGGCTTTCCCAAGGTTGCGCACAGCTATCGAGGCTTGGTGGCAACGGTCAGGTGGCGATGGTGCCATAAGCTGACATACGACAAATGTTAAAAAGTCACGAGTATTCGTTTTGCAAAATCCAGATAGATTTGCTTGTGACAAATTTCATATATTTTTTGTAACTCAAATCGAGTTAATTAACCAATTTTGACGTTTAGTGTAGTTTTTGACGGCGGTGTTTCGGCGGATTTGGGAGTTGAAAATAAAAATTTCATATCGATAAGAATTGCTAGCGTTGATCGTCCTGAATGCGTGGAATAGTTCATGTCGGGATTTTTCAGGGCGATTGCTGACCTCGCCTCGAGGTGAGCAATGTCCTTCATGGATTCTGGCGATTGACCTTCAAGGCTAATTACTTTTTAAAAAACAATTGATTGTATGTATTCGTGGGGTGCGTTTCAGGGTTTCATCATGGTGGCTTTCGGTTTCCTGAGACGCTTTGTTTCAAGTGGGTCTGTCGGTTTTTTTTACAGCGCTTAGTGGTTTGTGATTTTTTGCAGATGTAAAAATGGCGGCCAAGTCCGATAAGTTATTGAGATGAACGGTATTTGGTGTTTTTGACATTTGTCGGCCGTAAAGTGGCCCGTAAATTGCAGTTTGATCCCCGATTTTCTCGACTCGTCGTGGGCCAGTTCTGGCTTCGGCGGCATCCAAAACAGAAAAGTGGAGATCGTTCATGTCAAATACGAGTTACGTAACCAGCGTTTCAGTCTGCGAAGACACCACCCAGAATTTCGAGTTGTTCGATCTGCTGAAGCAGGCTGACCCTGGCTACAGCGCAGTTGATCCCGCCAGAATCAAGCTCTACGTCTATGACGGCGCCAAGTGGGTGCTGTCGTCCGCTGGCTTCTTCACTGCCGTCGATAAGGACACCCTGACGCTCGACGCGTCCGCCATCCCGAATTTCAACGGAACCAAGCTCGTCCGCGTGCTTGGCTACGACAGCACCGGCAACACCTTCACCCTCGACGTGAATGTTGATGTGATGTCGGTCAATGACGCTCCCTCCGGTGCCGATGAAACGGTCACCGTTGCAAACGGTGACGTCTATGTGCTCGGCCTCGCCGATTTCGGCTTTTCCGACCCGATCGACGGCAACGCCTTCCAGTCCGTGGTCGTGAATGCCGTGCCCGCCAGCGGCGCGCTTCTGCTGAACGGTGTCGCCGTGACCGCTGGCCAGGAGATCCTGGCCTCCGAGATCGCCGCCGGCCACCTCACCTACGTTGCCCCCGCCTCAGCCGGTGGTGACTTCGGCCTCACCTTCCAGGTTCGCGACGACGGCGGCATCGATCCCGATTGCGGCGGTGTGGACCTCGACGCAACCCCGAACACCATCACCTTCAACGTCCCGTCTCCTGGCGTTGCCACCCTGGGCGACAAGGTCTGGCTCGACACCAACGCCAACGGCGTGCAGGACGCGGGTGAAGCCGGCATTGCCGGCGTGACCGTGGTTCTGAAGGACGCCACCGGCACCCCGATCGGCACCACCACCACCGACGCGAACGGCAACTACAGCTTCACCGTGACCCCCGGCACCTACTCGGTGGCGGTCCAGGCCCCGGCAGGCTACGTGGTGACCGGTCAGGACCAGGGCGGCAACGACACCACCGACTCCGACGTGAACAGCGCCGGCCAGTCCGGTAACGTCACCCTCGTCTCCGGTCAGAACAACCCGACGCTCGACGCCGGCCTGTACAAGCTGGCCGAGCTGGGCGACAAGGTCTGGCTCGACAGCAACAGCAACGGCGTGCAGGACGCGGGCGAAGCCGGCGTCTCCGGCGTCAAGGTGACCCTGCTCGACGCCGCCGGCAACGCGGTGACCAGCACCACCACCGACGCCTCGGGCAACTACCTGTTCTCGAACCTCAAGCCGGGCACCTACTCGGTCCAGTTCGACAAGACCACGCTGCCGGCCGGCTACGCCTTCACCACGAAGGACGTGGGTGGCGACACCACCGACAGCGACGCCGACACCACCACCGGCAAGACCGTGCAGACCGTGCTCGACTCCGGCGAATCCGACCGCACCTGGGACGCCGGCATCATCGCCAGCCCCGGCGCCGTCACCGGCACCGTGCTCGAAGACACCAACAACGACAACATCGGCGACACCCCGCTGGCCGGCGTCACCGTGGTGCTCAAGGACCCGGTCACCGGCACGATCATCTCCACCACCACCACCGACGCCAGCGGCAACTACAGCTTCAACGGCGTGCCCCCGGGCAACTACGTGGTGCAAGAGACCAACAAGCCGGGCTACACCGACGTGTCCGACAAGGACGGCGGCGACCTGAACAGCATCGCCGTCACCGTCACCCCGGGCGCCACCAACAGCGGCAACGACTTTGTTGACGAACGCATTCCGGGCGCCATCAGCGGCACGGTGCGCGAAGACGTGGACAACAACAACACCGGCGACACCCCGATTGCCGGCGTCACCGTCACCCTGATCAACGCCACCACGGGCCTGGTGGTGGCCACCACCACCACCGACGTGAACGGCAACTACAGCTTCGCCAGCGTACCGGCGGGCAGCTACATCGTTCAGGAAACCAACAAGACCGGCTACACCGACGTCACCGACAAGGACGGCGGCGACCCGAACCGCATCAGCGTCACCCTCGCTGCAGGCGAATCGAGCACCGGCAACGACTTCGTCGACGAACGTCCGGCCACCCTGGGCGACAAGGTCTGGCTCGACACCAACGCCAACGGCGTGCAGGACGCGGGTGAAGCCGGCATTGCCGGCGTGACCGTGGTTCTGAAGGACGCCACCGGCACCCCGATCGGCACCACCA
>JAYRYA010000004.1:34459-184027 GCA_041917255.1 Zoogloea sp.
CGTCAAGGTGACCCTGCTCGACGCCGCCGGCAACGCGGTGACCAGCACCACCACCGACGCCTCGGGCAACTACCTGTTCTCGAACCTCAAGCCGGGCACCTACTCGGTCCAGTTCGACAAGACCACGTTGCCGACCGGCTACGCCTTCACCACGAAGGACGTGGGCGGCGACACCACCGACAGCGACGCCGACACCACCACCGGCAAGACCGTGCAGACCGTGCTCGACTCCGGTGAATCCGACCGCACCTGGGACGCCGGCATCGTGGCGACCACCGGCAACATCAGCGGTACCGTGCGCGAGGATCTGGACAACAACAACTCGGGCGATACCCCTATCGCCGGTGTGACCGTTGCCCTGGTGAACCCGACCACTGGCGCCATCATCGCCACCACCACCACCGACGTGAATGGCAACTACACCTTCACGAACGTACCGGCTGGCACCTACAACGTGGTCGAGACCAACAAGACCGGCTACATCGACGTGTCCGACAAGGATGGTGGCAACCCGAACAGCATCTCCGTGACGCTTGCCCCGGGCCAGTCCAGCACCGGCAACGACTTCGTCGATGAGCGCACCGCTGCCATCGGTGACAAGGTGTGGCTCGACACCAACGCCAACGGCGTGCAGGACGCGGGCGAAGCCGGTGTTTCCGGCGTGACCGTGAAGCTGCTCGACAGCACCGGTACCGTGGTTTCCACCACCACCACCGACGCCAGCGGCAACTACCTGTTCAGCAGCCTCGCCCCGGGCGACTACGCGATCCAGGTGACGGCGCCCTCCGGCTACGTGGTGACCGGCAAGGATCAGGGTGGCAATGACGCCACCGACAGCGACATCGATCCGACCACCGGCAAAACCATCACCACCACCCTCAGCGCCGGTGAAACCGATCTGAGCTGGGATGCGGGCATCTACAAGACGGCTTCGCTGGGTGACAAGGTCTGGCTCGACAGCAACAAGAACGGCGTACAGGACGCGGGCGAAGCCGGTGTCTCCGGCGTGACCGTGAAGCTGCTCGATGCCGCTGGCACCGTGGTGGCCACCGCCACCACCGACACCAACGGCAACTACCTGTTCAGCAACCTGACCCCGGGCAGCTACGCCGTCCAGGTCGTCGCGCCGACCGGCTACACCTTCACCACGAAGGATGCCGCCGCCGCTACCGATCTGACCGACAGCGACGTGGATCAGACCACCGGCAAGACCATCACCACCACCCTCGACTCCGGTGAAAACGACCTGAGCTGGGATGCTGGCCTGGTTGCGCCGACCGCCTCTTACGGCGACAAGGTGTGGCTGGACAAGAACGCCAACGGTGTTCAGGACGCGGGCGAAGCCGGCATCTCCGGCGTCACCGTGAAGCTGCTCAACAGCGCCGGCTCCGTGGTTGCGACCACCACCACCGACGCCAACGGCAACTACCTCTTCACCAACCTGACCCCGGGTGACTACTCGGCCCAGGTGGTGGCGCCGACCGGTTACTTCATCAGCGCCAAGGACCAGGGCGGCAACGACGCCACCGACAGCGACTTCGATCCGACCACCGGCAAGACCATCACGACGACCCTCTCGGCCAACGAGAACGATCTGTCGTGGGATGCGGGCCTGTACCAGAAGGCTTCCATCGGTGACAAGGTCTGGGCTGACTGCAACAACAACGGTATCCAGGACGCCACCGAATCCGGCGTGCCGGGCATCACCGTCAAGCTGCTGGACGCCAGCGGCAACGTTGTGGCCACCACCCTGACCGACATCAACGGCAACTACCTGTTCAAGGATCTGATGCCCGGCACCTACTCCGTGCAGTTTGTGGCCCCCAATGGCTACAGCTTCACGACCAAGGACGTCGGCAGCAATGACGCGGTGGATTCCGACGTCGGTGGCAGCACCGTCATCGGCACCACCAACCTGATCGTCAATGGCAGCTTCGAGAACGGCACCACCGGCTGGTGCGCCAACGGCGACAGCATCGAGATCAACACTGCGGGCTCCTACGGCGTCTCCGCCGTGACCGGCGCCATGGTGGCCGAACTCGATGCCAACTGCACGGGCACCGTCACCGGTTTCTACCAGGACATCACCACCGTTGCCGGCCAGAGCTACCAGCTGTCCGTCGATGTGGCCCAGCGTGCCGGCTATGCTGCTTCCACCAACACCGTGGAAGTGTTCTGGGAAGGCGTGAAGATCGCCACCATCGATCCGACCTCCACCGCGCTCACCAAGTACACCTTCACCGTGACTGCGGCCGACGCCAGCAGCCGCCTGGAGTTCCGTGAGCAATCGGGCGACGACGACAGCGTTGGCGGCATCATCGACAACGTCACCCTCTACACCATTGGTTCCGGCGGTCAGGTGGGCACCACCATCCAGACCACCCTGGAATCCGGTGAGAACGACCTGACCTGGGACGCCGGCCTGACCGTGAAGGCGGTTACCGCCACCTTCGACTTCAACGGCAACACCGCGACCGACGGCACCGACGGCAACATTCTGTGCTACAGCAACAACGGCATCTCGGTGAACGCCAGCGCCTTCAGCCGTGACAAGTCGACCGGTGCGTGGGCCAAGGCCTACCTCGGCGCCTACGGCGGTGGCCTGGGTGTGACCGACAGCAGTGAAGGCACCGGCTCCGGCAGCACCCACACGGTGGACAACAACGGCACCCGCGACAACTACGTGCTGTTCGAGTTCTCCCAGACCGTGGTGGTGGACAAGGCCTACCTGGGCTACGTGGTCGGCGACAGCGATGCCAAGGTGTGGATCGGCACCGTCAATGGCGCCTTCGACAGCCACATCACCCTCAGCGACGCCGTGCTCACCAGCATGGGCTTCACCGAGGTGAGCGCCAGCACCCTGACCTCTGCCCGCTGGGCCGAGCTCAATGCCGGCGGCGTGGCAGGCAACGTGCTTATCGTGGCGGCCAACCCGGGCGAGACCGACGACTACTTCAAGATCCAGCAGGTCGTGGTCAGCACGCCGAGCGCTTTCTGCGCCACCGATGTCTCCATCGGCGACAAGGTGTGGAACGACACCAACATGAACGGCGTGCAGGATTCGGGCGAAGCCGGTATTGGCGGCGTCACCGTGAAGCTGCTCAACAGCGCCGGCTCGGTGATCGCCACGACCACCACCGACGCGAACGGCAGCTACCTGTTCGAGAAGCTGGCGGCGGGCGACTACAAGATCCAGGTCGTCACCCCCACCGGCTACACCATCACCTCCAAGGATGCTGGCGGCAACGATGCCACCGACAGTGACATCGACTCGACCGGTACCACCGGTGTCTACACCCTGACCCAGGGCAGCAACAACCTGACCGTCGATGCCGGCTTCTACAAGCCGAGCAGCGCCACGGCCAGCATCGGTGACCGGGTCTGGGAAGACAAGAACTTCAACGGCATCCAGGATTCCGGCGAAGCGGGCATCAAGGGCGTGACCGTCAAGCTGCTCAACAGCGCTGGCTCCGTGGTGGCCACCGCCACGACCGACGCCAGCGGCAACTACCTGTTCAGCAACCTCGCCGCCGGTCAGTACAAGGTGCAGGTTGTGGCCCCCACCGGCTACTACGTCACCAAGCAGGATGCCGCTGGCTACAACGGTACCGACAGCGCAGTCAATGCTTCCGGCTACACCGGCACCATCACGCTGGGCACCGGCGAAGCGCTGACCAAGGTCGACGCCGGCCTGTATCGCAAGGCCAGCGTGGGCGACAAGGTTTGGCTGGACAGCGACAGCGACGGTCGCCAGGACAGCGGCGAATGCGGTGTGGCCAACGTCACCGTCAAGCTGCTCAACGCAGCCGGCGCGGTGATCGCCACCACCACGACGGATTCGGCGGGTAACTACAAGTTCACCAACCTGGATCCGGGCCAGTACAGCCTGTCGTTCGACAAGTCCGGCGCCTACTACTACACCGGGTACTACGACTGGTGGGGTAACGCCAAGACCCAGAGCGTGTCGTCCTCCGGCTACCAGTGGACCACCAAGGACGTCGGCAGCAACGCCTACGACACCACCGACAGCGATGTCGCCCGGCTGTCCTCGACGTACTACAACCAGGGCAACACCGACAAGTTCACCCTGGCCTCCGGTCAGTACGACAGCACCCGTGACGGCGGCATCTGCCCGATCGTGATCGACCTGGACGGCAACGGCATCCAGACCGTGGCCCGCGAAAACACCAACGGCACGTTTGACCTGATCGGCAACGGTTCGGCCATCCACTCCGGCTGGCTGTCCAGCGGCGACGCCTTCCTGGCGATCGACACCAACGGCAACGGCAAGATCGATGACATCCACGAACTGTTCGGCGGCAACGGCGCCGGTCAGGGCTTCGCCAAGCTGGCGTCCTTCGACAGCAATGGCGACGGGGTGGTCGATGCCAACGATGCCCAGTTTGCCGAGCTGAAGGTCTGGCGCGACGCCAACGGTAACCAGCAGACCGACGCCGGTGAGCTGATGAGCCTGTCGGAAGCCGGTGTGGCCAGCATGGCCGTTTCGTACTTCGCCCTGCCGGCGGTCGATGCGCAGGGCAACCTGCACCTCGAGCGCAGCACTGCAACCCTGGCTGACGGCAGCTCGGTGGACATGACTGACGTGTATTTCAACGTCGATGCCACCGAAGTCGCCCAGGCCGGCGGTTCCCTGCCGTCCTTCGCCGATCTGCTGAGCACCGACGCGAGTCTCGACAGCGTCCTGGGCGCCTCCGCGACCGCCGGTGCGGTGGCGGATGCAGCGGCGGTGGCTGTCAGCGACAGCGCCGTGGCTGCCCTGAGCCAGCTCAGCAACCTCTACGAAGAGCAGCAGTTCGCCCTGGCGGCCGCCTGACAAGCCGCCTGACCCCGGCCGGGTTCGCCCGGCCGGCCAGGCGCCCGAACTAAGCAGTACCTGAAATCACTTTTTTAACGTAGGAGCGAGTAAATGATGCAAATCTCCAACATGAAGAAGGCTGCTCTGGCCTTCGCCGCCGCCGGCCTGATGGCCAGCGCCTCTGCCCACGCTGACTCCCTGCTGCTGGACCAGGACGTGAACACCCTCCTGGCCTTCACGGTGGATGTTTCCGGCGTGTCGAAGAGTGTTGATACGGGCGTGTTCAACGTCGTCAACCAGACCACTGGCAGTTCCTTCCTGGCCTTCTGCTCCGAGCTCCTTCAGGGCGTGGCTGTCGGAGCCGTGACGACCGGTCTCGAGTTCACCCCGACCGGTGCCGTGCCGGCCGCCGTGCAGACCCTGTACAACCAGAGCTTCAGCCTGGTGAATCCGACCAGCGCCGTCGAAGTCGCCGGTTTCCAGATCGCCCTGTGGGAAGCCATGGATGACGGCGACCTGTTTGGCGGCGCCCTGCAGAACTGGGCTGGCAAGACCGGCTCCGTGACCGAGAGCGAAGCCCTCGACCAGGCCTGGATCTACCTGACCGCCCTGGCTGATGGCGACCCCACCACCGCCAGCTACAAGCTGACCAACTGGGGTAACGCCCTGAGCCAGGACATCATTGAAGCCAAGATCCCTGAGCCCACCAGCTTGGCCCTGGGTGCCCTGGGCCTGGCCGGTCTGTCGCTCATCCGTCGTCGCAAGTCCTGACTTCAGCCTGAGGTGACGCGGTCCAGCCGCGTTGCCCCATGGAAGCAGGGCCGGTAACGGCATCGCGAAAAGGGGGCTCGCCCCCTTTTTGCCTTTTCTGTCAGCAACCAAAGCCATTGGCACCGGGCTGCCAACAAATAAATCTCGGTCATCTCCAAACAGTCGGCATGGCCTGCAGCAGGCCGTGATGTATGCGTTCGTCCGTGGGGGCGAGCGTCGGCTATCTTCTGACAAACGTTCATGAACCGTGAATGTCTGGCCCCGTGCCCCGCTATTCGTCCCTGAGGTTGTCATGCATCGAACCCGCTCCCTTTCCGCAATCCTGATGGGTGCCAGCCTGGCCATGCTGGCCGCTACGGCCAGCGCCGAAGTGCTGCTCACCACGCCCCAGAACTCGCTCACGGCAGCCCCCGGTCGGTCCGATCTCGAGGCGCTCAACAAGGGGCAGCAGGCACTCGCCGCCCGCCAGTTCGCGCAGGCCGAGAAGTATTTCGGTGAAGCCTACAAGCTCAACCCGCGCTCCGTCGAGGCCATGCTCGGGCTGGCTGCTGCAACCCACGGTGCTGGCAAGTCGAAGCTGGCGCGGGACTGGATGAGCAGCGCCGTGGCCATGGCGCCCGGGCAGGCTAATGTCCTGCAGGCCCAGGCCCGGCTGCTGGTGGAACTCGGCCACACGACCGAGGCGGAAGAGAGCTACCGTGCCGCGATTGCCGGCCAGCCGGGCCTCGTGCAGCTCAAACTGGATCTCGCCGCGCTGTACCTCGAAAAACTCAAGAAGCCGGCCCAGGCTGCCGCGGTTTTGCGGGACGTGCTCAAGCAGCACCCCGAGATGGCCGCCGCTCACCTGGGGCTTGGGCTCGCCCTGTCGGCCGACGGCAAGATCGAAGAGGCCTCCCGGGTGCTGGACGAGGCCGTGCGCCGGGATCCGAACAACCCCTTTGCGCTCCACGCCCAGGGCCTCGTGGCGCTGCGCCTGAGTCAGGCCGACCGAGCCCTTGCCGCCTTCGACAAGGCTCTCGCGCTGCGCAAGGATTTTGCAGGCGCCATGATCGGCCGTGGCGACGCGCTCCTGGCTTTGGGCAAGGGCGACGAGGCCATCGAAGCCTATACCCGCGCCGGCGCGCTCGCGCCCAGGAGCGCCTATCCTCATGCCCTGCGCGGCATCGCGTTTGAGCGGATGAAGCGCCTCCCGGAAGCCGAGGCGGCTTACCGGGAAGCCCTCAAGATCGATCCCGACGATGTGCGCATCATGAACAACCTGGCCTATGCCCTGGCTGGCCAGAAGGTCAAACTGGATGAAGCGCTCAAGCTCGCCGAGCGCGCGGTGGCCAAGGACGGCAACCGCGCCAGCCTCTACGACACCCTGGGTATGGTTAACCTGGCCCGCAACGACCTGAAGGCCGCCCGTCAGGCCTTCGAGAAAGGCCTGTCCCTGGAGCCTGGCAACCTGACCTTGCGTCAGCATCACACCATGCTGGGCACCAACCAGACCGTGGCCACCGCCAGCGCGCCGGTGGCACCGGTCAAGCCCGCGGCACCTGCTCCGGCAGCGGCGGTTGTGCCCGCGGCGCTCCCCGCACCTTCCGTGGTGGCGAGCGTGCCGAAGGCCGCACCGGCGGTTGCGCCCGCTCCGGCTGCCAAGCCTTCCGCGGCCGACGCCGATGCGACCAGGTTGGTCGCCAGTCGTCTCGAATCCTGGCGGCAGGCCTGGGAAGCCAAGGACGCCAATCGCTATCTGGCCTTTTATGGCGCCGACTTCGTGCCTGCCGACAAGCGCGCCCGTAGCGCCTGGGAGGCCGACCGCCGGGTGAAGCTCGACAAGAAGGGTGACATCCGTGTCCAGGTGGATGCTCCGAGCTTCAAGCTGGAAGGCAATGTGGTGGTGGTCACCTTCGAGCAGCGCTACCAGTCGGGCAACTACAACGACGCCGGCCGCAAGCGTCTGGAATGGGTGAAGGACGGCAACGACTGGAAGATCCGTCGCGAAGCCCAGCAGTAAGCCGGCGTGTCAGGCCAGCCGCCAGCGGCTGCCGCCGGCCTGCTTGGCGGCATACATGGCCCGGTCGGCCTGGCTGAGCAGGTGCGCGAGCTCGTAGCCGTCCTCCGGGTAGGTTGCGATGCCGATGCTGGCGCCCAGCAGGTTGCCCGGACAGATCTCTTCCGGAATGTCGGCAATCGAGGCCAGCAGCCGATTGCAGAACTGCCCGATGTGCTCCACGTCATGCAGGTTGGGGCACATCACCGCAAACTCGTCGCCCCCCAGGCGGGCGACCAGATCGGTGGTGCGGGCGGTGGACTCCAGACGCGAGGCCAGTTGAACCAGAATCTGGTCGCCGGTGGCGTGGCCGTAGTGATCGTTGATCGGCTTGAAACCATCCAGGTCGAGCACCAGCACCGCGCCCGAAGTGCCGTCGACCCGGGCGCGGGCGAGCAGGCCCAGCCCGGATTCGGTAAACGCCTTGCGGTTCGCCAGCCCCGTGAGCGGGTCGTGGCGGGCAAGTTCGCGCCAGCGCGCGCTCTCTTTTTCCATCTGTCGATACTGCCGCACCATACCCAGCACGATCACCAGAAAATTGGCCAGCGCGAGCGCGAAGGCTCCCGTCTGGATTACCCGCAGATCCCTCGAGCGGCGGACCGAGTCGTGCTCGAGGGCGGTGGTGAGCGCGTTCATCAGTGCGAGGATCTCGCGATTGTGGGCAACCATGTAGTCGGCTGCTGCGATGTAGGCGCGGCCATCCGCTGCGTCTTGCATCGGGGGCAGGTGCTGGTGAATCGGCGCCACGATCTGCCGCGCCCGGGCCACCACGCGGGCCGCTTCACCGCTCACCGCCTGCAGGGGTACCGGCGTGTCGTCACTGCCAGTGGCCTGGCCGCCCTGGGCGAAGGCGTTCAGGGTGCGCTCGAAGAGCCCGAAGGCGAGCTCTACTTCCCTGGCGGTGGCGGCGAGTTCGCTCGGGCTGGTGGCGCGGATCGTAAGGAGCAGTGCCTTGGTGGTCTGCTGGGAGAGCATCCGCTGGCGCCCGGCGAGGTTGATCGCGACGGCGTCCCGGGCGATCTGGTTGGCCAGCCACAGGTTGCTGATCAGCACGGTGAGATCGAGCAGGACGAACATCACGATCGCGGTGATGAGTCGGCGAGGCGAGCCTATCAGGGCATTGACCGGGATCGGCATGTAAGGGGCGGCACCACGCCGGGTTGTCGGCGAGGGTGGAGCTGGCGGGACGATGAATTGATTATCGGCGCGAAACCCCCGTGAGTGTAGGGTGCAAGGCCCCAAAAAATGCCAAACGGCCCGAAGGCCGTCTGGGTGGGGAGTCTTGCCGGGCAAGGTCAGTCGTTGAAGCGCGCTTCCAGGGCCGCGATGGCCGGCAGGGTCTTGCCTTCGAGGAACTCGAGGAACGCGCCACCACCGGTGGAGATGTAGCCCACGTCGTCGGCGATGTGGAACTTGGCGATGGCAGCCAGGGTGTCGCCGCCGCCGGCGATGGAGAAGGCTTCGGAGTGGGCGATGGCGGAGGCCATCATCTTGGTGCCTCCGGCGAACTGGGGCAGTTCGAACACGCCGACCGGGCCGTTCCAGACGATGGTGCCGGCGTTGGCAATGATCTGCGACAGCTGGGCCGCGGCCTTCGGACCGACGTCGAGGATTCGGTCGTGGGGGCCGACTTCATCGACGGACACCTTGTTGGCGCGTGCCATGGCGGAGACTTCGTCGGCCACGACCACGTCTTCGGGCAGCGGCACGGCGGCGCCGCGGGCCTTCATCATGTCCATGATGGCCTGGGCTTCCTTGACCAGCTCGGGCTCGGCCAGGGATTCGCCGATGCGCTTGCCGGAAGCCAGCAGGAAAGTGTTGGCGATGCCGCCGCCGACGATCAGCTGATCCACCTTGTCGGCCAGCGACTTGAGGATGGTCAGCTTGGACGACACCTTGGAGCCACCGACGATGGCCACCAGCGGGCGGGCCGGGGCGTGCAGGGCCTTGCCCAGCGCGTCGATCTCGGCGCCCATCAGGATGCCGGCGCAGGCCACCGGGGCGAACCGGGCAATGCCGTGGGTGGTGGCTTCGGCGCGGTGGGCGGTGCCGAAGGCGTCGTTTACGTACACGTCGCACAGGGCGGCCATCTTCTTGGCCAGCTCTTCGTTGTCCTTCTTCTCGCCCTTGTTGCAGCGGCAGTTTTCGAGCAGCACGATTTCGCCGGGGGCGACTTCAAAGCCACCATCGACCCAGTTCTGGATCAGGCGCACCGGCTTGCCGAGCAGCTGGCCCAGGCGCACCGCCACGGGTGCGAGGGTGTCGTCAGCCTTCAGTTCCCCCTCGGTCGGACGACCCAGGTGGGAGGTGACCATCACCGCAGCGCCGCCCTCAAGGGCGTACTGGATGGACGGGATGGAGGCGCGGATGCGGGTGTCTTCGGTGATGTTGCCGGCGTCGTCCTGGGGCACGTTCAGGTCGGCGCGGATGAAGACGCGCTTGCCCTTGACGTCGAGATCGGTGAGTTTCTTGACTTGCATGATGATGTTCTTCGAGGCTTCGGAATGAAAAACGCCCCGCGCAGGCGGGGCGTCGAAACAACAGGCTTACTTGGCGTTGACGTAGGCGCGGGCCGCGTCGAGCATGCGGCAGGAGTAGCCCCACTCATTGTCGTACCAGGCCAGCACCTTGACCAGCACGGAGCCGTCTTCACCCTTGATGACGCGGGTCTGGGTGGCGTCGAAGGTGGAGGAGACGGTGGTGTGGTTGAAGTCGGAGGAGACCAGCGGCTCGTTGTTGACGGCCAGGATGCCCTTCAGCGGGCCGTTGGCCGCGGCGGTCATCAGCGCGTTGATTTCTTCCTTGGTGGTGGCGCGCTCGGCGGTGAAGGTGAGGTCAACCAGCGAGACGTTGATGGTCGGCACGCGCAGGGCGAAGCCATCGACCTTGCCAACCAGCTGCGGCAGCACCAGGCCGACGGCCTTGGCGGCGCCGGTCTTGGTCGGGATGATGTTGGCGGCGGCGGCACGGGCGCGGCGCAGGTCCTTGTGGCGGACGTCCACGGTGACCTGGTCGTTGGTGTAGGCGTGGATGGTGGTCATCAGGCCCTGCTTGATGCCGACGCTGTCGGCCAGGATCTTGGCGACCGGGGCGAGGCAGTTGGTGGTGCAGGAGGCGTTGGAGACGACGGTCATGTCGGCACGCAGCGCTTCTTCGTTGACGCCCATCACAATGGTGGTGTCCACATCGTCACCGCCCGGGGCGGAGATCAGCACGCGCTTGGCGCCCTGGTCGAGCAGCGCCTGGGCCTTGGCCTTGGTGGTGTAGGCGCCGGTGCATTCGAGCAGCACGTCCACGCCGTGGGAACCCCAGTTGACGCCCTTCGGGTCCTTGGTGGAGTAGAACGGGATCTTCTTGCCGTCGATGATGATGACGTTGTCGCCTTCGGTTTCGACGGAGGTCGCAAAGCGGCCGTGGGTGGTGTCGTACTTGAGCAGGTGGGCGTTGGTGGCCAGATCGCCGGAGGCGTTGATGGCGACCACTTCGAATTCATTTTGCAGACCTTGCTCGTAAATGGCGCGCAGCGTGCAGCGACCGATACGACCGAAACCATTGATGGCAACCTTGATGCTCATCGAGCCTTCTCCCTAGTTAATTACACGAAACCGAAATCTTGTTGCACGCGGCGCCCGGGGGCGCTGCGCGAGTACCGGGGTGCGCCTGGATCAGGCGAGCACCTTCTTCACTGCGGCCACGACTGCCTCGGCGGTGATGCCGAAATACTTGAACAGTTCGCCAGCCGGGGCCGATTCGCCGAAGCGGTCGAGGCCGATGACCTCGCCCTCGAGGCCCACATACTTGCGCCAGCCGTCGGTGACGCCGGCTTCCACGGCCACGCGGGGCAGACCCTTGGGCAGCACGGCGGCGCGGTAGGCGGCGTCCTGGCGGTCGAAGACGTTGGTGCTGGGCATCGACACCACGCGCACGGCAACACCTTCGTCGGCGAGCTGCTTCTGGGCGGCCATGGCGAGGGCCACTTCGGAGCCGGTCGCTATGATAACGGCTTGCGGCGTGGCCGGCTGTGACGCAGTGCCCGCTTCGGACAACACATAACCGCCGCGGCGGATGTCGGCCACTTGCGCGCTGCTACGCGGCTGGAAGGGCAGGTTCTGGCGCGAGAAGGCCAGCGAACTGGGGCCGGTGGCGCGTTCGATCGATGCGGCCCACGCAACCGCCGATTCGGTGGTGTCGCAGGGGCGCCAGACATCCATGTTGGGGATCAGGCGAAGGGAGGCGGTCTGCTCGACCGGCTGGTGGGTCGGGCCGTCTTCGCCGAGGCCGATCGAGTCGTGGGTAAACACGAAGATCTGGCGCACCTTCATCAGCGCCGCCATGCGCAGGGCGTTGCGGGCGTATTCGCTGAACATCAGGAAGGTGGCGGTGTAGGGCACGAGGCCACCGTGCAGCGCGATGCCGTTGGCGATGGCCGCCATGCCGAACTCGCGCACGCCGTAGTAAACGTAGTTGCCGCCGGTGCTGCGGGAGACACCCTTGGCGCCGGACCACAGGGTCAGGTTGGAGCCGGCGAGGTCGGCCGAGCCGCCGAGAAGCTCGGGCAGCTTGGGCGCGAAGGCTTCGATGCTGTTCTGGCTGGCCTTGCGGGTGGCGATGGTTTCGCCCTTCTCGGTGACCTTGGCGAGCACGCCTTCGACGTGGGCAGCCCAGTCGGCGGGCAACTCGCCGGCCATGCGGCGGGTGAATTCGGCGGCAAGCTCGGGGAACTCGGTGGCGTAGGCGGCGAAGCGGGTGTTCCAGTCGCCTTCAAGCGCGGCGCCCTTGGCCTTGGCATCCCAGGCTTCATAAACGTCGGCGGGGATCTCGAACGGCGGGTGGTTCCAGCCGATGTAGGCGCGGGCGGCTTCGATCTCGGCATTGCCCAGCGGGGCGCCGTGGACGTCGTGGCTGTCCTGCTTGTTGGGGCTGCCGGCACCGATGATGGTCTTGCAGCAGATCAGCGACGGCTTGCCGGTTTCGGCCTGAGCGGCCTTCAGGGCAGCCTCGATGGCGACCGGGTCGTGGCCCTGGACATCGCGCACCACATGCCAGCCGTAGGCTTCGAAGCGCTTCGGGGTGTCGTCGGTGAACCAGCCTTCGACGTGGCCGTCGATGGAGATGTTGTTGTCGTCGTAGAAGGCGATCAGCTTGCCCAGGCCCCAGGTGCCGGCCAGCGAGCAGGCCTCGTGGGAGATGCCTTCCATCAGGCAGCCGTCGCCCAGGAAGACGTAGGTGTGGTGATCGACGACGGTGTGGCCGGGGCGGTTGAAGTCGGCGGCGAGGATCTTCTCGGCCAGCGCCATGCCCACCGCGTTGGTGATGCCCTGACCCAGCGGGCCGGTGGTGGTCTCGACGCCGGGGGTGTAGCCGACTTCCGGGTGGCCCGGGGTCTTGCTGTGCAGCTGGCGGAAGTTCTTCAGGTCGTCGATGGACAGATCGTAGCCGGTGAGGTGCAGCAGGGCGTAGATCAGCATCGAGCCGTGGCCGTTGGACTGGACGAAGCGGTCGCGGTCGGCCCACTTGGGATTGGCCGGGTTGTGGCGCAGGTGACGACGCCACAGGACTTCGGCGATCTCGGCCATGCCCATCGGGGCGCCGGGGTGGCCGGAGTTGGCTTTCTGGACTGCGTCCATGGCCAGCGCGCGAATCGCGCCAGTCAGGGGGTTGAAAACGGGCGGCTTGACATTACGCGAAGAAGACATCTGGGAACCTTCGGCCGGGGAGAGCGGCGCGCAAAGACTGCGATTATCTTTGATTTCCGGGGGCTTGGGTAGCCTTGGTGGCTTTAATCCGCCCGTGGGTCCCATCACGGCCCGGACGGAAAAACTACGGCATAATCCCGGACGCCTTACATTTTCTTACAGCGCTCCCGCCGATGCGTCTGCTCTCCCGCTCGACCGCTCTGGTTGTCGTCCTTGCCGCCCTGCTGCTCGGCGGTTGTGGCGGTATGAAATACACCGTTGATGATGGCCGCAAGGTTAACGAAACGCTACTGGGCAACCTGCGTGCCCTCGGGCACGGCGAGCGCGCCCTGCGTCCGGCCATCGTGCGCTCTGCGGGGCTGAAGGACCCGGACTGCAGCCATCAGTGGGAGCTGCCCATCAGTGTGGCGACGAGCTACGAGTGGGACGAGGACGACCGCGTGGCCTGGGTGCGCGCACTGCAGGTGGATGAACGCCTGACGGTCGTGGCCGCCGCTCAGGACATCGGCCTTGCCCCCGGCGACAAGATCGTCGAGATCAAGGGCTACAAGAAGAACGACGCCAACAAGATGCTGGCCGAGCTGGCCGAGCTGCGCGACGACGGCGAGCCTTTTCCGGTCAGGACAGCTGCCGGCAAGACGGTGACCATCAAGCCGCTGCAGGTATGCCGTGGCTATGCCCGGCTGGCGCCACCGGTCACGCCCGGCTATCAGGATTTCCACTGGCTGATGAGCATTCATCCGCTTGAAATCTTCGGCCCGCAGATCACCCCGGACGAAGCCCTGTGGATGGTGTTATGGACGCAGGGGCTGTCCGAGGAGGGCGGCGCCCGGATGAAGACGTATCACTACAGCAAGGAGATTGTCTCGACGCTGTTCGAGATCGCTTCCCTGGCCACCGGCCTCAACGCGGCAGCCCAGGCGGCAAAGGTGGCGGCCAACCAGGCGGCCCAGGCGGCGGCCGCAGCGGCCGCCAAGTCGGCGTCCGAGGCCGCCGCCAAGCAGGTGTTGCAGGAGGCTGCGCGAAAGCTCGCCGAGCAGGCTGCTCAGGATTACGTCCAGAAGGTGGGCGAGGAGGTGGTCAAGTCAGTCGGCCGGCAGGCCGGCAACGTGCTGCGGGACACCTTCATGGCACGGATGGGGATGGCGGTGTCGAGCCTGTCGTGGGTGGCCACCACCGCCTTTGACGACGCCGACCGCTGGGTTTACGACCGGATCGGCAAGCTCGGCGGCGACCCGCTGGCGGGCGCGACCCTGCACCAGAAGCTCCTGGACCAGAACCGTATCAGCAATGTCTTTGTGCTGGATGAGGAGCGGCTCGCGAAGTTCGTGAACCTGGCGCGCCAGACTCAGCGTGAAGAAATGCTCGCAGCCGTCCTCAAGGGCGCGTCGCTGGAGGCGTTTACCCTGAAGCTCTCCGATCTGCCCAGTGCCTCCGACGACGTCGGGGGCATGGCGCTGGCTTCGGATGGCGAGGAGATCAAGCCGCCCGCGGGCGTCGGCCAGACCGGCCTGATCGATGCAATGCTGCGAATGCCCCTTGAATCGGGCGACGATTGAATCATGAAGAAGATGCGAATCCTTGATCTGAGATACGTGCTGGCCTGTTCGCTGGTTACCGCAGCGGTGGCTCAGACGCCGCCGCCGGCCTCCTCGATGCCGGAGGATTCCGGCGCCCAGCTGGATTGTCCGGCTGCCATGCAGCAGGCCGAACTGACCTTCGAGCGCGGCCAGCAGGTGGCCGCCGCCAAGCGATGGAAAGACGCCCAGCCCCTGCTTGCCGAGGCCAGCAGCGCCTTCCTCCGCATCGCCGCCAATTGCCCGGCGGTGGCGCCGCACGCCAACAAGCAGGGCGACAAGGCCACGGCGCTCCTCAAGCAGGCCGAAGCGGCGTCGAGCCATCAGACCGAGTGCCTCCCGCGGCTCGACAAGGCCCTCGATCTTGAGGTGAAGGTGGCGGCGGCCCGTGGCGAAAAGAGTGATCCGGCCCAGATCGAACGCCTGCTCACCGAAGCCGAGAACGTCTGGCGCGAGGCGGCCGATCTGTGCCACCCGCCCCACAAGGAGAAAGCCGAGAAGAGCCTCGCGGCCACGGTGCGTGCCCGGGCCGCCAATGCCGAACTGCTCAGTTCCGGCCCAGCCTGCGACACGGCGTGGAAGAGCGCCACGTCGCTGGCCGACTATGCCCGCGTGGCGTGGAAGGAGAAGCGCTGGGACGACGCAGCGTCCCTCTACAGCAAGGCCGTGCTGGCCTGGGAGGGGGCCGCCGACAAGTGTGCCGGCAGCCGCCAGACACAGGCCATGCGCAAGGTCGAGCAGACCCAGATCGACGCCCACAACGCCGAGCACTGTGGCCCCCTGTGGGATGCCGCCACCGACCAGACTCAACAACTGCGTACCGTCGGCGCAGCGGTGTCAGCCACCGAGAAGGACGTGCTGTCGGTGAAAGCCGAGGTGGCCTGGCGCGACGCGGTGATCCAGTGCCGTGGCAATCCCCAGAGCCTCGCCCGAACCAACGCCGACGCGATATCCCGCGAGCGTGGCGCGCCGCTGCCCCAGAACGCGATGGCCTTGTACGGCAGCCGCAAGGCGCCGCCGCCGGCCATCGTGACCAACCAGCCGGTGGTGGCGCCGGTGGTCGTCCAGCCGATGGCTGCGGCCGTTGCCAAGCTGCCCGCAGCCGCTGCGGTGACGGCCACAGCGGCCGCGGCCGCTCCGGCATCTGTGCCGGCTCCCGCTCCGGCGCCGGTGGCCGCGCCGGTGGCCGAGAACAAGCCGGCTGCCGCGCCCGCTGCGCCGGCGGGCGAAGTGGTGCTGGTGGCGGGCGACACCACCTATCGCGGTACGTTTGCGCTGGATCGCGCGAGCGGCGCCGTCACCGGCAATGGCACTGTCGAATGGACCAACGGCGAACGCTACGTGGGCGCCCTGGTCAATGGCCGCAAGCACGGCAAGGGGCGTTTCGAGTGGGTGGGCGGTCAGTGGTACGAGGGCGACTGGGTGGATGACCAGGCCGTGGGCTACGGGGTGATCCGCTTCGCCGGCGGCAACCGCTACGAAGGCGCGGTGAAGGATGGCGAGCCGAATGGCCGTGGCACTCAGATTTTCCCCAGCGGCGACCGCTACACCGGCGATTTTTCGCGCGGCGTGTTTCACGGTCAGGGCACGTATGCCTGGAAGAACGGCAACCGCTACGACGGGACCTGGAACATGGGGCGCAAGCACGGCCAGGGCCGCCTGACATGGTCGGGCGGCGATGCCTGGGAGGGCGAGTTCCAGAACGACCAGCAGACCGACAAGGGCAAGAACCTCACCGCATCGGTCAAGTGAGCTCAGCGCGGAATGATGGCGGGGCGGCTGCGGTCGCCCCGTTGTCGTTCAAGGCGTCGGTCACACCCACTGGCGGCGGCGCTCCATCAGTTTCCAGATCAGCGGGGTGAGGATGAGCTGCATCGCCAGATCGAGCTTGCCGCCGGGCACCACGATGGTGTTGGCGCGGGACATGAAGCTGCCATCCACCATCCGCAGCAGGTAGGGGAAATCGACGCCCCGCGGGTCGCGGAAGCGGATGATGACCATGGATTCGTCGGCGGTGGGAATGTCGCGGGCGATGAAGGGATTGGACGTATCCACCATCGGCACCCGCTGAAAATTGATGTGGGTGTGGGAGAACTGCGGGACGATGTAATGCGTGCATCCGGCGCAGGATGGTCTCCTGCACGGCCTCGAGGGAGTAGCCGCGGGTCTTCGTGTCCCGGTGGATCTTCTGTATCCACTCCAGGTTGGTGATTGGAACGACGCCGATCAGCAGGTCGGCGTGGCGGCAGATGTTGACCTTCTCGGTGATGACCGCCCCGTGCAGGCCTTCGTAAAACAAGCAGTCGGTATCCGGGGGAATGTCTTCCCAGGGTGTGAAGCTGCCGACCTTCAGGCCACGGCGGGCGGCTTCTTCCGAGTGGTGAAGGTAATGGCGGCGCCGGCCACTCCCCGATTCGCCATAGGTGCGGAAGAGGTGTTCGAGCTCTTCGAGGAGGTTGGCTTCCGGCCCGAAGTGACTGATTCCACGGAGGCCCTTGTTCTCCGCATCGATGATGAGTTCGCGGATCTCGCTGCGGGTGTAGCGGTGAAAACTGTCGCCCTCGATGATGGCGGCGTTGACCTTCTCGCGCCAGAAAATGCCTTCAAAGGTGTGCTTGACGGTCGTCGTGCCGGAGCCGGACGAGCCGGTCACCACGACGATGGGGTGCTTCATGGACATGGATTGCTCCAGAAAATGAGTGTTTTTGGAGCAGGCCACGGGGGGATGAACTGTTCCAAAAGCACTCCGGCGGTTTTCCGGAGCGGACGGTGCACTCACTCAGCAATATCTGTGCCGAGCCTCCAGGCGCTCAAGCGTGGCTGTGCAGCCAGGTGCGCCACTGCTCGAACAGGGCGGGGCTGGCGGCCGCGATGACCGAGCGCTTGATGGCGGGGCCGGCCGTGAGCGGCGTGCCGCCCAGCGTGCTGTAAGCGCCGCCGGCTTCGTCGAGGATCAGTCGGCCGGCGGCGTAATCCCAGAGCATCTGGCCGCCGTGGATGTAGACGTCGAGCCGGCCCGCAGCGACATAGCACCATTCGAGGGCGCTGGAACCAAAATTGCGCTGGGAGTAGTACGGTGGGCGCACCGCGAGCTCGTCTCCCAGGTGGTGGCTGATGCGCTTGAAGTCGACGCCCGCGACGGCATCCTTGAGGCGGGATGCGGGGCTGCGCAGAGGCAGTGCGACTTCGTTGAGCCACGCCCCGGCACCGCGGGCAGCGTAGAAGGCTTCGTCGGTGATGGGGTTGTAGACCACGCCAAGCTGCGTCTTGTGATCGATGAGGTAGGCGACGGCCACACCGAAGAACGGGATTCCGTTGGCGAAGTTGGTGGTTCCGTCGATGGGGTCGATGACCCACAGGCCGCTCTTGCCCTGGTGCCACACGCGGCCCTGCTCTTCGGCGCTCATCTCCTCGCCCAGCACGGCGCCGGGGATGAGTTCGGGGAGGCGTTCCACCAGCGCGGCCTGGGAGGCGAGGTCGGCCTCGGTGAGCACGCTGCCATCGGCCTTGTGCTCGCGCACGGCCCGAAGGTAGCGGGGCAGGATGGTTTCCTTGGCCATCTCGCGGACGAGACCGGCCAGGGCGCGGGCTTGGTCGAGGCGTTGGGCGGCGTTCAGCATGTTGCCCGCCACTTGATGGAGCAGCCGATGCCGGGTGTCTGTTGGGCTGGGCCGCGACCGGTTTCGGCCACCTGGCGCATTGCCTCGAAGAGCTCGCGGCGGGCGTCGTCGGGGGCCGGGTTCTTGCCCGATGCGTCGAGGCGGCCGCGATACTGCAGCCCCAGGCCGGCATCGAAGCCGAAGAAGTCCGGCGTGCACACCGCGCCGTAGGCCCTGGCGACGGCCTGGCTCTCGTCGAGCAGGTAGGGGAAGGGGAAGTTCATGGTGGCGGCGACGCGCTGCATGTTGTCCCAGGAATCTTCGGGGTAGTCCGCCGGATCGTTGGCCATGATGGCCACCGAGCCGACGCCGATGCCGGCAAGCTCGCGGCAGTCGCGCACGAGGCGCGGCAGCACGGCCTTCACATACGGGCAGTGGTTGCAGATGAACATCACCAGCAGGCCCTGAGGGCCGCGGCAACTGGACAGGCTGTGGGACTTGCCGTCTACACCGGGCAGAACGAAGTCCGGGGCGGACCAGCCGAAATCGCACAGGGGCGTGGTAAGACTGACCATGATCTTCGTTGAGTTTCAATCCCGTGGAGGCACGCGGATAATAGCATGATGAACCCGCGCTTCTTTTGCCCCGACGGCCTTGTGCCCGATTCCGACATGCCGCTGCCGGCGGCCGTTGCCCATCACGCCGAGCGCGTTCTGCGGCTCGCGGCGGGCGATGCCGTGACCCTTTTCGACGGCCAGGGCGGCGAGTGCGCGGCCACCCTCGTCGCGCTGGGCAGGCAGCCCGTTGCCCGGCTCGGCCCGCGGCTCGATGCCGAACGGGAGTCGCCGCTGGCGATCACCCTCGTGCAGGCGCTGGCGAGTGCCGACAAGATGGACTGGGTCGTGCAGAAGGCAGTGGAGCTGGGCGTTGCGGCGATCCAGCCGGTGGCGGCCGAGCGCTCGGTGCTCAAGCTGTCGGGCGACCGGGCAGACAAGCGCCTCGCCCACTGGCAGCAGATCGCGGTGTCGGCCTGCGAGCAGTCGGGCCGTAACCGGGTGCCCGAGGTGGCCGAGATCCTGCCGCTGGCCAAATATCTGGTGCGGGATTTCGCCGGCACGCGGATGATCCTTGCCCCTGGGGCGGAAGGCGCGCTGGCCCGCAAGTCGCGTCCGGCCGGCCCGGTGGCGATCCTGATCGGGCCGGAGGGCGGCTGGTCGCCGGCCGAGCTGGCCCTGGCCGACCGCGCCGGCTGTGCTCCCCTGGCCCTTGGCCCGCGTGTGCTGCGCACCGAAACCGCCGGCCTTGCGGCCATCGCGGCGATGCAGACTCTGTGGGGGGATTTTCCGGGAGAAGCCGATGTTTGAGTCTGCCGAGCTGGGCCACACGCTGTCGAAGGACGAATACGCGGCCATCGAGCCGCAGCTGCGCACCGATCTGCTGAGTGCCCAGTTCGACCTGCTCGAACACAAGGATTTTGCGACCGTGATCCTCATCAACGGGATTGACGGCGCCGGCCGGGGCGAGACGGTGAATCTGCTCAACGAGTGGATGGACCCGCGCCACATCGAGGTGCACGCCTTCGACCAGCCCACCGACGAAGCGCGTCAGCGGCCCTTCCTGTGGCGTTTCTGGCGGGCGCTGCCGGCCAAGGGCAAGATCGGCATCCTGTTTGGTAACTGGTATTCCGAGCCCATCAACGAGCGCAGCTTCAAGCGGATGAAGAAGGCGCATCTGGATCAGCGCCTGTCCGAGCTCAACCGCTTCGAGGCGATGCTTGCCGCAGAGGGCGTGGTGCTCGTGAAGTTCTGGTTCCATCTCTCCCGGGCAGGGCAGAAGAAACGCCTCAAGGCGCTGGAGGCCAACCCGGATACCCGCTGGCGGGTGCGCGAGGCCGACTGGGAAATCTACGAGCACTACGACCGCTACCGTGAGGTGGCCGAGCACGTCCTGCGGCGCACGAGCACGGGCATCGCGCCGTGGGTGATCGTCGACGGCAGCGACCCGGAATACCGTGCGGTGCACGTGGGCAGGACGCTCCTTGAGCGGCTGCAGCGGCGCATCGAGTTCGTCCGCAAGGGCTATCGCACGCGCCAGACCGCGGCGCCGCTGGTGGCTGCGCCGGACGAGCGCAATCTGCTCAATGCGCTGGTGCTCGATCAGCCGATGGACAAGAAAGACTACGAGGCCCAGCTCGAAAAGCTTCAGGGCCGGCTGGCGATGGCGGTGCGCAGCGAGGCTTTCGCCAAGCGCAGCCTGGTGCTGGTCTTCGAGGGCATGGACGCGGCTGGCAAGGGTGGGGCGATCCGCCGTGTCACCGCCGCGCTGGACACCCGCCAGTATCACGTCATCCCGATTGCCGCGCCGTCGGACGAGGAGCGCGCCCAGCCCTATCTGTGGCGCTTCTGGCGACGGGTTCCGCGAAAGGGCAAGGTGGCGATCTTCGACCGCTCCTGGTACGGCAGGGTGCTGGTGGAGCGGGTCGAGGGTTTCTGCACCGAGGCAGACTGGATGCGCGCCTACGCCGAGATCAACGACTTCGAGGATCAGCTCGTGTCGGCCGGGGCCATCGTGGTGAAGTTCTGGCTGTCGGTGAGCGATGCGGAACAGCTGCGTCGCTTCAAGGCGCGGGAAGAAGAAGCCTTCAAGCGCTACAAGATCACTCCGGATGACTGGCGCAACCGCGAGAAGTGGCCGCTCTACGAACCCGCGGTCTGCGACATGATCGACCGCACCAGCACCGAAAACGCCGCCTGGACCCTCGTCGAGGCCGATAACAAATATTATGCTCGAGTAAAGATTCTGCGCGTTCTGGTCGATAAGCTCGAATCGGCCCTGACGCATTGACCCGGAAGACCGTTTGTCCGATCTCTCTCCATGGCTGTGGAACAACCCGTGAACTCACCCGAAAATTCGCCAGCGCTCGTACCGAACAACGATCTTTCCCAGCGTTTCGTAGCTTGGGTGCGGGCCGCTGCACCCTTCATCCACGCCTTCCGTGGGAAGACCTTCGTGCTCGGCTTTGGCGGCGAGGTGGCTGCCGGCCAGCTGGCCGAGAAGCTCGCCTACGACTGCAATCTGCTGGCAGCCCTGGGCGTGCGGCTGGTGCTGGTGCATGGCGCGCGTCCGCAGATCGAGGCCGAGCTGGCCCGGCGCGGGCTCACGCCGCGCTATCACAACGGTCTGCGCGTCACCGACGCAGCAGCGCTCGAATGCGTGAAGGCGGCGGTGGCGGTCACCCGTATCGAAGTTGAGGCGCTGCTGTCGCAAGGCTTGCCCAATACCCCGATGGCCGGCAGCTACATGCGCGTGACGGGCGGCAACTTCGTCACTGCCAAGCCGGTGGGGGTGGTGGATGGTGTCGATTACGGTTTCACGGGGGCGGTGCGCAAGGTGATCGCCGAGGAAATCGCCGCCGACCTGGATCAACAGAACGTGGTGCTCATGTCGTCCCTCGGCGTGTCGCCCGCCGGGGAGATCTTCAACATGAGCATGGAGGCGGTGGCCGAGGCCGTCGCCATTGCCCTCAAGGCGGAGAAACTGATCTACCTGTGCGATGCGCCGGGTTTGCTGGACAAGCACGGCAGCCTGATCGAGGCGACCACCGCCGACGATGCGGAAGCCATGCTGAAGGCCGGGGAGGGAATGACCGAGGATCTGGACCTCTATCTGCCCTGTGCGATCCGCGCGGTGCGCAAGGGCGTCGGCCGTGCTCACCTGATCGACCGGGACAAGGATGGCGGCCTGCTTCTGGAGTTTTTCACTCCGCTGGGGGTGGGCACTGTGGTGACCCGCGATCCGCTGTTCCGCCTGCGTGAGGCGACCATCGAGGATGTAGGCGCGCTGGGCGCAGTGATCGCCCCGATGGAGGCCGATGGCACCCTGGTGCGGCGTAGCCGCGAGCGGCTGGAGGCCGAGATCGAGCGTTTCACTGTCGTCGAGTACGACGGTGTGCTGGTGGGCTGTGCGGCGCTGTATCCGTTCATCGACGAGCGTGCCGCCGAAATGGCCTGCGTGGCGGTAGTGCCGGAGCATCGCCGGGCCGGGTTGGGCGAGATGCTGCTCAAGCGCATGGAGTCCCGGGCTCGGGCGATAGGCGTCGAGCGCTTGTTCGTGCTCACCACCCGTACCTCCGACTGGTTCCGGGAGCGGGGTTTCCGCCAGGCGCCGCCCGAAGATCTTCCGCGGCAGAAGCGTGAGATGTACGACGTGAGCCGCCGCTCCAAGGTTTTCATGAAAATGCTGTGAGCGGCGCTGCCGCGAAAGTGACTGTGTGAGTTTCCGACTCCTTCGCCCGGTTTTTCTGCCACGAATCGGCCTGCAGGCTGGCGCCGGCCTGGGGCTCGTGACGTCGGCAGCGCCGGCCTGGGCCGCGCTGCCCGAGCCGTTCGCCTCTCCCGTCGTTACGATCTGCGCCGGGCTGGTCGCCATGCTCGGGACGGCCGGTGGGATTTACACGGCGCTTCTGCGCCGGGCTGGTCGCCATGCTCGGGACGGCCGGTGGGATTTACACGGCGCTTCTGCGTCGTCGGCTTGCCACTTGCGAGGCTGAACTTGCCGCGCGTCGGGAGGCGCCGTTCGTGTCGCGCGAGCCCGGCGATCATCCCGCGGCGCAGCCGGCGTCGGATATTGGCCAGTATTTCCAGCAGGCGGTGGTGGATGGTCTCAGCCTAGAGGCTTGGGTCGATCGGGACGGGCGCTTTTTCTGGGTGAGTCAGGTGATCGAGCGCTACACCGGGCGCACCGCAGCAGAGGTGCTGGAGGGTGACTTCATCGATCTGGTCGTCTATGAACGCGACCGAAGCTACTGCCGGGATCAGATTCGCCAGGCGCTGGCCAATGGGCAGATCAGCGAATTCGAGCTGAGGCTCGTCAGCGGCAATCGCGGTGTGCAGTGGATCAGCTGCCATTGGCATCCGATCCGCGACGGCAACGGGCTGCTGCTCGGGCTGCGGGTCACGATGAGCGATGTGCAGGCGCGCAAGGAGGCCGAGTTCAAGCTCCTCGAAACCGTTGCTGCCCTGCGCCGCGCCCAGGCCTTGTCCGAGCACTATCTGCGGCGCAGCAACGAGGAGCGTTCGCGCCTGTCTGCCCTGCTCGATGTGGTGCGGATGGGCATCCTGTTCATGGACGCCGACCGGCGTGTGGTCTACTGCAATCGCGCCCTCTACGAGATCTGGCGCATGACCGACGGCGACGGCTATGTCGGCGTGCGGGATGTGGTGATCCAGCAGCATGTGCTGCAGTTTGTGGCCGATCCCGAGGCTTACATGGAGCACGTCAATCATGTGCTCAGTCACCGGGCGCCCAGCGAGCCGTACGAGATCCTGTTCGGCGACGGGCGGATCGTCACCGATTTCTCAAGGGTTGTACCGGGGCCGGACGGGGGGCGCTCCCTCGGGCGAATCTGGGTTTTCGAGGATGTCACGGAGCAGCGTAAGGTGGCTCGGCAGCTGCTGCATATGGCCGAGCGCGATCCCCTCACCAATCTGTACAACCGTCGGCGCTTTCACGAGGAGCTGGCGCGGATGCTCGCCGACAGTCACCGCCATCGGGAATGCGTCGGGCTGCTGGTGATCGATCTGGACGGCTTCAAGCCGGTGAACGACAGCTTCGGGCATCAGGCCGGCGACGAGGTGCTGGTGGATCTGGCGAGAGAACTCGGGGCGGTGGTCCGGCGCAACGAAATGTTCTTCCGGCTGGGCGGCGATGAATTCGCGATTCTCGTGCCGTCGGCCTCTGCCAGCGAGATTTCCGAACTCGCCCGCCGACTGTGCGTGTGCATCGCCGGGCTGAGCTTCACGTTTGACGGTCAGCCGGCGGGGGTGACGGCCAGCATCGGCATTGCCCTCAGCAGTGCCAGCGGGCGCGAGCCCGAAAGCCTGATCGGCGCGGCGGACCGGGCGATGTACCTGGCCAAGGCGCTGGGCGGCAACTGCTGGCAGTTCGCGCAGGAAGCGATCGGCGAGACCGTGGAGTAACCTGGTTCAATCGCCCAAAGCCCGCGCTGACTCTATAATCACGGCACCTGCCGGCGAGGGTCTGCTCGCGCCGGCATCCCCAACTCATGAGGTGAAACATGGCACGGATGGTCAATTGTGTGAAGCTCGGCCGCGAGGCTGAAGGTCTGGATCTCCCGCCGCTTCCCGGCGAACTGGGAAAGCGTGTCTTCGAGAACGTCTCGAAGGAAGGCTGGCAGCAGTGGGTGCGGCATCAGACGATGCTGATCAACGAGAACCGTCTCAACCTGATGGACGCCCGGGCCCGCAAGTATCTGGCCGAACAGATGGAGCGTTACTTTTTTGGCGGCGGTGCGGATCAGGTCAGCGGTTACGTTCCGCCCCAGCAGTAAGCGCGGTTTGTTGGCTGGCGGTGACGCTGGCGTTTGCGTGCGACGGCCCCGGTATCGGGGCCGTTTTCATTTGGTGAGCGGTTTGGTGCCCGTCTGGTTGTTCTCGATGGCGTACAGCCAGGCCAGCAGCTCGGCGACCGCCACATAGAGTTCGGGTGGAATGCGGGCGTCCAGATCGACCTGCATGAGCAGGGCGACCAGTTCGGGGGATTCGTGGACGTAAACGCCCGCGTCCTTTGCTCGGCTGATGATTTCGGTGGCGATCAGGCCGCGGCCCTTGGCCACGACGGTTGGCGCCGCCTGGCCCGCGGTGTAGGCGAGGGCGACGGCCTCGGCGCGCTGTTCTCCCGGGTGCTCGGGGCGGTTCACGGCGTGCTCCGGCGTTCGGCGACGAGGCCGGTGAGGGGCACGTTGGCGGCGGCGAGGGCATCGGCGAGCTGTTGCTGGCCCGCGTCGAGGGCGTTGCGGGTGCTGTCGCTGTCGGCGATCAGGCGCATGGCGACGCCGGCAGGGGTGAGGTGGAGCCGCGCCTCGACACCGCCCAGGCCGGGCAGGGTGAGGCGCAGGGTGGTATTCCAGTAGGGTTCGGCGCCTTCTTCCGCTGCGGCGCGATCCTGTTCTGGGTCTTCGATCTCCCATTCCATCATCTGTCCGGGCCACACCTGACCTTGCCACACCATGTGCTGGGTGGCGATGGCGTCGAGTTGCTGATGGACCAGCGGCAGGAGGCGTTCGGGGATGGGCGACGGGCTGTCGGCGACGGGGCGCTGCGTGGTGGCGACCGTGGCGTCGTTTGTCGCGACGGTGACGGATGCGCTCGCGGACTCGGCGGTGGCCGGGGCAACGGCGAAACGACCCTGGGGCTCCTGCTTGAGGCTGGTGGTATCGACCTGGCCGGCCAGCCAACGGGCCTGATGGGATTCGTAGAACAGCCCGCTCTGACCGACGGCGTTGCCGAGTCTGGCGGCGAGCTGGGCGGCGCCGGCGCCCGGCGAGGGGGGGGAGGCGAGCAGGGGTTCTCCGCCGGCAAGGCTGGCGGTTTCGGCGGCGGGCTGGCCCGTCAGGAGAAAGCTGATCAGCTTGCCGGTCTGGCTGAGGGCAGGCCGGCTGGCGGCTGCTGCGGTGTCGGTTGTCGGCTGGGCAAGGGTGGCGAAGACCGCCCGGGGCGTGACGTGGCTGACGATCAGTTCGAGGGTGTCGCCAGCCTTGACGGACTGGGGTAGGGCCAGGGTGACCTCACGCCCATTGACGCGCGCGAGAAAGGTGTCGTCGGCGCTGGTGGCCTGCAGGTTGGCGACGATGCGCTGGCCGGGCGCAAAGTCGGGAAGATGCTCGGAGATGCGCTTGACGCGGGCCAGGGGTGCGACGGTCGGCTCGCCCTGGAAGAAACTCGCCTCGGTGAGCATCCGGAGGCGGGCAGCGAGATCGCCGGGGATCATGACGGCCTCGTCAGCCCGCCAGCATTGGATCAGGCGTCGCCGTTGTTGTCGCCGTAGGCGTTGCGCAGATTGCGTTCGCGCACGCCGCCGGAGAGCATCTGGCGGACGCTGTCCATCCACGGTTCGGTGTGGACGCGGACTTCCTTGTCGTCGTCGAGGATGCGCCGGATCAGGGCGATCTTGCGTGCGCGTTCGTCTTCGGACATGCGTCGGGGGCGGCTGGGGAAGGCCAGGGCTTCTTCGACGCCGATGCGGTCGCGCAGCGAGGCGACCTGTTTTTCAAGGCGCGTCAGGCGATCCCAGTCGTTGGCGCGTGCCGCATCCACCATTTCGGTGGAGTAGTTGCTCATCTGTTCCAGGAGGGCGAGGGAACTCATGAAGATGTCTCCGGCAATCTATTGGCCTGCCTGGTCGGCATTACCGATGGCGGCCCAGGCTTCTTTCAGTTCGGTGAGCAGTTGAGTGACTTCATCCATCGCAGGCCGGCTGTTGTGCAGGTTAGCGTAGAGAAGCCGCTGTGTCATGTAGTCGTAGAGCGCGCCCAGGCGTTGGGCGAGATCGCCGCCAGCCTCGTAGTCGAGGCTGACCTTGAGGCCGTTGAGGATGATCTCGATGGCCTTCGAAATGGCTGTTCCCTTGGCGGGGACATCCTTGTTGTCGAGGGCAATGGCGGCGGTTCCGACCTGCAGGATGGCGCCTTCGAACAGCATGAGGATCAGCTTGTGGGGGTCGGCGGTGGAAACGCCGGTCTCGACGCCGATGGCGCTGTAGGCAGCGGCGCCACGACGGGCCGCGAGTCCAAAGGACATGTAATTGTTCTCCGGTCGGGGTTAGTTGCTGGCCATGTTGCTGAGAATGCTCAGTTGCTGCGACAGGTAACTGCTGGTGGTGGTCATGCTCGTCATGGCAGTGTCCAGCGCGGTGAACTTGGCGCGGTAGGTTTTCTCGATGGAGGTCAGGCGAGTCTCGTAGGCGTCGATCTGGTTGCCGATCGATTTGATGCTGCTGTTGAGGCCGTCGGTGCGGCTGGCGATGACGCCATTGCTGGCAAGCAAATTGGTGGTGGTGGTCTTGAGGGTGCTGCCGAATGCGCCGATCACCTCCGCCGTGGCCGAAAAATTGGTGCTCGCCGCTTTGTCGAACTTGGTGCTGTCGATCTTCAGGCTGCCGTCGCTCTGAAAGGCGATGCCGATGTCGCTGAGCGTCTTGAACGTGGCGCTGCTCAGGGCGTCGGGCACACTGCTGATGGCATTGCGCACCTGAGACTGAACGCTGCGCAAGGTCGAATCGCCATTGAGCACTGCGGCGGTCTTCGTTGTGGCGTTGTAAGCGCCCAGGCTTTTCAGCGAGCTGTTGAGGCTGTTGTACGCGCTTACGAAGGTGTCGAGCTTGCTTTTCAGATCGGTGTTGTCCCGGGTGACCGAGAGCGTTGTCGTGCCGGTCTTGGTGAGTTCCAGGTTCACGCCGTCGATGGCATCGGTAATCTTGTTGCCCTTGGTGGCAATCGAGATGCCTTGCATCTTGACCACGGCATCGGTGGCCGCCTGCGTCTGAGTAAACGCGCCGGAAGCGGCTATCGGGCTGCCCGGCGCCGCCGGATCGATGAAGGTTGCGGTGCCGCCGATGGTGACTGCGTTGGATGTGCCGCCGTCCGTGGCGGTGAGCAGCAGGTTCTGCTTGCCGCTGGTGTCTGTGACGATCGATGCGCTGACGCCGGCATCGGCCTTGTTGATGGCATCCCGCACGCCGGCCAGGGTGTTCTGACCACTTTCGATGGTGACGGTGCTTGTCGTGCTGCCCTTGGTGAACGTGAGGGTGCGGGTGCTGTCCGCGCCGAAATCGATGACCGGATCCCCGGCCGCGTAGGTCTTACCGAGTGCGTGGCGCTGGTTGGTGGCCAGGGTAGTGACTTCGAGCGAGTAGGTGCCGGCGACCGCAGAACTGGTCGTTGTTGCCGTTGCGATGGTCGAATCGGCAAGAGTTGCCTTGTAAGCGGACAAAGATGCCGCTGCGGAACTGCCGATTGCCGGTGTCAGGGCTTTGGCGGCAGTTTGCAAGGTCGATAGGGCGCTCTTGAGCGTTCCGAGGGCGGAGATCTTTGACTCGTAGCTGCTCTGACGCGTCTGGAGTTTCGTAAGGGGCTGTTTTTCAACAGACATCAGCGAGCTGACAAGCGATTCGACGTTAATGCCCGAGCCGACGCCAGCTGATGAGATTGTGGCCATGATGGACCCCTTGTGATGCGGTGATGCGATTGGCAGAAATTACGACCATCCCCAGGAAAACTTGAGCACAGCCGCGCGTTGCTACTTGGAATGCATGACGCGTGCCAGGTTCAATCGTCCGGTTCGCGTCTGCAAAAAAAATCCCACCACAAGGGTGGGATCGAATGCTCGCCAGAGGAGGGGCTGGCGGCTTGGGGTGTCTGGGTCAGGCCTGTTGCTTCACGAGCAGTCCCTGGAGCTTGTCGAGCGCCTTGGCGATCGCCAGCACCTCTTCGGAGGGGATCTGCCGGATGAGCTTCTTGGACTCGGTGTCCACCACCTTGACGATGGAGACGCCCAGGTCCTCGTCAATGGAGAACTGAAGGCTGTTGGCGGTCTGCTTGATGACGTCCTGGATCTGCTTGACCGCCTGGTTGAGTTGTTCGTTGCTCGGGGGCGCCGCCTTGCCGGTCTGGGTGGTGTTCTGGCTTGCCTGAACCGCGGCGGTGCTTGCGGCGTTCTCGGATGCGCGGGAGGCGCCGGCGCCCGTCGCGGACTGGACGGGTGGCACGTATTGCGCGGTGCTTGTGCCAACTGGCTGGATGCTCATGCTCATCTCCCCCTTGTGCTGGCGGCGCCACCGCCCCGTGGGCGGCAGCGCTCGTCAGGGTTGCGTCTTGATCGTGTTACTGGAGCAGGGACAGCACGTTGTTGGGCATGCTGTTGGCCTGCGAGACCATCGCGGTGCCAGCCTGCTGGAGGATCTGGGCGCGGGTCATGTTGGCGGTTTCCTTCGCGAAGTCGGCATCCATGATCCGGCCGCGGGACGCTTGCGCGTTTTCGGAGGCGACCGACAGGGTCTGCACGACGGAGCTGAAGCGGTTCTGGACAGCACCCCAGGTGGCACGGGCGGTGTTCAGATTGTTGATCTGGGTGTCGATGCTCGCGATCGCTGCGGTGGCGGCGCCGACGCTCGAGACGCTGCCGGACACCGCGGCAGACACGCCGGACAGGGTCACTGCGCTGCCCTGAACGGTGATGGTGTCGGTGGTTGCCGTGCCTGCACCAACCTGGAAGCTCACTGCAGAGGTGAGGTTCAGGACGTTCTGGCCGTTGAAGGTGGTGCCACCGACGACGCGCTGGATTTCCGACTGCAGCTGCTGGAATTCGGTGTCGAGGTTGGCCTGGTCACCCGAGGTGTAGGTGCCGTTGGCAGCCTGGACGGCCAGTTCGCGCATCCGCTGCAGGTTGTCGGTAACCGCCTGCATCGCCGATTCGGCGGTCTGCGCCATGGAGATGCCGTCGTTGGCGTTGCGGATCGCAACGTCGAAGCCCTTGGCCTGGGAGTTCATGCGGTCGGCAATCGCCAGACCGGCGGCGTCGTCCTTTGCGCTATTGACGCGCAGGCCAGAGGACAGACGCTGGACCGAAGTCGCCAGGCTGGCCTGGGATGACGAAAGGTTGCGTTGTGCATTCAGCGACATCGCATTGGTATTGATAGTGGCAGCCATTTTGGTTCTCCTTAATTCCGTTCAAGATAAGCGATTAGGCTTAACTTTGGTTCGCCTTGCCCGGTGTGTGTAAGGCAACCGCCGTTGAAATCATTAACGGAGTTGTGTGGCGCTACTTTAGAAAAATCGTTGACATTTTTGATTTTTTGTGTATCGCAATTGTTTTGCGGATTACCGCTTGGCTTTTGATAGCGGCTCAGAAAATCAAAGCTTTAGCATCAAAAATCACGAATCGGCGCGGGTTTCCGGCCGGTTGGCGATATGCTTTCGGGGTTGGGGGCGACGACCTTCACGGGCCGTAGGCTGCAAACCAGCTTGTGGCGTGGTTTTCGAGGATGTAGCCGTCGCGCACCCAGGCCTGCAGCGCTTGCCCGGCGTGTTGCAGTGCGGCGGGGTCGGCGAGCTGTTCGCGGATCGTGCCGATCCACTTTTCGGGCTCGTTGGGCAGACGGGTGACGGGCGCGTTCTGGTAGGGGTAGATGTCGGTGCAGATCACCGGCCAGCCCATCGCGCCGTACTCGAGCAGGCGCAGGTTGCTCTTGCATTCGTTGAAAGCGTGAATTTCGAGCGGGGCGATGGCCAGATCCAGATCAAGCCGGGCGAGGGCCTGGGGATAGGCGCGGAAATCCTGCACGAAGCCGTGGGACTCGCGCACGAAGGGCTTGAGCGGCTCGGGGCACATGCCCATGAAGATCCAGTCCACCTCGTCGGCCAGGGCTTCGACCACCGGGTAGATGAGCTCGAGATCGCCCAGGTGCTGTTGGGCACCGGCCCAGCCGACCCGCGGCTTCTTGCGCGGCAGGCGTGGCGGGGCGACGTCGTTCCAGAGGGCGCCTTCAAGGCAGTTGGGCATGATGCGGATGTCGTCGACCATGTCGGCGCAGATGTCGGCCAGCGGCCGGGTGCTCACGACAAGCCGATCGGCGAGGCCTAGGGTGCGGCGCAGGCGCGGGCGGGCGTCCTTGAACCCGGCCTTGTAGAAGGAGTTCTTCTTGGGCAGCGCGGTGATGAGGTCGTCGATGGTGATGATGCGCCGCACGTGCGGCAGGAAGCGCCGGTAGGCTTCGAGGGCGTCGGTCTGCGGGTCGTCCAGGGGCTGGTGCATGATGATCGCGTCGGGTGCGGCGCGGGCCAGTTCGATGGGCGACAGGATGCGCACCGAGAAGGCTTTTGGCGGTTCGCAGATCATGGTCTGGGCGAGGCCGGCCTGGCCAATGGCGCGCAGCGGGGCGCGCAGGCGGTATTCGCCGGCGCCGCCGGTGAGCGGCACGCCGAGGATGCGGGGCCGGTCATGGAAGTGGGTGTCCCAGTCGATGGGGGCGACGTGCTCGGGCTTGAAGGGGTCGGCGAGGCTCAGGTTGCGGTTGTAGGCCGGGTCGTGGGCGAGCTTCGGCAGCCAGCGTTCGAGCAGGCGATCATTGGCGGCCATGGCGCCGAGCAGGTCGGCGAGCATCCCGTCGGGCTTGCGCTGGCGGGCCTTGAGGGAGACGGCATCAAAGTGGACCAGCATCGAGTAGGGCGTCCATACGATCCTGGCGCCGGCCTGGTGCGCACGCAGGCACAGGTCGAGGGTGCCGTGGGAGAGCGGGAAGCCTTCGGCGTCGATGCCGCCCAGCTGTTCGAACAACTTGCGCCGCACCAGCAGGGCGGAGCCGCACACCGCGCTGACGTTCTGGTCGCACAGGGCGCGGGCCATGTAGCCCGGATCGGTGATCTCGAGGTCGTTGTTCCAGGGGCTGCCGGCGCTGCCGCGCAGGCCCAGCACCCAGCCGGTGTGCTGAACCTTGGCAGTCTCGGGGTAAGTGAGGCGCGGGCCGACGATACCGACATCCGGCCGTCTGGCGATGTCCATCAGGCGGTCGAGCCACTCGTCTTGCACCGCATGCGTATCGTTGTCGAGGAACAGCAGGTAGTCGCCAAGCGCGGCGGCAGCGCCGGTGTTGGCGCCGCGGGCGTGGTTGAACTCGCCTGGACAGGCCACCACCCGGCAGCGCCCGGCCCCAGGGGCGTCGGTCCCGAGGCTGCGCAGGAAGGCGACGGCGTCCGGGTCGGTGCTGTCGTTATCGACGACGACGATCTCGTAATTCGGATAGGCGGTGCGGGTGGCGATGCTGTCGAGCAGCGGGCGTAGATATTCCTCCCGGTCGCGGGTCTGGATGACGATGCTGACGAGCGGCGTGTCGCCCCATCGATATTGCACGCGACGGGTTCCCAGAGATGCGCCGTCGTGGATCACCGCGTCGAGGCCGTGGCGGGCGAGGTGGTTGGCGAGGGCGGCTTTCTCCGCACCTGGATTCATGGTGCGCGACGAGGCCCGGGGAAGGTGGGCGAGCATCTGGTCGATGTGGCCGATGGCGCTTTCGCCCGCGTGGTCGAGCACCCGCAGGGACAGATCGTAGGTTTCGGCGCCAGCGTGGCTGCCGTAGCGGCCGGCGGCCAGGAAGGTTTCCTTGGCGACGACCACGAAGCTGCCAAAGTACGATTGGGCGCGCAGCAGGTCGAGGTTGAGGTCGGGCTTGAAGCACGGCTGGCTGTAGCGGCCGTCGGGCTCGCGAGTGTCTTCGTCGGTGTAGATGAGGCGCCAGTCGGGGCGAAGGTTGATGTAGTCGGCGACGACCTGCAGGGTGTGCGGCTCGAAGGTGACGCCCGGCTCGATGCGGGCGAGCCAGCTGCCGGGCGAGGCGGCGGCCATCTCGTCGAGCACGTAGTCGATGTGGGCGGCGTCGCGCAGGGCGAGCCATTGCAGGTTGGGAATGTCGCCCAGGCCGTCGGGCGTGGGCAGCACGGTGGCGACGGTGAGCAGCCAATCGGGGTAGAGCTGCGCGGCGAGGCTGTCGAGGGTGTCGGCGAGGAGGTTTTCCTCGCCCGGATGGACGGCCATCAACAGGTGGATGCCCGGGCGGTTCTTCCAGGTGAGCACCATGCGCTCGGCGAGGAGCTGGGCGTCGATCTCCTGCAGCGTGCGGCGGGCGCGCCAGGTGTCGTAGCGCTGGCGGGCTTCGATCTGGGCGGGGCTGTCGGCCGGTTTGGGCGGGCAGGCATGCACCGGCATGGCCTGGGTCTGGGCGACGAAGCGCTCGAGTTGCTGCCAGAAGCGGGTTTCGGTTGCCTGATAGGTCTGCGCCATGCGGCCGACGGTCTGGCGGGCACGTTCGACCTCGGCGGGGCTGTCGTCGAGGGCGAAGCCGTCGTTGCCGAGTTCCTCGGCGCTCAGGAGGACGCCGTTGAAATAGGGCGACGGAAGGATGATGGCGGGGCAGCCGCAGAGGGTGGCTTCGAGCGCGATGGCGGTGGATTCGAAGCAGTAAACCGCCTCGCTGCGGCGGAACAGGGCGGCGAGTTCTTCGTGGGTTTCGGGCCAGCTGCCGGTGATGAGTGTGGCGCGGGCGGCGAGTTCGGGATAACGCGCGAGGCCGGCCTGGTGTCGGCCCGGATAAAGCAGCACACCGCTTCGCCGGTGGTCGTCGGGGTTGTCGAGGTTGTGGAAGCAGCGGGTGTCGATCGGCGGCAGGAACAGGATGTTCTCCGGATCTGCACCCGGCGGCACGATGTTGCGCCCATAGCTGAAGACCAGTTCGGTGGGTGCGAAGGCATGTTCCCCTCCGATCAGGCCGGCGCGGTTGAGGACGTAACGCACCACCGATCCGGCGTTGCGTGGGTTACCGGGCACGATTTCGGGATAGACCACGATCGGCTCAAGCCCGGCCTCGCGATGCTGTGCTTCAATCTCCGGGGAGAGCACGGGCGTGTCGAGCGCGGGGTTGGTGACGGTCGGGAAGACGAAAGCGTTCTCGCCAACGCGGTTGAGCGCGTGACACAGCAGGTGCAGCACCTTGATGCCGGCCGAGGTGCGGCGGTAGGCGGGGGCCTCGATGTAATAAGGGCGGCGCGGGGTGTCGTAGAGCTTGGGCATGATCGGATTCAGGTGGCGAGGGCTTCGGCGGTCAGGCGGATGGCGTCCGGCAGCGATGTCCAGGTATCGAGGCCGAGTTCGCCGCGGGCACGTTGAGTGGCCGGGATGTAGCGGCTGCGGAGGGCGTTGTCGGCGGCCTGGTGGGCGATGTGTACAGGGTGGGGAGAGGCGAGGGTGTGGCGGACGGTCTCGGCGAGTTCTCCGATTGAGATCGCGCGGTCGGAGCCCACGTTGTACGCGCGCCCGTGTTCGCCGCGGGCGAGTAGCTGCAGGAGCCAGATCGCCAGATCGGCGCCGTACAGGTAGCTGCGTAGCGGCGTGCCGTCGCCCGCGACCTGGATGGGGCGTCCGGCGAGGGTGTCTCCGATGAAATTGCCGATGGCGAAGTGGCCGTCCAGCGGCAGACCTGCGCCGACGAAGGCGAAGCAGCGGGCAACCGGGATGTTGATGCCGTGGGCCAGCCCGAACTGCAGGCTCCACTGTTCTGCCGCACGTTTGGCTTCGCCGTAGGCGCTGCCGGGATGGCAGGCGTCGCAGGCGAAGGGGGTGTCCTCGGCGAGGTGTTCAAGATGGGTGGGTTGCGGGCCATAGACGGCACCCGAGCTTACATAGAGCATCCGCGTTGCGCCGGCACCGTGGCAGTGCGTCAGGGTGTGGCGGGTGCCGAGCAGGATGTCGTCCATGATCGCCAGGGGTTGGCGGTGGGCGTCGGCGTCGGTGTCGGTCGCGGCGTGGAGTACGAAATCGATGGGCGCCTTGTCGCGAAAGTCGCGCACGTTGCCTTTGACCCAGCTGAGCCACGGGCGGCTGGCGAGCCGCGGTGACCGGGCGGCGAAGTCGTCCGGCTGGCGCGAAAGGGCGCGCACCTTCAGGTCGATGCCGCGCTGGGTGAGGAGATCGAAGAGGCTCAGCAGCCAGTAGCCGAAGAATCCGGTTCCGCCGGTGAGCAACACCGTCCGCCCGGCGAAGGCGGCCGCGTCGAGATGCGGTAGCAACTCGGCGAGGCGGCCTTGGACGGCGGGGTGACGGGGGTCGGGTAGCATGGCCAGGAGCGGGGCAGCTGGGGCTACTGGGGCGCCAGGGGTTACAGCCCGCGGCTGAAGATCAGTTTGCGCAGGGATTCGCTCTGGGCGTAGGGGCTGTCCACGTCGTCGATGGTGAGGGGCGAATCCTTGCCGACGCCGCGAGTCAGCTTGAGGCCGTTCATTGTCTCGCGGCACGATAGCTGTCCCTTCTGCAGGGGAATCGCGAGATAGAAATCCTCCTCGGAGTTCTGGACGTGGAATTCATAGCCGGCCGGCAGATCCCGCCGGGCATAGATGCCGCGCACCAGGCCGTCCAGGTATTCGGTTTCCTTGCGCTTGGGCACCCGCTTGGTGGTGCCGGTGCCGCCGCACATCTCGATGGCCTTGTGGAAGGCCTTGAACCACTCGTCGATCTGGTGGGGGAGCGAGCAGTAGGGCGAGACGGGAATGCCGTCTTCGGCAATGTCGATATGGCGCTCCCAGGTGCGGGCGCCCTTGGCGTAGGAGAGCAGCATCGAGGAAGTCCAGTCGTGATATTCGTGCGTGGACAGGCCGATGACGTTCTCGGGGTAACGCTGGCGCAGAAAGTCGATCTGGTTGAGTTCCAGTTCGTCGTCTTCGCTGGGGTAGATGGAGACGCAGTGATTGACCGCCAGCGGGATGTTGCGATTGGCGAAGAATTTCACCATGTCGTCCACATCCTTCTGGGACGAGCCACCGGTGGAGACGATGACGGGCTTGCGCGTTTCGGCGATGCGCTCGATGAGGAACCAGTCGTTGATGTCGGAGCTGGCGATCTTGATGATCGGCAGGTCGAGTTCGTCGCACAGATCGACCGATGCTTCGTCGAAGGCGGTGGCCATGGGGATGCAGTTGCGTTCCTTGATGGCCCGCACCAAGGTGCGGTATTCGGCCTTGGTGAGCCGGGTGTCCTGGGTCTTCTTGATGTACCGGATGTCGTCGCGGCCGCGGAAATCCTTATGGATGAAGTGATCCACGTCGCGGAACTGGAGCTTGATCGCCGCTCGCACGTTGTTGAAGCGGACCACCTGGGCGAAGTCGTTGACGATGCGCAGGCCTCTCTCCAGCCGTCCCCAATGGTTGTTGGCGAGTTCCAGGATGAAGAGGTTTTCGAAGATGGCGTTGTTCATGGCGAACCTCAGTACGCGTAAAAGACGGCGTCAAATCCGTTGTGGGCATGGATGCGCAAGCGCAGGCGGTAGTCCAGTCCGAGCCCGGCGATCCACTCGGGGATTCGCCACAGGTCGTCCCAGCGGTGATAGCCGGCGATCGCGAGGAGCGGTCGGTACCGGCGGATGAGGGCCGCGGCACCGCTCAGTGCGTCGAGTTCGTGGCCCTCCACATCGAGCTTGAGATAGTCCACCCGCGCGTTGGGCAGGCAGTCGTCCAGCCTGACGACCTGGATGCGGGTGTTGCCACCGGCGCCGAGTGCGCTGGCTTCTCCGTGTCCGCCGGCAAAGGCGAGCGTGCCGTTGATCGATGAGACGCCGCAGGGCAGACAGGTGGTCTGGGGCGTCAGGTGGCGGGCACGTTCGGCGAGACGGGGAAAGTTGTCGGCGTCGGGTTCAAACGCCCAAGCCTCGCGTACAGGAAGATGCCGGGCGGCCGATTCCAGGGTGTCGCCGTCGTAAGCCCCGACGTCCACGAAGCCGATCGGCTCGGTGGCAAGCGCGCACAGGAAGTCGGGAAAATACTGGGCGCCAGCGTCGGGCGCGTTGGGAATGGTGGCGATGTGCCCGAGCCGGAAACGCAGGAGGTCGGCGAGCCGGGTGCGGCTCTCGGTGTCGTCGAGCTGTGCGAAGACGTCGGTCAGCGCCTGGTGGTGCGCGGCGTAGGCGCGCCGGTCGGCCAGCCAGTAGCGCCAGCCCAGGGATTCGGCCAGCGTGGCGTAATACTGCTGGGGCAGCAGCGGCGTCGCAAAACCGGCAGTGCGGCAGGCATCGATGATGGCGGCGTAATCCGACACCGCTTCGCGATTGAAGACGCCGATCCACAGCGGGCGGTCCGTCCAGCCGGGAGGCAGGCCGGTGAGCGGCGCGACGGGCACGCCGTCACAGGCGCCGGGGGTGCCCGCCGAAACGACGAAGCCGACGACCGGAATGCCGTTTGCCTCGGCGGCAGCGCGCACGTCACGGGCAAAGCCCCCGCAGCCGAAGATCAGCACGCCGCTGCGGTCGGCTGCGGTCAGGTCGGTGTCGTCTTCGACGTGCAGGGACGGGAAGTCAGGCGCGGTCATGATCCGGCTCCGTTCCGCGGCAGCGCGCGGATGGCGGCTGCCTCGGTGCGCACGGCGGCGAGTTCGTCCGGGGGAAGGAATGGGAACATGTCGTCCAGCTCCGGGGTGGCGAAACCGCCCTCCGGGAGCGCCCGCGACTTGATGCGTGGCTCGAAGCCAGGCAGCGGGTCGACCTGAGCGGCGATGAGCACCGGGCCGCGTCGGTCGAGCGCGGCATCGAGGTCGGGCAGGTTGGCGGCAGTGACGCTGACCGCATCCAGCCCGTAGGCCTGGGCGATGCGGGCAAAGTCGGGAAACTCGACGCCCGACGCCGGGGTCGCACCGACGATGCGGCCGAAGAAGTTCTCATGGGTCTGGCGGATCGACGCGTAACCACCGTTGTCGATGAGCACCAGGGCAATATCCAGATCGAGCGTCTTGACGGTCTGAAGCTCCTGGATGTTCATCTGCAGGCTGCCGTCGCCGGCAAAGCACACGACACGCCGCCCGCCCGCGGCCTGCGCGGCGCCGATGGCGGCAGGGAGGTCGTAGCCCATCGAGGCGGAGCCCGAGTTGCTGAACATGCGCTGGCCGGCCTTCAGTTGGCCCACCTGGAAGGGCAGGATGCAGGCCGATGCGTTGCCACAGACGACGATGTCGTCGTCCCGCAGCTGGCTGAAGACCCGTTCGACGAGGGCATAGGGGTGGAGTTGGGCGCCGTCCGTCGGGTGGCCGCCGGTGGGGTAGCGCCGGGCGATGTCGCGACACCAGGCGGCCCACGGGGAGAAGTCCGGAAGCCCGTCGGCGCAGGCGAGGGTCAGGGCGTCGAGAAAGACGCTGGCGTCGGCGCCGATCCGCAGGTCGGGCTGGACGAAGGGTTTGGTCAGTTCGGCCGGGTCGATGTCGACCTGGGCGACGAAAGCGTGTCGCGCAAAACTGGCCCAGTTGTAGCTGACCTGGCGGATGTTGAGTCGCGAACCGATGACGATGACGCAGTCGGCGTTCTGGGTGCAGAAATTGCCCGCCCGGGTGCCGATGGTACCGGGGCGGCCTGCAAACAGGGGGTGGTCGCTGGCGATGAGGTCGTGCGTCCAGGCCGTCGCGACGGGAATGCCGTGGGCTTCCGCAAAGTCGAGCAGTGCCTGCCCGGCGCCGCTGAGGCGCACGCCGGTGCCGGCAAGGATCAGCGGCCGATGTGCGGTGCGGAGGCGGGTGGCGAGGGCGGCACAGTGTGCGCTCAGGTCGGGATGGATCGGCGTGGCGGGGGCCGGGGCTGCGGGCAGGGGCGCGCATTCGGCCGCTTGCACATCGAGCGGGATGTCGAGCCACACCGGGCCCGGGCGCCCTTGGGTGGCCAGGGCGAAGGCGCGGGGCAGCTGGTCGGCGAGGGCTTCGGGGCTGCCGACGCTTTCGGCCATCTTGGTGACCGGCCGGGCCATGGCGATCATCGGCCCTTCCTGGTCACCGAGCTGGCGCAGGCCGGGCACCGGGGTGTAGTCGAGGCAGGTGGCCCGCTTGACCTGACCGCTGATCACCACCATCGGAATCGAGTCCGTGAACGCGCCGAACACGCCGTTGAGGGCGTTGATGCCGCCGGGGCCGGTGGTAAGCATGACCACGGCCGGCTTTCCGGACACCCGGGCGTAGGCTTCGGCAGCCATCGCACACGCCTGCTCGTGGTGCATGAAGGTGCACGTGAGGCGTGGATGGGTGCCGAGGGCCTGGTTCAGATACATGGCGCCACCGCCGGTGACGGTGAACACCTGTTCGATGCCGTGATCGGCGAGCCAGTCGGCAATGCGTTCGGATGCGTTCATGCTCGGTCGGTGAAGAAATGCGGGATGCGAGGGTGGCCCGGTTCGAGGCGTTGCAGTTCCGCCACGATCTGAGTCGGGTTTACGGCAACGCAGACAAGAACTTGCGCGTCCGGGTGACGACTTAGTCCCTCGGCGGGGGAGACGATGGGTTTGCCGGCGAAAGTGAGGCCCTGCTTGTTCGGGGCGTTGTCGAGGAAGGCGCAGACTTGCTGAATCGGGATGGCACCCTGGCCGGTGAGGCGCTGGGCCCACGAGCCAGCGCCCCATACCAGCACCGGGCCGGGGCCAAGGGGGGGCGCGATGCGCCAGGCTGATCCGGTGCGCCGCAGGCTGTCGGCGAGATAGTCCCGCAGGCGGGGCAGCATGTCTGGGGCCGGGGTGGCGCCGGTGTCGCCGGTCGCCGCGCCGGCAATGCCGGCCAGGGCCGGATAGGATGTGCCGTCGGCGAGGGTGAGGGGCGTCTCCGTGAAGCTGCGGGGTTGGAGGCCCATCCGCGAGAACAGCCGGGCGAGGGCGTGGGGGCTGAAGTGGTTGATGTGCTCGCTATCGACGTAATACAACGGCGGCCGCTCGCCGCAGCGATAGTGTCGGGGATCGGGCACTTCCACGTAGAGCGTGCCACCGGGGGCGAGTAGCGCGGGCAGATGATCGAACGCGTCGAAGTCGCGCAGATGTTCGGCCACATGCGACAGCACGATGAGGTCGAATTGCCGCCCCGCGAGCACCGTGGGCGTTTCGGCGGCAAGCCCGGTGTGCACGGTGAGGCCGCGTTGGCGGGCCGCCTGGGCGGCGGCGGGATCGGGGTCGATGCCTTCGGCGTGGGTGTAACCCCGCCGCTGCAGGGTCTGCAACAGTCCGCCGGCACCGCAGCCGATGTCGAGGACCCGCGCCTCGTGCCCGGGAAGCCAGGCCGTCAGGCGGTCGGCAAGTTCGTCCAGGCGCTGCCGATCGGCGACGTCGATCCCGCCGCCGGTGCCGGTTGGGCCGCCGTACTTGGCCTGGGTCCGATAGTAGGTGTCGTACGCAGATTGGGGTGCCGGGGTGTCCGCGTAGGCGAAATCGCAAGGGGTGCAGGCCACCAGCCGGTAGCCATCTGGAAGCGGCGAGCCGCTGATCTGGGGAAGGTGGATCCAGCCCAGCTCGTCCGGCGTGGGGTTGCCGCACAAGGGGCAGGCGCGGTGGCTGCTGACGACCATGGCGACGTGGGCGCTCAGAAATCGACGCCGACGAAGCGGCGGATCATTTCGGCGGTGTAGTCGAGCTGGACGCTGGTGAGCCCCGGCCACACGCCGATCCAGAAGGTGTCCTGCATGATGCGGTCGGCCACCGGCAGCTCGCCCACGACGCGGAAGTTGCGCCCCGCCATCGAGGGCTGGCGGACGAGGTTTCCGGCAAACAGCAGACGGGTGCCGATCTTGTGCTGGTCGAGGTATTGCAGCAGGTCGACGCGATTGACGCCGGCCTCCGGCCGCAGGGTGATGGGATAGCCGAACCACGACGGATCGCTGCCGGGCGTGGCCTCCGGCAGCACCAGGAAATCCCGTGCGTCGGCCAGCGCGGCGGTGAGGTGGGCGAAGTTGCGTTTGCGGGCGGCGATGAAGCCTTCCAGCCGATCCAGCTGGGCCAGCCCGCAGGCGGCCTGCATGTCGGTGATCTTAAGGTTGTAGCCGATGTGGCTGTAGGAGTACTTGTGGTCGTAGCCCGGCGGCAGGCTGCCCAGTTGCCAGCCGAAGCGCTTGCCGCAGGTGTTGTCGCAGCCGGGCTTGCACCAGCAGTCGCGGCCCCAGTCGCGGAAGGATTCGGCGATCTGGCGGAGGGTCGGGTCGCTGGTGAGCACCGCGCCACCTTCGCCCATCGTGATGTGGTGGGCGGGGTAGAACGAGAGGGTGGCCAGATGCCCGAAGGTGCCGACCTTGCGGCCTTTCCAGGTGGAGCCGAGGGCGTCGCAGCAATCCTCCACCAGCCACAGGCCGTGGGCTTCGCAGAAGGCGCTTACGGCGGTGAGGTCGAAGGGGTTGCCCAGGGTGTGGGCGATCATCACCGCCTTGGTGCGCGGCGACAGGGCCGCTTCGAGCATGGTCACGTCAATGTTGTAGCCGGGCAGGGTGACATCGACGAAGACAGGTACTGCGCCGTTCTGGATGATCGGGTTGACGGTGGTGGGAAAGCCGGCGGCAACGGTGATGACTTCATCGCCCGGCCGAATGCCGCGATCACCGAGCCTGGGGGACGTGAGGGTCGAGAAGGCCACCAGATTGGCCGACGAGCCGGAATTGACGGTGAGGGCGTAGCGCGTGCCGACGAATTCGGCAAGACGCGCTTCGAAGGCGTCGTTGAAGCGACCGGTAGTGAGCCAGGCGTCGAGGGCCGCATCGATCATCGCGTTCTTTTCGGGATCGCCAACCACCTTGCCGGAGGGCGGCACCGGGTCGAGACCGGGGCGCCAGTCGCGGGGGGCGGTAGCGGGGCGGGCGGGGCGGACGATGACTTCGAGGTCCTGCCCGGCGAGCTCGGGGTGGGCGGCTAGATCCAGCTGAAGGCTGCCGTCGGCGCCGGGGGTGAGGGTCTGGCGGATGATGCTCATGGGTTGTTTCCGAACGCTGCGATTTCGTCTAGGGTGTAGCGGTGCATGTCGGCACCGTTCTGCCAGGCCTGATACCAGGCGAGGCAGCGCGCCACGGCTTCGTCGGCCCGCCAGTGGGGGCGCCAGCCCAGGCGGACGCGGGCCTTGGTGCAGTCGAGCTTGAGGGTGTGGGCCTCATGGACCTGGGGTGTGGTGGCGACGGCCCAGTGGGCGGAGGGGCCCCAGCCTTCGGCGAGCTGCTTCACCACCCACGCGACGCTGCGGGCGTCGGTTTCGTCGGGGCCGAAGTTCCAGCCCTCGGCGAAGGCGGCGCCGTCGTCCACCAGGCGCTCGGCCAAAAGGAGATAGCCGGAGATCGGTTCGAGTACGTGCTGCCAGGGGCGGATCGCGCCGGGGCTGCGCAGGGTGACGGGCTGGCCGGTGGTGAATGCGGTCAGCACGTCGGGCACCAGCCTGCTGGGTGTCCAGTCGCCGCCGCCGATCACGTTGCCGGCGCGGGCGCTGGCAAGCGGAATGTCGGCTGCAGCGAGGAAGGATCGGCGGTAGCTGGCGACGATCAGCTCGGTGCAGCCCTTGCTGGCCGAGTAGGGATCATGGCCGCCCATCGGGTCGGTCTCGCGGTAGCCCCACAGCTGCTCGCGGTTCTCATAGCACTTGTCGCTGCTGACCACCACGATCGCGCGGATGCCCGCCACGTGGCGGCAGGCTTCGAGCAGATGGACGGTGCCCATGGCGTTGGTGGCGAAGGTGTCCACCGGGGTTTCGTAGGACAGCGGCACCAGCGGCTGGGCAGCCAGATGGAAGACGATCTCGGGCCGGGCGGTTTGCATGGCGGAGAGGAGCGCAGGGTAATCGCGCACGTCGCCGATGGTGGAGTGCATGCCACGGCCAACGGCGGCTACGTCGAAGACCGCTGGATCGGTGGCCGGCGCGAGGGCGAAGCCGTGGACTTCGGCGCCCATCTCCTGCAGCCACAGGCTGAGCCAGCCGCCCTTGAAGCCGGTATGGCCGGTGACGAAGACCCGCCGACCGCGCCAGAAGGCAGGCGTCACCAGGTTTTCCATGGGGCCTCTCCGCGCTGCCAGAGTTCTTCGAGGAGCGTCTTGTCGCGCAGGGTGTCCATCGGGCGCCAGAAGCCGGTGTGCTGGAAGGCGGCGAGCTGTTTCCTGGCGATGAGTTGGGCGAGCACCGGGCCCTCGAAAATGGTCTGGTCGCCTTCGTTGATGAAGTCGAGCACCTTGGGCGACAGGACGAAGAAGCCGCCGTTGATGAAGCCGCCATCGCCCAGGGGCTTCTCGACAAAGGCACTGACGCAGCCACCGCTCGCGATCTTGAGGGCGCCGAAGCGGCCTGGGGGCTGCACCGCGGCCACCGTGGCGAGCTTGCCGTGGGCCTTGTGAAAGCCAATTTCGGCGCTGATGTCGATGTCGGCCACGCCGTCGCCGTAGGTGAAGCAGAAGGCGTCCTCGTCCTGCACGTACTGGCGCACCCGGCCAAGGCGGCCGCCGGTCTGGGTGGTGTCGCCGGTATCCACGAGGGTGACGCGCCAGGGTTCGGCGTGGCGTTCGTGGATCTCCATGCGGTTGTGGGTCATGTCGAAGGTGACGTCCGACATGTGCAGGAAGTAGTTGGCGAAGTACTCCTTGATTACATAGCCCATGTAGCCGCAGCAGATAACGAAGTCGTGAATGCCGTGGGCGGAGTAGATTTTCATGATGTGCCAGAGAATGGGGCGACCGCCGATGCCGATCATCGGCTTCGGGCGGTTGACGGTCTCTTCGCTGATGCGGGTGCCGAGGCCACCCGCGAGAATCACGGCTTTCATCGTCGCTCCATGGAGGATGGGGACGATGTTATGCGTGGCGGTGGAAGGGCTTAGGGCGGAACAGGGGGGAAAAGAGGGGGTTATTCTGCCGGTGCGGGATCAGCGCCGATTGCCCATGGGGGATTCGGGCGGCGTGGCGCCGCAGGCGATGTAGTCGTCGTCGCGCATCACCGGCTTGATCTCGCAGGTGGTGGTGACGACGGGAATCGCGGTGAAGCGGTTGAAGTCGGAATCGGCGCTGCGCGCCGGGCGTGCCGAGGGCTCGGTGGCCACCGGCGCCTGCGCGGGTGGATTCGCCGCCGGGTTTGGAAGCGGTGCGGCACTGGCTTCGGCTGCGCTGCCGCCGTCGCTGCCAGAGGCCTTCCGCTGGGCCATCATCAGACGTTGGTGCCGGGCTTCCAGCTGGGATTCGAGCTGGGCGCGGCGGATCAGGAACGCGCTCTCGCGGCCAATGTCCGCCAAGGGAAAGGCGGCTGACTGCGGCGCCTGCACATTGGCGTTGTGGAGGGTGGCACCGCGGACGGCCACGGGGCGGATCGGTGTTTCGTCCAGGGTGAGCGAGCGACTCATGCCGCTGCTGCGTCCCCCGCCCACGCGACGGGCATCGGCAGGGGCGCTGGCCAGGAGACCGATGAGCAAGGTGGCCAGAAGTGCCGGGCCAAGACCGTGGCGGGCGACGGGAGGGCGGAGAAGGGGGGCGCGCATCGGGGTCTTCCTGGGCAACGGCCTGGGGCCTGACGGATGAATGCAAAAATCTGCAAGTTGCCCGAGTCTAGCGAATCTCTACCGACAATGCTATTCGGGTTCAGTCGGCCAGCAATGCCGCCAGCATCGCCGCCGGGGTGGTCGCTGCGCGCCAGTGCGGTGGCATTTCTGCCGACGCGATGCTGCCGTAACCCCAGGTGGCCGCCAGGAAGGGCAGGTGGTTAGCATCGGCCGATTCGCCGTCTTCGCTGCGGTCGCCGATGTAGATCGAGGTGGCCACCGGGATCTCGTGGTCGGCCAGCAGCCGTTCGATCATCGCCGCCTTGTGGGGCAGGCGCGGCGAGAACAGGTCGAGGGCGTAGATGTGGTCGAAGTGGCCCAGCCAGCCCAGGTGTTCGAGAATCAGCCGGGTTGGGTGGATGCGCTTGTTGGTGGCGATGGCGAGGCTGAGCCCGGCCGCCTTGAGTCCGGCGAGCATCTCACCCACGCCGGCGTAGGGGGCGGTGGCCTTGTAGCCTTCGGTGTCGTAGCTGGCCTTGAAGCCGTCGGCGAGGCGCTCGATGAGCGCGGCGTCGGTGGAACCCGCGAGCAGTTGCAGGGTTTCGATCAGCGGCGGGCCGATGATGCTGTCGTCGATGGCGATCATCGGCGTCACGCCGACGCGGGTGAATGCGTCGCGGAAACTGGCGAGGATCGCCGGGGCGGAGTCGATGAGGGTGCCGTCGAGGTCGAACAGGATGTGGCTGTAGCGGGGCATGGGAGGTAATCGTGGAGGTGATGGATGGCCGCGATTATCGCCCGCTCGGTTATATTTGCGCGCCCTCCCACAAAGCCTGCCACCATGGAACTCGCCGCTTCCGATCTCGACGCTCCCGACGACTCACGCCGCTTTGGCGGCCTCGCGCGCCTGTATGGCGACGCCGGTCGGGCGCGGCTGGCGGCGGCGCACGTGTGCGTGGTGGGCATTGGCGGGGTGGGGTCGTGGGCTGTGGAGGCGCTGGCCCGCAGCGGCGTCGGGCGGCTCACTCTGATCGATCTGGACCACGTGGCCGAGTCGAACATCAACCGCCAGATCCACGCCAGCGACGCGACCCTCGGCCAGGCCAAGGTGGAGGCGATGCGCGAGCGGATAGCCGGCTACAACCCGGCCTGCCAGGTGGCGGTGGTGGATGACTTCGTGACGGTCGAGAACTGCGCCGGGCTGTTGGGCGGGGGCTTCGACTACGTGATCGACGCCATCGATTCGGTGCGCGTGAAGGTGGCGATGATCGCCTTCTGCCACAGTGCCGGCGTGCCGATGGTGACCTGCGGCGCGGCGGGTGGGCAGATCGACCCGACCCAGATCCGCGTGGATGACCTGTCGCGGACGATCCAGGACCCGCTGCTCGCCAAGGTGCGCGGCCAGCTGCGCAAGGGCCACGGTTTCACCCGCGACGCGAAGAAGAAGTTTGGCGTGGAGGCAGTGTTCTCCACCGAACCGCTGCGCTACCCGGCATCCAACGCGGCCTGCGATCTGCCCGCCTCGGGGCCGGCCGGCCTAAACTGCGCCGGCTTCGGCTCGATCGTCACCGTGACGGCTTGCGTCGGGATGTTTGCCGCGGCCCGCGCGATCAACGCGCTGGCGGCGGGGCGATGAAGAGCGCCGGGTCCACTGCCGCGCCATTGAGGTAGACACTCCAGTGCAGATGCGGGCCGGTGGCGCGTCCACTGCTCCCGGACAGGCCCAGCGTCTCGCCCCGTCGCACCGGCTGGCCGGGAGTCACCGTGGTGTCGCTGAGGTGGCAGACCATCGTGACGAAGCCCTGGCCGTGGTCAACGAACACCGTCTTGCCGTTGAAGTAGAGGTCGTCCACCAGGGTGACGACGCCGTCGGCCGGGGCGCGGATGGGGGTACCGGTGGGCACCGCCACGTCGAGCCCGGTGTGGGGCGCGCGAGGTTCGCCGTTGAACACCCGGCGCAGGCCGAAGCGGCTCGACAGGCGGCCTTCGGCGGGCAGGGTGAGGTCGGCGCGGGTTACCGGCACGTCGCGGAACTGGCTGCGGATGTCCAGCTGGCGTTTGCGTTCGGCGTCGATGCGGGCCACGTCGGCGGGGTCGGGGGTGACCATCCTGGGGTTCTTGATGGTGAGCTTCTGGACCGGGTAGGTCTTGGGGGTCACCGGGAAGCTCACACTGCGGGCCTGACCTTCGGGGCCGATTTCGAGGGTCTGGTCGCCGATGGGGGTGTCGAGGGACAGGCCCACCAGGGCGTGCCAGCCATCCCGTTGCAGCTGGACAAGCACCGGGCGGCCGCCGAAGCGGACTTCGGGGCGGGACGAACCGGCCGGCGCAACATGGATCTCGGCGACGCCGCCGGGTACGGCTTCGGGCCGGAATCCGGCGTGGGCGTTGGCGGTCAGCGCTGCGGCGACGGCAATCAAGGCTATAACTTTAGTCATGAATTGAGTGGCAACCGGGACTATTTCACACGCGGCTGCAGGAAGTTGGGCGGGAATGCGGATTTGAGCATGGACAAGGCTTTTCACGGTTTAACATCTTGTAAAGACTGGCTTGCTTCCAGAGAGGGCATTGTCGCCCTTCAATGCAGGTCCCGATGGGACTGGTCGGTTTGAGAGATGGTCTGTGCCGGTGAGTCGGCCAGACCCAGGAGTGATGAATGTCGCAGGAAGCAATCGTACTGTTTGCCCACGGGGCGCGCGATCCGATCTGGGCTCAGCCCGCTCAGCGGGTGGCCGACGAGGTTCGTCGCCTTCGGCCTGGCACGCTCGTCAGCGTGGCGTTTCTCGAGCTGATGACCCCGACCTTGGCCGACGCTGTGGAAGCGGCGGCGGCCTCCGGTGCGGGCGTGGTGCGCGTGGTGCCGCTGTTTCTGGCCCAGGGCGGGCACCTCAAGCGTGACGTGCCGGTGCTGATCGAGGCGGTCCAGGCCAAGCATCCCGATTGCCGGATCGAACTGGTCACCGCCGTGGGCGAGGACTCTGGCGTGGTGCAGGCGATGGCGGTTTATGCAGCGGGGGCTGGCGGTGTTGCGTCGGCCGGCTGAGTCAGGGGAGGTCTGGGGTTCGATGGCGAGTCGCATCTGGCTGGTGGGGGACGATCCCCGGTTGGCGGAGCAGATCGAGGCTTGGCTGGCGCCGGCCGGACATGAGTGCAGGCAGCTTGCCTGTACAGACGCGGGTGCGCGTCTCGCGAATGAACTGAAGGTCGGCGACCGCGTGATCGTCGACGCGTGGTCGGGGGAGTGTTTCGTCGCGTTGCTGGCTGTCCTCAAGGAGGCCGGCGTGCAAGTCGTCGTCCTGCTGGAAGCCGAGGATCTGCTGGCCGTGGAGACCGGGATACTGGCGTCCGTGTCGGGCTTTCTGGTCAAACCGTTCGAACATCAGGCGCTGCTGGCGGCGCTGGCCTTGCCGTGGGGTGGGGTGAGCGCCCCGGCGGGCGGTTATTTCCCGTTCCGCACCCTCGAGGATGTCACCGGTCTGTCGCAGCTGGTGGCGGGCCTGTGCCCCGAGTCCGAGATGGTGCAGATCGCGCTATCCGAGCTGATGCTCAACGCCGTCGAGCACGGCAACCTGGGGCTGGGCTTTGTGCGCAAGGGCGAGCTGATGAGCTGCGGTGCATGGCGCAACGAGGTCGAGCGCCTGCTCGATGCGCCGGCCTACCTGGAGCGTTTTGCCTACCTGCGGGTAGAGCTGCGTCCGAGAGAGGTGCGCTTCCTGATCCGCGATCAGGGCGAGGGTTTTGATCCGGTGCCTTTTCTCAACCTCAATCCGGAGCGTTCGGTCGAGCCCCATGGGCGCGGCATTGCGATTGCCCGGATGCTGGCCTTCCCCGATCTGGTCTTCCTCGAAGGCGGACGCTGCGTCGAAGGGGTGGTGCGCCGACTGGCCACGCTCGATCTGGCGGCCTGAGGCCGCGTTTTCGCCCGCTGCGGGTGCTTCCCGCTTGACGGAACATAATATAAGCGTATCCTTATATTATGTTCCGATACACTCCTTCCCGATTGCTTCGCGCGTCCGGGCTGCTTGCGGCAGTGCTGGCGCTGTCCCCCATCGCGACCGCGGCTGCGCCGGCATCGGGCGACGTGCGTACCGTGCGAATCGGCCTGCAGGCCCATGCCCAGACTTACGCCAGCGAGGCGACCATCGAGGCGATCCGCCAGGCCACCGTGGCCGCTCAGGTTCAGGGGCGGGTGCTGGAGGCGCGGGTCGATGCCGGCGCCCGGGTACGCCGCGGCGACGTGCTGATGCGCATCGACACTCGCGAGGCCGATCAGGCGGTGGCTGCGGCTACCGCCAACGTGGCGGCAGCCCAGGCCCGATCCGTTGAGGCAAAGGCCAGCCTTGAGCGCACCCGCAGCCTGAAATCCCGCAACTTCATCAGCGCTGCCGCGGTGGATCAGGCCCAGGCGGCCGCCGATTCTGCCGCCGCCCAGCTGAAGGCGGCCGAGGCGGCGCGGGCCCAGGTGGATGCATCCCGCGGCTTTGCCACGGTCACCTCGCCCATCGACGGCGTGGTCGCCCAGCGCCTCACTGAAGCGGGCGAGATGGCCCAGCCGGGGCGTCCGCTGATGACGATCTACGAGCCCGGTGGCTTGCGCGCGGTGGTCGACGTACCCCAGTCGCGCCTCGCCGAGCTGGGCAAGACCGGCCTGAAGGCGAAGGTGGAGTTCCCCGAAAACGGCCGCTGGCTGGAGGCGGCGGCAATCACCGTGCTGCCCTCCGCCGATCCGCGCACCCACACCGCGCGGGTGCGGGTAAGCCTGCCTGCCGATGCAGCCGGCGTGGTGCCGGGTATGGCGGCGCGGGTGCATTTTGTGGTCGGCGATGCGCCGCGGCTGGCGGTGCCGGCGGGGGCGATCCTGCGTCGGGGCGAGATCACCGGCGTTTATGTGGCCGACGGCAAGGGCGGCTTCAATCTGCGCCAGCTGCGGGTTGGCAGCCCGCTTGCCGATGGTTCCGTCGAGGTGCTGGCCGGGCTTTCCGGCGGCGAGGTCGTGGCGCTCGATCCGATACGCGCTGGTCTTCTTAGGGCGACGCGCTGAATCATGACGACTTCCGGACCGATGGGCATCGCCGGCCGCACGGCGGCGCTCTTCCAGCGCAATGCGCTCACCCCGCTCATCGCGCTGGTGCTGATGCTGCTGGGCGTCTTCGCCACCCTTGTCACGCCGAAGGAGGAAGAACCCCAGATCGACGTGACCATGGCCGACGTGATGGTGGCTTTCCCCGGCGCCTCGGCCAAGGATGTGGAGGCGCTGGTCGCCCGCCCGGCCGAGCAGGTGCTGTCGCGCATCGCCGGGATGGACCACGTGTATTCGGTGTCGCGCCCGGGCATGGCGATCATCACGGTGCAGTTCAAGGTGGGCGTCAAGAACCAGGACGCCATCGTGCGTCTGTACGACACCATCCACAGTCACCGGGACTGGATCTCGCCCGAGCTGGGTGTGGCGGAACCGGTCATCAAGCCGAAGGGCATCGACGACGTGCCCATCGTGGCGCTCACCTTATGGACGCGCGATCCGGCGCGCTCGGCCTTCGATCTGCAGCAGGTGGGGCGCGCGGTCGAGGTGGAGCTCAAGCGCGTCAAGGGCACGCGGGATGTGAGCACCATCGGCGGCCCCGGCCATGTGCTGCGGGTGTTGATGGACGCTGGCCGGATGAACGCCTATGGCCTGACGCCCCAGGATCTGAAAGGGGCGCTGCTGTTGGCCAACGCGTCCCAGCCGAGCGGGGCATTGGTGGACCGCAACCAGGAAGTGCTGGTGCAGACCGGCACCTACATCGAGAGCGCCGACGATGTGCGCCGGCTGGTGGTGGGCGTGTCGGGTGGCCGTCCGGTGACGATGGCCGATGTGGCGGAGGTGATCGACGGCCCGGACCAGCCCTCGCGCTACGTGTGGCACGGCCTCGGCAAGGGCTGGAGTGGCCGGTTCGATGTGGGCAACCCGGCCGGGTATTCGCCCGAAGGACGTTTCCCGGCAGTCACCCTGTCGATCTCCAAGAAGCCCGGTGAGAACGCCGCCGACGTGGCCGACGGGCTGATCCGCCGCATCGAGCAGCTCAAGGGCAGCATCGTGCCCGACGGCGTCGAGGTGACGGTCACCCGCAACTACGGCCAGACGGCCTCAGAGAAGGCCGACAAGCTGATCGGCAAGCTGGTGTTTGCCACTTCGGCGGTGGTGCTGCTGGTGTTCTTCGCGCTGGGTAAGCGCGAGGCGGTTATCGTCGGCGCGGCGGTCACCCTCACCCTGGCGGCCACGCTTTTTGCCTCGTGGGCGTGGGGTTTCACCCTCAACCGGGTGTCGCTGTTCGCGCTGATCTTCTCCATCGGCATCCTGGTGGACGACGCCATCGTGGTGGTCGAGAACATCCACCGCTGGCACACGCTCGAACCCGCCACGCCCCTATGGCAGTTGATTCCCAAGGCGGTGGATGAGGTGGGTGGGCCGACCATCCTGGCCACCTTCACGGTGATCGCGGCGCTGCTCCCGATGGCCTTCGTCTCCGGGCTGATGGGGCCGTACATGAGCCCGATCCCGATCAACTCGTCGATGGGCATGTTCATCTCGCTGGCGGTGGCTTTCGTGGTCACGCCGTGGCTGGCCGGCAAGCTGATGGCCAGCGGCGGGCATGCCGCGTCGTCCGACCACGGGCCGGACAAGCTCACCCGGCGCCTCGAGGCGCTGTTCCGCCGCATCATGACGCCGCTGCTCGACGCTCAAACCGGTGGCCGGGCGCGAATGAAGCTGTGGTTCGGCGTGCTGCTTGCCATCGCGTTGTCGGTGTCGCTGGCGGTGGTGCAGCTGGTGGTGCTGAAGATGCTGCCCTTCGACAACAAGAGCGAGTTCCAGGTGGTGCTCGACATGCCGGTGGGCACGCCCGTCGAGACCACCGCCGAAGTCCTGCGCGAGATCGGCGACGAGCTGGCCAAGGTGCCCGAGGTGACCGACTTCCAGACCTACGCCGGCACCGCCGCGCCGATCAACTTCAACGGGCTGGTGCGTCAGTACTACCTGCGCGCGCTGCCGGAGATGGGTGACATTCAGGTCAATCTGGTGGACAAGCACCAGCGCAGTCGCAAGAGCCACGAGATCGCGGTGTCGGTGCGCGACGCGGTGGCGTCCATCGCGCGAAAACATGGCGGCAACGCCAAGGTCGTCGAGGTGCCGCCGGGGCCGCCGGTGCTGTCGCCCATCGTGGCCGAGGTGTATGGGCCGGACTACGCCGGTCAGGTGGCGGTGGCCGGCACGCTGCGCAAGGCGTTTGAAGAGACGCCGGACATCGTCGGCGTGGACGACACCGTGGACGAGGCCGCGCCCAAGCTGGTGCTCCGGGTCAATCAGGCCAAGGCGGCGCGCCTGGGGGTGGCCCAGGCGGACATCGTCGAGGTGGTGCGGCTGGGGCTGGGTGGCGAGAACGTCACGCCGGTGCATGGCGGCGACAACAAGTACGAGCTGCCGGTGCGCCTCACCCTGCCGCCGGAGCGGCTGTCGTCGGTGGAGCAGATCCTGCAGATGAAGGTCCGCGCGCGCCTGCCGGAAGCCAGCGGGGCGCTGGTGCCGGTGTCCGAGCTGGTGCAGGTGCAGCCCACCCGCCGCGAGCAGGTGATCTACCACAAGGATCTGCTGCCGGTGGTGTATGTGACCGGCGACATGGGCGGCAAGCTGGATTCGCCGCTTTACGGCATGTTCGACATCCGCAGCAAGGTGAGGCAGCTGCCTCTGGCGGGTGAGGGCCTTGCCGGCGTGCTGGACGAATGGTTCATCCACCAGCCCGACGACCCCTACGCTGCCTACGCGATCAAGTGGGACGGCGAATGGCAGATCACCTACGAGACCTTCCGCGACATGGGCGCGGCCTACGCGGTGGGCCTGGTGTTGATCTACGTGCTGGTGGTGGCGCAATTCCGCAGCTACCTGGTGCCGCTCATCATCATGGCGCCGATCCCGCTCACCATCATCGGCGTGATGCCAGGCCACGCGCTGCTGGGCAGCCAGTTCACCGCCACCAGCATGATCGGGATGATCGCGCTGGCGGGCATCATCGTGCGCAACTCGATTCTGCTGGTGGATTTCATCGACCAGCAGGTGGCGGCAGGCACGAGCCTTGCCGAGGCCACCATCCACGCCGCCGCGGTGCGTGCCAAGCCCATCGGACTCACCGGGCTGGCTGCGATGATCGGCGCGCTGTTCATCCTCGACGACCCGATCTTCAACGGGCTGGCGATCAGCCTGGTGTTCGGCGTGCTGGTGTCCACCCTGCTGACCCTGGTGGTCATTCCCGTCCTGTACTACGCGGCCACCCACAAGCGGCGGGCTGCAACCGAAGGAGTCGCATCATGAACCTCACCGTCAACCAGTTCGTGCGTATCTTCGCCGGCGCCTTCGTGCTGATCTCGCTGGCCTTGGGCGTGGAAGGCAGCCCCCTGTTCGTGAGCAGCAAGTTCCTGTGGTTCACGGCCTTCGTAGGCGCCAACCTCTTCCAGAGCGGCTTCACGCGCTTTTGTCCGCTCGAGAATATCCTGCGCAAGTTTGGCGTGAAGGACGGCGTCGGCTGCACCTGATCGGGCCTGTATGACAAAGCTTGAGGCGAGCCCTCAAGCTTTATGGCGCGGGGCCGTTCACCTCGGGCAATGAGCCCGAAACACCTCTCCTTTTCAAGATTGGATCGGGCCCTCCGCTCACAGGGCCCGTCGCCTTTTGCGGAGGGCCGCTGGTTCATTGCGGCCTTTGCGCTGGGCATCTTCGTTACCGCGATGATGTGGGCGCACCTGCGCGATCACGAACGGGATCTGGAAAAGGCCTATCACGCTGCGGCGGCGGATCGGTTGCTCCACCAACTCAACGAACGCCTGGGCAAGGTGGATTTCATCCTGCGCGGTGTGGCGGGCCTGTTCTCAGCCCAGAACCTCGTCGAGAAGCGGGAATACGAAACTTACGTGGCCGGCCTCAAACCGACCGAAGCCCTGCCCGAGGTCGTCGGGATCGGATTTGTGCGGCGGGTGGATGTGGCCCGAGTGGCTGCGGTCGAGGCGCTTTTGTCGGCGGCCCATGAGCGGGATGTCCGGATCTTGCCGCAGCCCGATGCGACCCGCGCGAGGGTCGCTTATCCGGTGGTGTATCTGTGGCCTCTCGACGCCCGGACGAACCAGGCCGTCGGATACGACGGTTACGCCGAGCCCCGGCGGCGCCGTGCCATCGACGACGCCCTGCGCTCCGATGGCATGGCGATGACCGAGCCGATCATGATGCGTGCGCTGGGCGATGCCCAGCGCGGTTCCGCAGTAATCCTGTATCGGGTCGCCCGCGCGGCGGACGATCTGACCCCGAGAGAGACCGCGGACAGCCTGATTGCCCTCGGGATCGATGTGAGTCGCTTGTTCGACGGGCTCGCCGAGTCGGCCATCGCCGGCTACGGGGTGCGCGTCGAGGATGTAACCGGCAGCGAGCCCGCACTGCTCTACAGCACGCTTGCCGACACCCCGCTGCCCCCGGTGGAGGTCCGCACCTCCAGCTTTGGTGGGCGGAACTGGCGCCTGTCCCTCGCGCCGCCGCCGCCCGCCGACATGATTGCCGTTTCGTCTCTGGCCGCGATGGGCGGGTTGGCTGGCAGTGGGCTGCTTGCGTTTCTGCTGGCCAGCCTGTCGGGGCAGCAGAAACGTGCCCGCGAGCTTGCCGATCTGATGACTGCAGAGTATCGCGCCAGCGAGATGCGTTTCGAGCTGGCGGTGTCTGCCACCGAGGAGGGGATCTGGGAATGGCAGGCCGGGCAGTCCCGGCTGTTCCTGTCGCCCCGGTGTGACACCTTGCTTGGCTATCCGCAGGGTGGGCTGCCGCGCGATGCCCGAGGCCTGCTGCGTCACCTGACACGGCCGATCCGGCGGGAGTTTTTGATTTCCCTGCGCGCCCATCTGCAGGGCAAGGGGGCGCTCGACAGCATACTGCCGGTGAGCCGGATCGATGGCAGCGTCGGCTGGTTCCACCTGGCCGGCAAGACCGAGTTCCGCGCCGACGGCCAGCCCGAGCGCACTGCCGGCGCCATGGCCGATGTAACCGGACTTCGCCGTGCCCAGCAGGAGGTCATCGATTCCCACGCCAGCCTCGATGCGCTCTATCGCCACGCCTCCCTTGGCATGGCCATGGTGGATGGGAAGGGGCGCTACCTGCAGGCCAACTCGGAATTCTGCAGGATCGTCGGCTACAGTGAAGAAGAACTGTGCGCCGAGAAGCCACCCATGCTTACACCCTCAGAATACGCTCCGCGGGATGCACGGGCGGTCGTGGATGCCTGCCTTGGCGCAAGGGGCAAGGCCTACGAGAAGGAGCTTCTCCATCGCGGCGGGAAACGGGTGCCGGTGACGGTGATGACGACGATCGTGGGCGGCAGTGACGGTGCCCACCGCTGGATCGTCGTCGAGGATGTGACCGAACGCAAGCGCGAGCAGCGGGCCGTGCAGGAGGCCAATGCCACCAACGAGTCACTGATTGCCGCCATGCCCGACATGCTTTTTCAGCTCGATGGCGAGATGCGTATCGTGCGCTACCACGCCGATGCGCCCGATCTGAGCATGCCGCCCGAGGCCTTCATGGGCAAGCGGCTCGATGAGGTGCTGTCTGCCCGCACCGCGCGCGCTTTCCTGATGGCGGTTCACGCTGCGGGGCGCAGTGGCAGGTTGCAGCGGCTCGAGTATTCGTCCCGGCGCGGCGCCAGTCGGCTGCGCCATTTCGAGGCGCGGCTGCGCGTGGTGCCCACCGGGGGCGCCTTGGTGGTCATCCGTGACATGACTGACCAGAAGGAGACCGAACTGGCCCTGAGGGAGAGCGAGGCGCGCTGGCAGTTTGCCCTCGACGGGGCCGGCGACGGGGTGTGGGACTGGAACATCGCGGAGAACCGGGTGTTCCGCTCCGACCGCTGCAAGACCATGCTTGGCTACGGGAAGGACGAGCTGCCGGACGAGCACGCGAGCTGGGCGGAGTTGGTCCACCCGGACGACCTGCCCGCCTTGCTGGAGGCCCGGCGCGTCCACCTGAAGGGCGAGTCCCCGATGCTCGCGATGGAGGTCCGCGCGCGCTCCCGGTCGGGGCGTTACAAGTGGATCCTTGTACGCGGGCTGGTGGTCGAGCGGGACGCCGAAGGCGGGGCGCTGCGGATGATCGGTACCCACTCCGACATCGACGACGCCAAGGCCCGCGAGGCACAGATCCTCGACCACAACCTCAACCTGGCCACACTGGTGGACGAGCGCACCAAAGATCTGCAGGCCGCCAAGGATGCTGCCGAGGCCGCCAATGCGGCCAAGTCGGCCTTCCTCGCCAACATGTCCCACGAACTGCGTACCCCGATGCACGGCATCCTGGGCTATGCCAAGCTGGGCGAGACGCGGGTCGCCCAAGCCGGTCACGAAAAGCTGCGCAACTACTTTGGGCGTATCCGGCTCTCCGGCGAGCGGATGCTGCTGCTGGTCAATGATCTGCTCGATCTGTCAAAGCTCGAAGCCGGACAGATGGTGCTCAATCTCGAAACCGCGGCTTTGTCCGAAGTGGTGTCCGAAGTCCTCGCCGAGTTCGACCTGGCCGTCCAAGCCCGGCGGCAGCGCGTCGAATTGTTGGTCGAACAGGCGCTCCCGCCGTGCCGATGTGATCGCATGCGGATCGGCCAGGTTGTCCGCAACCTGCTTTCCAACGCCGTGAAATTTACGCCGGAAGGTCGGACGATCCATGTCCGGGTCGGGCGCTGCGTGTTGCCAGACGGTCGGGTCGCGGTGGCGCTGGGGGTCTCGGATGAGGGGGTCGGGATTCCGTCCGGCGAGCTGGAACTGGTATTCGACAAGTTTACGCAGAGCTCGCGCACCCGCACGGGCGCGGGCGGAACCGGACTTGGCCTGGCGATCTGCCGCGAGATCGTCGAGGCGCATCATGGGCGGATCACCGCCCGGAACAATGCCGCCTGCGGGGCGGAATTCATCGTCGAGTTGCCGGCACCTGGCTGGACCGACGACAGGGTGCCCGTACTTGCGGCACAGGGAGAGGTTTGATGAGCGTGGCAAAAATACTGGTCGTGGATGACGAGCCGTTCAATCTCGACATCGTGGCCGAATACCTGGACGGGATGGATTTCGAGCTGGTGATGGTCGAATCCGGCGAGGCCGCGTGGGCCGCACTGGCGCAGCCCGACTCGGTCTTCGATCTGGTCCTGCTCGATCGGATGATGCCGGGCATGGACGGCATCCAGGTGCTTGCCCGCATGAAGGCCGACCAGCGCCTGCAGTCGATCCCCGTGATCATGCAGACGGCGGCCACCTCGCCCGAGCAGATTCGCGAAGGTCTGGCCGCTGGCGCCTTTTATTACCTCACCAAGCCCTTCGAGGGCGAGGCCCTGCAGACCATCATCCGCTCGGCCCTCGACGACATGCGGACGCGTCGGGAGCTAAGCGCCAACCTGGCCGATCACGCGCTGGCGCTGGGGTTCCTTGGCGAGGGCGAGTTCGTCATCCGCACGCTCGACGAAGCCCACAAGCTTGCGTCCTTCGTGGCGCTACTCGGCCCGCAGCCGGAAACCCTGGCGATGGGCCTGTCCGAGCTACTGGTCAATGGCATCGAGCACGGCAATCTGGGCATCGACTTCGCCGAGAAGAGCCGCCTGCGCGAGGCCGACCGCTGGGAGCACGAGGTCGACAGCCGGCTGGCGCTGCCCGAGAATCAGAAGAAGGTGGTGCGGTTGCGCATCCTGCGCGACGAGGATCGCTGGGTGTTCGAGATTTCCGACGACGGCCCCGGCTTTGACTGGCGTCGATTCCTGGATTTCGACCCGGAGCGGGCCTTTGCACCCAATGGCCGGGGCATCGCCCTGTCGCGCCAGTTGTCGTTCGCGAGCCTGACCTACATTCCGCCGGGCAACGTCGTCATCGTGACCGTACCGCGGGTATGCAGCAAACGGGGAACTGGCCAGTGATGGCCCCAATGAACCGACGTCCGGCAAGCCGCGTGGCCTGCCGCCGATCGATCTTCCAGGTCGCGGCACACTGCTGCTGCCTGCCAACGGTAGAGAGCTGCTGATGGCTGAAAATCCACTCCGGGTGCTTGTCGCAGACGACATTGCATCGAATCGAACGATCGTGGGGGCGTTTCTGGCCCACCTGAACTGCACGCCGATCTACGCCACCGATGGCGTGGAGGCGGTCGAGCTGTTCCGTATGGAATCCCCCGACGTGGTGCTGATGGACCTGATGATGCCGCGCATGGATGGCTTCGAGGCGATCAAGCAGATCCGCGCGATGGCCGACGACCATTGGGTGCCGATCATCATTCTGTCGGCCCTGTCGGGTGAGGGCGATATCGTGCACGGCCTGGACGTCGGCGCCGACGACTACCTCGCCAAGCCGCTGTCCTTCCCGGTTTTTGCCGCACGCTTCAAGGCGCTGCGCCGGCTGCTCGACATGCAGCGCCGGCTGGCTGGCTCGCTGGAGCAGGTGCGCGCGGTGGCCAACGGGGTGATCGACGGCATCATCTCGGCGGACGAGAAGGGCACCATCCTGTCGGTCAACCGCTCGGCCACCCAGATCTTCGGCTACACCGCCAATGAGATGGTCGGCCAGAACCTGCGGATGCTCATGCCCAACCCCCACCGGGACAAGCACGACAGCTACCTCAGCCGCTACCTGGACACCGGCGGGAAGCACGTGATCGGCCAGATCCGCGAGCTTTCCGGCGTGCGCAAGGATGGCTCCGAGTTTCCGCTGGAGCTGGGCGTCTCCGACATCACCCTGCCCAATCGGCGGATGTTCATCGGCGTGGTGCGCGATATCTCCGAGATGCGCCGTATCCAGCGTCAGCTGGCCGAGGATGCCGCACGCTTGCAGCGCTACCACGACGAATCCGAGCGCGAGCAGGAACTCGCCATGGCGATCATGGAGCGCCAGGTCCGCAGTGATTGGCTGCGCGACGGCGCCGTGCAGTACGCGGTGATGCCCGCGCGCAACTTCTCCGGCGACGTGGTGGCGGTGGCCCGCTCGCCCCAGGGGGCGCTTTACGCGATGCTCGCCGATGCCACCGGTCACGGCCTCGCGGCCGCGGTGAGCGTGCTGCCGGCGCTGGGTGCCTTCTACCGCGGGGCGGCGGGCAACCAGTCGCTGACCGCGCTGGTCACCGAACTCAACAGCCTGCTGTGCGGCCTGCTGCCCAAGGGGCGTTTCGTGGCCGCGTCGCTGGTGCGCCTGGAGGCCGGCACCCGCAAGGGCCAGATCTGGGTGGGTGGCGTGCCCGACGTGCTGCGTATCGACGACGGAGGGCAGGTGGTACAGCGCTTCGTGTCGCGCCAGCTCCCGCTCGGCATCCTCCCGTCGGAGGAGGCAGGGATCAGCCACGAGGAGTTTGTCTGGAGCGAGGCCTCGCAGATCGTGCTGTGTTCCGATGGGCTCACCGAGGCCGAGAATGCCACCGGCGCTGCCTTCGGGATGCGCGGACTGGAGGCGTCGCTGCGAGGTGCGCCCCGCAACGGTCGCGTCAGCGGCCTGCGCCAGGCGCTTACCCGCCATCTTGGCCGGCAGTCCGCCGGTGACGATGTCTCGGTGCTGATCCTCGACTGCACGGTTTAAAGGCGGGTCGGGGAAGGGGGGCATGGCTCGGGGTGGCGTGTTTTTTGCTCGGGTAAGTCGTACCCTTTCAGGCCTGAATTCCGATGCTACGAGTACTGGTTGTCGATTCCTCCCGTGAGCGCGCCGCCGATGTCTGTTCGGCTATCGCCCTGGCTGGTCATCAGGTTGCGGCGGTGCTCTCGAGTGCCCTTGAACTCTCCGATCAGGTGTTGAGCACCAAGCCCGACGTGATCTTCATCCAGGCCGATTCCCCCAGCCGGGACACCCTGGAGCACCTCTCGATCATGAACCGGGACTGCCCGCGCCCGGTGCTGCTGTTCTCTCAGGACGCGGATTCCGCGATGATCCGCCGTGCCGTGAAGGCCGGCGTTTCGTCGTATGTTGTTGATTCTGTTTCACCTGAGCGCCTCGACGCAGTGGTCGAGGTGGCAATCGCCCAGTTCGAAGCCTTTCAGCACATGCGCGCCGAGCGCGATGACGCTACCCGCAAGCTTTCCGAGCGGATCACCATCGACCGCGCCAAGGGCGTGCTGATGAAAGCCCGTGGCCTCGACGAGAACGCGGCGTACCACGCCCTGCGCAAGCTGGCGATGGAGCGGGGCCGCAAGCTGGCCGACGTGGCCCAGGATGTCATCGAGATGTCGAATCTGTTGCTTTTAACTAACCCTTAAGTGGTATCGGCCCCGCGTGCGGGGCTGTGGCTCGGGGCGGAGGCGCGTTGGCGGCTCCGCCCCGAAGTCTTTTTTAACACCTGGCGCTGCCCGGTATTGCCGGGCAGGCGGGCGTGGATGATCCGACGTGGTGCGGAAATTCGGGGTGTTGCACTGCAACAGTGCGTCGCATGGCGGGGTTTGGGCTACCTCAAAGGGGGTAGGTGGGTGGGCTTTGCGGCCTGTTGTATATAAATCAATAACTTATTGATACTGGCACAGTCCTCGCTAAGTTTCCTTCGTCGGTCCAACGGCGGCCCGACTTGATCAGGCGATCTCACTTGGACAAGGGCGTCCATCCCCGCGCGGTTTAATGCGTGGAGATGTGGCGCCCGTTTTTTTTTGAATTTTTGATATCACGATCAGGGGCGAGCGATGAGCAAGCAATTCGACGACATGAACCTTTCCCGGCGCGGCTTTCTCAAGGCTGGGGCTGGCCTCGGAGGGATGGCGGCAATGGGTACGATGATTCCCGCGGGCGGCGTGTGGGCCGCCGGTTCGGACAAACCGGAACTGGAAGAAGTGAAGATCGGGTTCATCCCGCTGACCGACTGTTCGTCGGTGGTGATGGCCTCGGTCATGGGCTTCGACAAGAAGTACGGCATCAAGATCACCCCGAGCAAGGAAGCCTCGTGGGCCGGCGTGCGCGACAAGCTCGCCAACGGCGAACTCCACGCCGCCCACGTGCTGTATGGCCTGGTGTATGGCCTGCACCTGGGTATCGGCGGCCCCAAGAAAGACATGGCCGTGCTGATGACCATCAACAACAACGGCCAGGCCATCTCCCTCTCCAACGGCCTCAGGGACAAAGGCGCCGTGGATGGTGCCTCGCTCGCCAAGGTGGTCGCCAAGAAGGAAAAGGAATACACCTTCGCCCAGACCTTCCCCACCGGCACCCACGCCATGTGGCTGTACTACTGGCTGGCCGCCTACGACATCGACCCGTTCAAGGACGTCAAGAACATCGTCGTGCCGCCCCCGCAGATGGTCGCCAACATGCGCGTCGGCAACATGGACGGCTTCTGTGTCGGTGAGCCGTGGAACCAGCGCGCCATCGTCGACAAGATCGGCTTCACCGCGGTGACCACCCAGGACATCTGGACCGACCACCCCGAGAAAGTGCTGGGCGCCACCGCCGAATTCGCGGCCAAGTACCCCAACACCGCCCGGGCGATGATCTGCGCGATCCTCGAAGCCTCCAAGTGGATCGACGCCAGCGCCGCCAACCGCGCCAAGACCGCCGAGACCGTTGCCGCCAAGAGCTACGTGAACACCGACGTGGATGTGATCCGCAGCCGGATGATCGGCCAGTACGAAAACGGTCTGGGCAAGAGCTGGTCCGAAAAGAACTACATGAAGTTCTACAACGACGGCCTGGTGAACTACCCCTACCTCTCCGACGGCATGTGGTTCCTCACCCAGCACAAGCGCTGGGGCCTGCTCAAGCAGGACGTGGATTACCTCGCCGTGGCCAAGGCCATCAACAAGACCGACCTCTACAAGCAGGCCGCCAGCATCGTCGGCGCACCGGTGCCCAAGTCGGATTTCCGCACCTCCAAGCTCATCGACGGCGTGGTGTGGGACGGCAAGGACCCGAAGAAGTACGCCGCCAGCTTCAAGATCAAGGCCTGACCGGCGGGCGGGCTGGCACCACCGGCCCGCCACCCCAAACCCCGATTCAATCCCGCACGCAACCCGACAGGCTCACCCGCCGTCACGAAGATCACGGAGATCACCATGACCACTGCATCGCTAACGTCCGGCCTCGTTGCCGTCCGGCCCGAAGCCGAGTCTGCCCCGGTCGTCCGGGGTGAAGTCACCAAGACAGAGGATTCCAAGATGGGCGCCACGACCCACACCGACAAAGCCGCCGCCGCGCCCGCCAAGGCAGACGATTCCGTCTCCTTCGGCACCCACCTGGGCAACTTCGTCCGCAAGGTCATCCCGCCCATCCTCGGCTTCGCGCTGGTGATCGGCCTGTGGGCCCTTGTCGCCATGAAGTCGTCCGACTTCCCTGGCCCCGCAAAAACCTGGGACGCCGCCGTCGTGCTGTTCTCCGACCCCTTCTACAGCAACGGCCCCAACGACCAGGGCATCGGATGGAACATCCTGTCGTCCCTCAAGCGCGTCGCCATCGGCTTCGGCGTGGCCGCGCTGGTGGGCATCCCGCTGGGCTTCATCATCGGCCGCTTCGCCTTCATGAACAGCATGCTCGAGCCGATCATCAGCATCCTGCGCCCGGTCTCGCCGCTGGCCTGGCTGCCCATCGGCCTGATGGTGTTCAAGGCCGCCGACCCGGCCTCCACCTGGACGATCTTCATCTGCTCCATCTGGCCGATGATCCTCAACACCGCCCAGGGCGTGCAGCGCGTCCCGCAGGATTACCTCAACGTGGCGCGGGTGCTCAACCTCTCCGAGTTCAAGATCATCACCAAGATCCTGTTCCCCTCGGTGCTGCCCTACATGCTCACCGGCATCCGCCTGTCCATCGGCACCGCCTGGCTGGTCATCGTTGCGGCCGAAATGCTCACCGGCGGCGTCGGCATCGGCTTCTGGGTGTGGGACGAATGGAACAACCTCAAGGTCGAGCACATCATCATCGCCATCTTCGTCATCGGCATCGTCGGTCTGCTGCTCGAACAGCTCCTGCTGCTGATCGCCCGCCGCTTCAGCTACGGCGCCAACTGATACCGCTCCGAGGAGAATTCAAATGAACGCCATCGTCAAAGTCGAAAACGTCGGCATGAGCTTCGACACCAAGAAAGGCCGCTTCATCGCCCTGCAGAACGTCAATCTGCAGATCAGGAAGGGCGAAGTCGTCTCGCTCATCGGCCACTCGGGCTGCGGCAAATCCACGCTGCTCAACCTCATCGCCGGCCTCACCCTGCCCACCTCGGGCGTGATGCTGTGCAATGGCCGCGAGATCGCCGGCCCTGGCCCCGAGCGTGCCGTGGTCTTCCAGAACCACTCGCTGCTGCCCTGGCTCAACTGCTTCGAGAATGTGTACCTCGCCGTCGAGCGCGTGTTCGGCACCAAGGAAGGCAAGGAAAAGCTCAAGGCCCGCACCAACGCCGCTCTCGAGATGGTGCACATGAGCCACGCCGCCCAGAAGCTGCCCCACGAAATCTCCGGCGGCATGAAGCAGCGCATCGGCATCGCCCGCGCCTTTGCCATGGAGCCCCAGATCCTGCTGATGGACGAACCCTTCGGCGCCCTCGACGCGCTCACCCGCGCCTCGCTGCAGGACGAACTCATCGGCGTGATGGAAAAGACCGGCGCAACGGTGGTGATGGTCACCCACGACGTGGATGAAGCCGTGCTGCTCTCCGACCGCGTGGTGATGATGACCAACGGCCCCGCCGCCACCATCGGCGAGATCCTCGAAGTGAAACTCCCCAAACCCCGCGACCGCCTCGCCCTGGCCCACGACCCCCACTTCGTCGAATGCCGCGCGGCGATTCTGGAGTTCTTGTATCAGAAGCAGATGAAGAAGGCGGCGTGAGGCAAGCGGCGGGGCTTCGGCCTGCCGCCTGCTACGCAATACAGCACAACGCCGGCCTGACATGGCCGGCGTTGTTGCGTTCACACGCTGGACATGACAGCGATGGTGCATGGAAGGTGTCGGGTCACGCCGCGCTAACCCGACCTACTTGGGCTTTACGGTTGGGTTTCGAGGAGGAATGCCATTCTTCAGCTTTTCAACCTTGCCGCCGTGGATATAGATGCTCTCAACGAGACTTTCCGAAATATCGACAAGAGTTATTAAGTCTTCTTTTGTCGGTTTGTACAATCTGTGTATCGCGGCGTGGCCGGCTTCAAGAATCGTTTCCAGGCGCTCTCGCTGGATGCGGGAGACATATCCTTGTTTTTCAAACTCCTTTATATTCCCCAAAAATGAGCCGCTGTCCCCGCACTTTTCGATCATGATCTTCTCAAGGATCGCGCGTATTCCCATTGCAGCCAACGATCTCTGATCGTTCTGAAGCGCTACGTATATTTCAGAAAGGAGGTCGTAAATGTTTGCATCATTCCACGGCACCTTAAGCATCAAGTCGTGAAACCATCTCGGCTTCGGCCGAAAGACTGCGGGGGGGTAATATGAAACGTGAGGTATTACATTGCCGTCCTCGTCGCGGTCATCGTCCGAACACCATTCTTCGTGGCGAAGCTTAAGACTGCCGCAGCCGCAGCACTTAACTAATTCATATTTATCTCCCCCGTCAATGCACTGGTCATCCCAATATTTCCTTTCTATGTAGAGAACTCTGTGAGTTCTATCTCCACCACAGTTATTGCAGTGAGCTTGGATCTCTTTAAGAGGTGTCGATTCGGCCATAGGGAAGCAATCAAAGCGCTAAAGTGAAGTGGGTGACAGTAGAAGTAGGTCGGGTTAGCGCAGCGTAACCCGACAGCCCGCGATCGGCCCTACTCACGCCCGACGCCTTCAAAACACATCGAATCACGCCCCCAATCCGGCGCATAAACCCCGTCCTTCACATAGCGGCCGAAGCTGGAGTACGGCCACGTTGCGGGTGATCGGGCCGCGCCGTGTTTGACCGGGTTGTAATGGATGTAATCCACATGGCGGGCGAAATCGGTTTCGTCGCGGATCTGATGTTCCCAATATCGATGTTGCCAGACGGCCTGTTCGCCCTTCTTCAAGCGCGCCGCATCGGGCGTGCGCCGGTATTCATCCAGGCAATGCTTGGTGAACACGCTCTTGATCAGACGCCAGCGGGTCGAGAAGTCGGCATCGTCCGGCGGCAAGGTCCAGATGCAGTGAAGATGATCCGGCATGACCACGATGGCGTCGATCTCGAACGGACGTGATTGGCGAACGGATCGGAAGGCATTGCGCAGCACGTCGACGGCTTCATCCGAAGCCAGAATAGGCCGGCGGCGATCTGTCACGAGGGTGAAGAAGAAGGTCCCACCGGGAACGATGGCGCGTCGATAGTGCATGGGCGGTGTCGGGTTACGCTGCGCTAACCCGACCTACGCGGACTAGTTCAGCTCGTCACGATGTCGTAAGCGGCAACAATGTTGCTGATCTTTATAGAGGCTGTGCGTCTGTCATCAGCCACGGCCGTAATCAGCTTGCGGCCAGAGAGCTTTGGCGCTTCATCTTCCATAAGCAATTCGACATCCATCCACTTCCCATCATCTGATATGGAATTGATCTTTTGCACTGCGATTACATGCCCATCAATGGTCTGTAGGCCGAAGTACCACGTGTCTTCCATCATGCGCTTTGTGTACCACGCAGGGACAACTTCACTGGCGGCATCTGCGTTGGCAATCATGGCAATCTTCTTGTTGATTTTTCGCCACTCGCGCTCATTAAACCAAAGGCTGCCGAGCCCAATGAGAGCTCCGACAACGGAAATTGTCGCTTCAAGCATTTCTCTCAATCTCTCCCTTGCTTTGCTGCGGCCTAACGTTTGAATTGAGTGGCCTCGCGCGGCTTTATGTGCGGGGTCCGCTCGAATGATGGGGTGGGCACCTATGAACGCCTAGCCTTGAGTTCGACAAGCGTGGAATACAGGACGATGAATTTCACTGCCTCCATTGCTGACCATAGAGAAACAATTGCTTGGCTTTCTGCCCCTTGCGCATCTACGAAGTAGCCAACGAAATGGTTTCCATCGACCCATTTGAACTTGAAGTCGGCTGCATGATGCAAGCGGTGAGAAATTAATAGTTGGCCAAGTTCATTTGTAACCGTAACGGTGACGTTGTCGAGTTCGTTCAGTGACTTGAGGCGGCTGACTATTTTCTCTTGGAGTGTTGCCATCGAATATTCCTTTGCGTCGATTGTGATGTGCTGAATTGTCAAGCGCGAACCGGTGTGAGGCTATCATCCTGCCGCCCCCAACGCCTTATGCCGTACCAATCTACCGCGCACCGCTTCAGCCCGCAAGCATGGCGTCGGGCTGTTGTTGGCATGGGCGTGATCGGGTGACGTTCGGCGCGGGTGCCGGTGTGAATGATCGCGTGAAAGGAAAGCAGCCCGGCAGCCCCACAGCACTCCCGGGCCTTGCCTCAACCCATCAACCCTTCTCAGCAGGCTTCGCGCTGCGCTTGGGGCGGCTGCGTTCGGATTTCTTCTTCATGCCCAGGGCGGCGATCTGGTCGGAGTCGGGGCCGAAGAGGACGATGGTTTCGTCTTTCACGCCGAGGGCGATCTTGTGGACGGCGCTTCGGTCGTTGATGACGGCGCTGCGGGCGGCGGCGAGGGCGTTCTCGGCGAGGATGAGGGCGGTTTCGGAGTGGTCGAGCCTTTCCAGCGCGGCGGTGGCGGCTTCGAGGCTGTAGGCGGGGTTGTGCGGGGTGTAACCGTCGATGCCCGAGAGGGCGCGGATCAGTTCGATGTCGCTCTTGAGTTGCTGCGGGGAGATGCGGGTGGTGGCGCCGGTAGTCATGTGTCCTCCTATGGCGATGGCTTGCCGTGTGGTGTGGTAAAACCACAATGGTATCGAATTAAATACCATTGGGAAATGGTATATGGATTGATGGCGGGCCTGCGAAGCTTGCGCGGAGGTGGGGGAGCCTGGCGCGCGTGGGGGGAAGGGATGCGCAGGGCGATGGGATGCGTTTGCACGCGCGGGTGAAGGCGTTGCAGCGCAGCGGGAGGTATTTCGGGCGGCGTAGGTCGGATTAGCGCAGCGTAACCCGACGTTCCATGGCCGGAGTTGCGGTGTGAGCCGTGGGCGGTTCACACCGTAGTGGATGGGGTATCGGTGGCGCCGGGGTGGATTGGGCGGGGGCGTTGTCGGGTTACGCTGCGCTAACCCGACCTACGTTCTGCGGGGGCTGCGAATGCTTCTCGCAGGGCTGCGTGAAGCATTCGCAGGCTTGCGTGAAGCATTCGCAGGGGTGAGAGAAGGATTCGCAGGTGTGCGTGAAGGATGTGCACGGTTGCGTGAAGCATTCGCAGGGCTGCATGAGGCATTCGCAGGGCTGCGTGAGGCATTCGCAGGGCTGCGTGAAGCAATCGCAAGGCTGCGTGAAGGATTCGCAGCCTTGCGAGAGGGATTTGCAGGCTTATTTGAGGGGGAAGCCGCGGGCTTTGAGGGCGTCTGCCAGGCGGTCGCGGCCGGTGAGGGCGGCGGCGTCGCGGATGCGCTTGGCGGAGTGGTTGGACCACGCACCGCGGACCTTCATGCCCTGGCTGGCGTAGAAGGCGGCCATCGCGCCGTCGTATTCGGCGAGGCCGGCAGCCTGGGCGGGGAGGGAGTAGGTCTCGTTGTGCAGCACCACGGACTGCGGCGGGCGCGGTTTGACGGCTGCGGGCTGGGCGGGGTCGGGCGTGCCGACGCAAAGGCCGAACACGGCGACCACGCGGGGTGGGAGCTGCAGTTCGGCGGCGACGTTTTCGGGCTGGTTGCGGATGCCGCCGATGTAGACGGTGCCAAGGCCCAGGGATTCGGCGGCGGCGACGGCGTTCTGGGCGGCCAGCGAGGCGTCGATGAAGCCCACTTGCAGCATCTCCAGGTAATCCAGCGCGGCGTGGGCCTCGCCAGCGGTGGTGGCGACCTGTTCGAGGCGGGCGAGATCGGCCAGCCAGACGAGGAAGAGCGGGGCCTGGCGGATGTGGGGCTGGTCGCCGGCGTACATGGAGAGGCGCGCCTTCCGCTCGGGGTCGCGCACCGCGACGACGCTCCAGGCGTGCAGGTTGGAGGAGCTGGCGGCGGATTGGGCGGCGGCCACGATGGCGGCGAGCTGGTCGTCCGAGACCGGATCGGGCAGGTAGGCGCGCACCGAGCGGTGGGCCAGCAGGTGGTCGATGATCGGCGAGCCGGCGGCGGGCACGGCGACTTCGGGCGAGCCGTAGCGGGCCTGGTAGAGGGCCTGTTGGGTGGGGGTGGGGGCGTTCATGGCGTTCCTGACGAGTAACCCGGCAGGGGCGGGGCGCCGCCTGCCGTCAAGGCGGTGATTTTAACGCCAGGAACGCCGGGTAAATCAGCTGGCGCGGGTGCGGCGGCTGCGGGTGGGGGGCGCCACTTCGGTCTTTTCGGCGGGCTCGGCGTCGCTGGCGAGGGCTTCGGAGACGTGACGCACCTGCTCTTCGACCATGTCGGTGCCCTGGGCGGCGGCATCGGCCAGCTCGTTGAAGCCGGTTTCGGCCTGACGCAGGGCCTGGCGGGCGTGGTCGATCAGGGCTTCGCCGGTGGCGTCGGCGGAGAGGGCGGCGCGGTCCATCTGGCGTTGCAGCACGGTGTCGAGCATGGCAACCTGGTCCTTGGCCATCTGCAGCATGGCCTGATGGGCGTCGCCGATGATCTCGAAGCACTCGCTTACCAGTTCGGCCGATTCGCTGCGCCATTCGGCGAGGCGCTCGAGGGGCAGGGGTTCGAAGCGGAAGCTGCGGGTTTCGGCCAGCTCTTCAAGATGCTCGCGGCCTTCGTCCAGGGCCAGTCGGCCGGCGCGCAGGGCCAGCTCGGAGAGGCGCTCGGTGGCTTCGACCCAGGCGCGGGAGGCGGTGTGCAGGTTGTCGATGGTGTGGATGCGGGTGTGCTGGATGTCGGTGGGCGAGAGATACATGAGGGGCTCCGGAAGGGGGGGCGGGACGGCCAGCGTAGGCCGGCCGCGTTGCATCCGGATGACAGGTTCAGGGCGTCAAACGTTCCATCATCCGCACCAGATCCGGGATCGAGGCGGCGCCCATCTTGCGCATCACGTTGTGGCGATGGACCTTGACGGTCATCTCGCTGACGCCCAGCTCGGCGGCGGCCTGCTTGTTGAGGGCGCCCTTGATGACGTAGGCGATCACCTCCTTCTCGCGGGCGGTGAGGGACGCGTACTTGCGGCGGATCTCGTCCACCTCGCCGTGCTCCTTGCGGGCGGCGCGGGCGCGGGCGAGGGCGGTGTCGATGGCGCCCAGCAGGTCTTCGTCGCGGAAGGGTTTGGGGAGAAACTCGGCGGCGCCTTCCTTCATCGCCCGCACCGCCATGGGGATGTCGCCGTGGGCGGTGATGAAGATGATGGGGATGGCGTCGCCGGCGCGGGCGAGGGCGTGCTGGAGTTCGGTGCCGGTCATGCCGGGCATGCGCACGTCGAGCACCAGGCAGGCCACGCCGGGCTCGCGGGGGGCGGCGAGGAAGTCCGCTGCCGACGGGTAGCTGCGCACCGCCAGCCCCACCGAGCGCAGCAGGCTGCTGAGGGCTTCGCGCACCGAGAGGTCGTCGTCGACGATGTGGACGAGGTCGGGGGCTTCCATGGGGGCTTTCCGCGGCTCAGGCATCGGGGATGGTGAACACGAAGCAGGCACCGCCGGGCGCGCTGCGGTCGAGCCACAGGCGGCCGCCGTGGTTCTCGATGATCGAGCGGCTGATGGCGAGGCCCATGCCCAGCCCGTCGGGCTTGGTGGAGAAGAAGGCGTCGAAGAGCCTGGCTTCGCTCTCGGTGCGGATGCCGGGGCCGTTGTCGTGCACCGCGATGCGCACGCCGCTGGCGGGCTCGGCTGCCACGTGGATCGAGATGGCGCGGTCGCCCTCGGGCATGTCGCGCAGGGCATCCACCGCATTGACGATGAGGTTGAGGATCACCTGCTGCAGCTGCACCGGATCGGCGGTGAAGGCCGGCGGCGGGTTGGGGAGCGCGATGCGCACCGCCACGTGGTTGTCGCTGAGCATGGCCTGGAGCATCTGCTGCAGCTCGTCCAGCAGGCGGGCGATGTCGATGCTTTCGCGGTGGAGCTCACCGGAGCGCAGGAACTTGCGGATGCGCGCGATCACCGCGCCGGCGAGGGTGGCGTCGCGGTTCACCCGGTGCAGGGCGGCGGCCACTTCGTCGAGGTTGGGCGTGGCGAGGGACAGCCAGCGCAGGGCGGCCTGGCTATTGGTGAGGACGGCCGCGAGGGGCTGGTTGACCTCGTGGGCGATGGAGGCGACCAGCTCGCCCATCGCGGTGAAGCGCGACGCCCGCGCGAGTTCGCTGCGGGTGGCGGCGAGGGAGCGCTCGGCCTCCATGCGCGAGGTGATGTCCTCGACGATCACCGCCAGCATCGGCCCGTCCTCGGCCATCGCCGGGATGCGCGAGGCCGACACGTTGGCCCACAGGTAGCCGCCGCCGCGCCGCTCGTAGCGTTTTTGGGTGTGGTAGGCGGGCAGCTCGCCATCGACGAGGCCGTGCACGTTGCGGCGGGTGGTGGCGCGCTCGGCGGCGTCGGTGAGGGCGATCAGCGATACACCGGCGATGTCGTCGGGCCCGTAGCCCAGCATGCGCTGCAGGGCGGGGTTGGCCGACAGGATGCGGCCGTCCCGGTCGGCCAGGGCGATGCCCACGGCGGTGTTCTCGTAGAGCCCGAGCCAGCGGCGGTCGGCCACCTGCAGCGCGGTGAAGCTGCGCTGCAGGGATTTGCGGCTCTCCACCAGCCCGGCGGTGAGCTCCCAGATGTCCGAGGCCTGGGTCTGCAGTTCCTTCTGCAGGATGTCTACGGTGCGCTTGACGGTGACGAGGTTATGCACGCGGGCGCGGAGTTCCTGGGGCGAGAAGGGCTTGGTGAGGTAATCCTGGGCGAGTTCTTCCAGCAGGCGTTCGCGCAGCGCGTCGTCGGCCCGGGCCGAGAGCACCAGCGCCGGTACGTTGGGGAAATCCGGCTGGCTGCGCAGGGTGCGCAGGAAGGTCTCGCCGTCGCAGCGGGGCATCATCAGGTCGGTGACGATGAGGTCGGGCGGGTCGGCCAGCGCGGCCTTGATCCCGTCGTCGCCGTCTTCCTCGAGGGTGACGTTGTATTCGTCCACCAGCACGTCGTGGAGGAAATGGCGCAGGTCGGGGTTGTCCTCCACCACCAGCACCCGCGGATGGCCGGGGCGGAAGGCTGGCGTCGGGCTGAGTTCGGGCGCCTGGAGGGGCAGGGCGGTGGGCTGCGCGGCGGGCGGTGACGTGGCGCCGCTGCGCACATACGCGCCGTCGGGTGCCTGCAGGGGCAGCTCGAGCTGGAACAGCGCACCACCGCCGGGGGCGTCGAGCACCACCACCGTGCCCCGGTGGAGTTCGACGAACTCCTTGACGATGTTGAGCCCCAGCCCGCTGCCACTGGCGCCAAGCTGTTCGTTGCCCTGGGTGAAGCGGTCGAAGATGTGACGTTTGAGGGCTTCGGGTACGCCGGGGCCGGTGTCCTGCACCTCGATCAGCAGGCGCTCGCTGGCGATGCGTTCGGCGCGGCAGGCGATGCGCCCGCCAGCGGGGGTGAACTTGAAGGCGTTGGCGAGCAGGTTGGTGAGCACGCGGACGAGCTTGGCCCGGTCGATGTCGGCCTACAGCGCTTGCTGGCCACGTACCACCAGGCAGATGGCGCGGGCCTCCGCCTCGCCCTCGAAGCCGGCGGCGATCTCGCGGATGAGCGCTGTCACATTGACCCTGGCGTAGGCCATGGGCATCCGGTCGGAGTCGATGCGGGCCAGGTCGAGCAGGTTGTTCACCTGCTGCAGCAACGACTGGGCGTTGCGCTTGATGGCGGTGAGGCGGGCCTGCTCCCGCTCGGTCCGGGCAGTGGTCTCGCCGATGAGCTGATCCACCGGGCCGAGGATGAGGGTGAGCGGGGTGCGCAGTTCGTGGCTCACGTTGGCGAAGAACTTCGTCTTGAAGCCGTCGATCTCCTTGAGCTTCTCCAGCGCCACCTGCAGCTCGCCGTTCTTGCGCGTGAGTTCGGCGCTGCTGGCGATCTTCTCGCTGATGTTGCGCCCCTCGGGCAGCAGGAAGGCCACGTGGCCGCTGTCGTCGAGGATGGGCGTGAGGGAGAAGTCGATGGCGATGGTCTTGCTGCCATGCAGATCGCCATACACCTCGAAGTCGCAGCGCACGAAGCGCCCGGCGCGGGCCTCGCCGATCATGTCACGCACCCGGTGGCGGACCTCATCCGACACCGACCACCAGCGGGCCTCCCAGAACGGCCGGCCGAGCACGTCGGAAAGGTGCAGGCCGGCGCCGTCCAGCGCGGCCTGGTTGATCTCCAGCACCGTGCCGTCCACGTCCAGCAGGCCGAGGAACTGGTACATGGAATCGAGGATGATGCGGGCCATCTTCTGGCGCCGCACGTCATGGGTGTCGTCGTCGCCGAGCACGACGCCGCGCACCGATGTCTGTCTGGTCACGCTGCGGATGTCCTCCTGTCGATGGCGGGTCGGCCGGTGTGCCGCCCCGCCATCACGATACGTCGCCGGGGTCGGCCGTGCGAAGCCCTTTGCACCCGCGCATCAGAAAAAGCGGTCGAAGTGGATCTGACCGAAGGGCACCCGGTGGCCGACCATCAACATCTCCTGCAGGGCCTGGGTCATGGGCGGCGGGCCGGCGAAGTAGAACTCGTAGCTGGCCAGCGGATCGGGCAGCAGGCGGGCCACGGCGTCGTGGACGTAGCCGGTCTCGCCCTGCCAGGCGCCGTCGTCGCCGGGTAGCGACACCACCGGCACGTAGCGCAGGCGCTCGCCAAAGCCGTCGAGCGGGGCCAGCAGCGCCTCGCCGCACACGTCCCGCGGGGTGCGCGCGCCGTAGAAGAAGTGCAGCTTGCGATCCTTGAGCAGCCCGGCCTCGGCGGCGCCGCGGGCGATGGAGATCATCGGCGCGAGGCCCGATCCGCCCGCCACGCAGACGATGTCGCGGGGCGCGTCGGTGCGCAGCCAGGCCACGCCGTAGGGGCCGTCGAGGCCGATGGCGTCGCCGACCTTGAGCTTGTCGAACAGCACGTGGGTGCCCTGGCCGTGGGGCACGCGGCGGATCTGGAAGTGCCACTCGTGCCCGTCGCCAGCGGTGTTGGAGAGCGAATAGGCGCGGGACGACGCGACGCCCGGGAGGTCGAGCATGGCGTACTGGCCGGGCAGGAAGGCCGCGGGGCCGTCGGTGACGAAGCGGAACTCGCGGAGGTCGTGGGTGAGGTCGGCGATGCCGACAAGGCGTGCCGTCTGGCGGGCGGGGCGGATGCGCGGCACGTACTCGGGGCCGACCGACGCCTTGATGCGCAGGGGGCCGGTGGCGCGGCACTGGCAGGCCAGATGACGGCCGCGGCGGCGGTCGCGTTCGGCGAGGCCGGGCGCGTCGGGCCACAGGGTGTCGAGCTCGCCTTCGACCAGCTCGAACTTGCAGGCGCCGCAGCCGCCGGCGTTGCATTCGTGGGCCAGGCCGACCCCGGCACGCAGGGCCGCGCGGAGGACGGTGTCGCCTTCCGCCTGGGCAAAGCTGGCGCCGTCCTTTTCGTTGTGGATGACGATCTCTTGCATGGAGGGCTCCCGGCGCGGGCGGCGGCGCTGGCCGCGCCCGCGCGGTGTGGGTTACAGGCCGAGGGACCGGCGGAAGTCGCGGGTGGCGGCGCGGGCCGAGGCAGCGGCTTCGGGCACGTCGGGCAGGGCGGCGCAGTAGGCGTCGATGGCTTTGTCGGCCAGGGGCGCCCACTTGGCGATCCAGCCCTGGATGAGTTCCAGATTGCCCGGGGTTTCGAGGGCCATCCGCACGAAGGCGGCGACCCAGCGGCGATGCCGGGCGGAGTCGATCAGCTGGGCGTCGGTGAGCAGCGCCAGCAGCATGTCGCCGTTGTGGCGGGCGGATTCGCCCAGGCGGCGCAGCACGGTCTCCTCGATGGCCGGCTTGGCGATGAGGTTGAGCACGACGACGGCCTCGCCCCAGTCCCACACGGTGAGGGTGCGTTCCATCAGCTCGCGCAGGCCCTGCCAGGCGGCGTCCTCTTCCCAGTAGCGGCGCTCGTCGGTCCCGAAGCCGGTTGCGGTGAAGGTGTTGGACAGCTCGCGGGTGCGGTAGGCGGTGTGGGAGAGCCAGCGCAGGCTGTCGGCCATCTGGAAGTAGTGGCAGTTGGTGATGGTGCTGGCGGGCGACACCTGGCCCACGTAGGCCGAGGCCATCTGCACGGTGTGGAACAGGTAGCGCGCCGGCGTGTACAGGCGGGCCAGGGTGCCGGCCCAGCGCGGGTCGAGGGCCTTGTCGTGCTCGCGCTGGTTGAACTGGTCGAGCAGGCCGGTGACGTAGGTCTCCTGGCCGTCCTGCATCAGGTTGTAGGTGCGGTAGACGACCTCTTCGGGATCGCGGAAGGCGTTCCAGTCGGCGTGCTTGAGGGCAGTGCCGAAGGTGTGCTGCTTGTACCACTCGTTCATGAACAGGCCGGGCGAGAGCTCGTAGGGCGCGTTCGGGTCGCGGTCGTTGTAGTGCAGGTTGGCGCTGACGATCTCGTATTCGCTGGGCTTCCTGCGGCGGGCGGCCAGGTGGCTCCACGTCTTCTGGGGCTTGAGCACTTGGGCTTCAGTCATGGTTGTCTCCTCCGTTGTTCTGTCTTGTCTTGTGTGGGCTTGGGGCGGGCAGCTCAGAGCTTCTTGGCGAAGTAGAAGCGCACCGAGTCGTCGCGGCTCTCGATCTGGCCGGCGAAGGAGCTGAGGTCCACTTCCAGGTCGTTCATGCGGAAGGGGCGACCGAGTTCTTCTTCGATGGTGGCCTGGCGCAGGATCATCTCGTGCTCGGTGTGGATGCGGATGTAGGCCCGCTTGTCGTCCACGAAGACTTCCTTGCCGGGGTTGTCGACCTTGGCGGCCTCGATGACGGCCTGGGCGAGGTCGCCGGCGCGCATCACCGGGCCGACGAGGTTGTTGTGATAGGCCTGCGCGGCGCTGGCTGTGCTCATGGGGTTCTCCTGGGTTCAGCTGTGGGCGAAGAGCGGTTCGACGCCTTCGGTGCTCACGTAGATGTCGTCGCCGTCGATGCGCACGGGGTACTTGGCGAGGGCGCAGTCGTCGGGGTTGATGCCCTTGCCCGAGCTGGCGTCGAACTGCCACAGGTGGGCGCGGCAGATCAGCTTCTTGCCGTCGAACTGGCCTTCGGCGAGGGAAATGTCCTGGTGCGGGCAGACGCCCTGGAAGGCGGCGATCTCACCGCCTTCGGCGCACACCAGCACGATCTCGTGGTCGTTGACGGTGAAGGGGGCCATCTCGCCTTCCCACACGTCGTCGACGGTGCATACCTTGGTAAAGCTCATGTCTTGCTCCGGGTGCGAGGCGGGCTCAGGCGGCCTGCCAGATGATCTCGACGGTCTCGGTCGGCTTGAGGCCGGCGTCGGCCACCTTCAGGTCGCGCGGCAGGAACTCGGTCGCGCCCTGCTGGCGGACGCGCAGGATGTGGCCGGGGCGGGCACGCACGCGGCGGCCGACCGAATGGACGGCGGCGGCGGCGGCCACTTCGTCCATGGTGTTGTCGGTGTCGACGGCGACCAGCTGCAGCACGAAGTCGCCTTCGAAGTTGGAGGTGAGGGGAAACAGGGCCATGGGGAATCTCCGGGTGTCGGGTTGCCCGGCGCGCGGGGGCGCCGGGGGGCGTTGGGGCGGGCTCAGCCGGCCTTGCGGGTTTCGCGCAGGGCGCGGTAGACCTCGGCCCAGGCGTAGTTATGGGCGTCGTCCCCCATCTCGCCGGGGGCCAGGTTCATGTAGGCGAGCGCGCCTTCGAGGTTCATCGGCTGGATCATCCCGGCCAGGAAGCGGTCGACGATGCTGAGGTGGCAGGCGTAGCGCTCCGGGTCCTGCTCGAAGACCCAGCGATCCACCTCGGAGCCGAAGTGATACAGCCGGCCCTTGTATTCGAGCGGGTAGTCCTTGACGTTCCAGCCCTTGCCCGGCGTGCCAAGGATCGGCAGCTGGCACATGTTGCACACGTAGGGCAGGGTTTCCGGGTAGGTCATCGCCATGTTGCCGTCCACCACGTTGTCGATGAACACGTCCCAGCACTGGCCCCAGGTGTCGTTCCAGCCGGGGTATTTTTCTTCGAGCCAGGTGCGCTCGTCGGGGGTGACGCCGGCGGCCGGGTTCCACCACAGGGTCGGGCGCCAGAAGTAGGAGCCCAGGTGCATGCCGTGGTGGGTCTGGCTGATGTCCTTGAGGAAGATGTCCCAGTACCAGGGCAGGTCGAGGCCCATGTCGGTGAGGGCGCGCTCGAACTGGGCGACGATCCACTCCTCCATGAACTCCTTGAACGACTGCTTGCGGTGCTCGAGCGGCGTGTAGTAATCCATGATCGGGCCGGTGAGCACCGAGAACAGCTTCCAGGCGCCCCACACGGCGATGTCCACGCGCTTCTGGGCTTCGGCCTTGTGGCCGTTTTCGATCAGCACCTTGAGCGCCGGGCCGCCGATCTGGGCGTGGCGGGATTCGTCGGTCTGGATGCTGGAGATGAGGTTGGCGAAGGTGTGGTCGCCGGCTTCGGCAGCGTCGGCGGCAAGGCCGAGGAACTGCATGTTGGTGAAGCCGGTCTCGAAGCTGAAGGTGAGCATGATCGACACGCTGATGGCGTCGCGGGCCATCATGATGTCGTCGAAGAAGTGCCGCGCGGCGATCATCGCCCACTCGTTGGTGTCGTAGGCCTTGAAGGCCCAGTCCATCTGGCGGTCCTTCGAGACGTGTTCGTGGGGGAAGTAGAGCTGCATCTGGCCGTGGCGGATCTCGTCCATGCAGCCCAGGGTGGCCATGTTGCGCATGCCCGGCGCCTTGGAGAAACGCATCATCCGCGCCTCGGCGCTGGCGGCGGCGTATTCGCCCCGGGCGATGGCGCCGTAGTGGGCCTTCATCACCGATTTCCAGCCCGGGTCGGCGTTCTCGAAGATGCGGCTGCGTTCCAGTGCCGCCTTCACCGAGTAGGCGCCTGCGTCCTTCTCGCGCTGGACCTTCACGTATTCGGGGTAGGTCTGCTTGTAGGGCTCGTCGTATTTTTCCCAGGCGGAAAGCGGAAGGCCGAATTCGCCCGACAGCATGGGCGGGAACAGCTCGTCCTCGCTGACGTAGGTGGGGGTCCAGTTGGTGGTTCTGGCGAGGTCATACCAGTCCATCCGGTTGAGTACGGCCATGGGTGTCTCCTCCTTATCGGAATGCAGGTGCGGCGCGGCACCTTTTTTGTAGGGGCGAAAAGCGGTCGCCCGAATCGACCGGTCGGCGGCAGGGGGCCGTTCAACCACTCAGGAGTCAATTTATCGAGATTTTGGTTGTCCAAAAATTAGACGATGGTTTAGATGCTCTGCAGCAAATCCGGCTGGCATTGGCCGGGCGACGGGCTGAGGCGCGTTATCCCGCAGTGTTCCGCCGGTTTTTTCGACTTATCCGATCCGGCCGGCGCTGCTAACATCCGGCGGTGCATTCCGGCGTTCTGAATCTCCTCCCCTTTCTGCCCCTGCTGCCTTTTGCGGCGGCGTTTGGCGTAGGCCTGCTGCCCGCAAACCGGCGCGGGCTGGCAGCGCTTGTCGCGGCGGCAGTGATGCTTTCGGCGGGAGCCTTCAGCGTGGCGATGGGGCCGGCGATGTTTGCGGGCGAGCTGCTGCGCGTGAGCACCCCATGGCTCGCCGGCATCGACTACACCGTGCGGGTGGATGGCCTCGCGTGGATCTTCTGCCTGCTGATCTCGGGCATCGGCGCGCTGGTGGTGCTGTACGCCCACTACTACCTGTCGGCCCAGGATTCCGAACCGCGCTTTCTGGCGTATCTGCTGGCCTTTGCGGGGGCGATGCTGGGCGTTGTCACCGCGGGCAATCTGATCGTGCTGCTGGTGTTCTGGGAGCTGACCAGCGTCGCGTCCTTCCTGCTGATCGGGTTCTGGACCCACCGGGAGGATGCACGTCAAGGGGCAAGGATGGCCTTGACGATCACTGCCGGTGGCGGCCTGTGCCTGCTCGCCGGGCTGATCCTGCTGGGTCAGGTGGTGGGCAGTTTCGATCTCGACGCGGTGCTCGCTGCCGGCCCCACGGTGCGGGCCGATCCGCTCTACCCGGCGATCCTCGCGCTGATCCTGCTGGGTGCCTTCACCAAGAGCGCCCAGTTCCCCTTCCACTTCTGGCTGCCCCACGCCATGGCGGCGCCCACGCCGGTGTCGGCCTTTCTGCATTCGGCGACGATGGTGAAGGCCGGCGTGTTCCTGCTGGCGCGGCTCTACCCGGTGCTGGCGGGCAGCGACATGTGGCTGTATGCGGTGAGCCTCGCAGGCTTGGCGACGCTGCTGGTGGGGGCGTGGTACGCGGTCTTCCAGCATGATCTGAAGGGGCTGCTGGCCTACTCGACGCTCTCCCATCTGGGCCTCATCACCCTGCTGCTGGGGCTGGGATCGGAGCTGGCGGTGGTGGCCGCGGTCTTCCACATCCTCAACCACGCCACCTTCAAGGCCAGCCTGTTCATGGCGGCCGGCATCATCGACCACGAGTGCGGCACCCGCGACCTGCGCCGCATCAACGGGCTGATCCGCTTCATGCCGTGGACGTCGGTGCTGGCGATCGCCGCCGCCGCCGCGATGGCCGGTGTGCCGCTGCTCAATGGGTTTTTGTCGAAGGAGATGTTCTTCGCCGAGGCGCTGGAGGTCGGGCATCCGCTGCTGGCCTGGCTGGTGCCCACCGGCGCGGTGCTGGCGGGCCTGTTGGGCGTGGCGTATTCCACCCGTTTCATCCACGACACCTTTTTCCACGGCGAGCCGGTGGGCCTCGACCGCCATCCCCACGAGCCGCCCCTGTGGATGCGCGTGCCTGTCGACCTGCTGGTGCTGGTGTGCGTGGTGGTGGGGCTGATGCCCATGCAAACCTTCGGCCCGCTGCTCACGGTGGCGGTGCCGGCGGTGAGCGGTGCGCCGATGCCTGACGTCAGCATCGCCCTGTGGCACGGTTTCAACCTGCCCCTGGCGATGAGCGGGGTGGCCTTCGTGGGCGGCATCGGGCTGTACTTCCGGTTGCAGCGGGAGCGCGGCCTGCACGGGCGCGACCCGCAGCGCGGGCCCAGCGGCCAGCGGGGTTTCGAACGGATCATGTCGGGGCTGGGCAAGCTCGCCGGTGTGGTGACGAACGCGCTCCAGCACGGCCGGCTGCCGATCTACACCGCCACGCTGCTGGCTGCCGCCGGGCTGGCGCTGCTGCCGTGGCTGCTGCGGCTTGAACGGCCGGCGGCGTCGGGCGAGGTGGATGCCGGCCTTGCCGCTGGCGCGCTGCTGGTGGCCGGAGCGGGGCTGGTCTGCGTCTTCGTGCAGCGGCGGATCGCGCTGCTGCTGGCGAGCGGCATCGCCGGGCTGGGCTCGGTGCTGGTCTTCCTGTCCCGTGGGGCGCCGGATCTGGCCTTCACCCAGCTGGCGGTGGATGGCGTGTTCGCGGTGGTGGTGGCGTTGGCGCTGGGCCGTCTGCTGCGCCCAGGGCGAAACGTCTTGCCCCACGGCCGGCCGGCGCTGGCGCTGGTTGGCGCGGTGCTGGCCGGGCTGGGGCTGCTGTTCCTGGCGCTGGGCATGACCGCCGCGCCCTTCGACGGCGCGCTGTCGGATTACTTTGGCGCGCAATCCCTCGTCGCGGCCCACGGGCGCAACGTGGTGAATGTGATCATCGTGGATTTTCGCGGCCTCGACACCCTCGGCGAGATCGCCGTGGTGCTGCTGGCGGCGCTGGCCGCGGGTGGCATCCTGCGGCGGATGGGGAGGGCAGGGCGATGAACGATTTCCGCCTCGGCTCCCGCGAGATCCTCGTCGAGCAGCTGGTGCGCCTTGCCTACCGGCCGCTGCTGCTGGCGGCGCTGGTGGTGTGGTTCCGCGGCCACAACGCGCCGGGGGGCGGATTCATCGCCGGGTTGCTGGCGGTGGCGGCGACGGCCAGTTATGCGCTGGCGTTTGGCGGGCGGGCGGCCCGGGCGCGGCTGCCGCTGGCGCCGGAAGCCCTCGCTGCGCTGGGGGTGGGGATGAGCGCGCTGGCCGGTGTGCCGGCGACCATCGCCGGACAGCCCTTTCTCACCCACGTGAGCGGCGAGCTGCATCTGCCGGGCTTGGCGCTGCCGTGGTCCACCGTAATGCTCTTCGATCTGGGCGTGATGCTGTGCGTGTGGGGCGGCCTCGCGGCGCTGGTGCTGGCGCTCTGGAGGAAGACATGAACGCCTGGCTGCTGGCCCTCGCCATCGGCGTGTGCGGCGGTGCCGCCGTGTGGCTGATCCTTGCACGCGACCTGCTGCGGGTGGTGGTGGGTCTCGCGCTGGCGGGCACCGCGGTGAACCTCTTCGTGCTGATGGCCGGGCGCGTGGGCTCGGGCGTGCCGGCGATCATGGCCGACAGCGAGGCAGTGCTCGCCGCCACCGCCGCCAATCCGCTGCCCCAGGCGCTGGTGCTCACCGCCATCGTGATCGGCTTCGCCTTCGTGTGCTTGGCGCTGGTGCTGCTGATGGCGCTGCTGGCCAAGCGTCCGGAGGGCGACGTGGATCGCCTCGCCGACGCCGAACCCGGCGCAGGTGCCGACGGCAAGCCGCTGCCCTTCGACGCGGAGCGTCGGGCATGAGTGGCGCCGTCGCCAACCTTGCACTCGCGCCGGTGCTGTTGCCGCTGGCGGGCGCCGTCGGCTGCGTGCTGCTGGCCGGGCGGCCGCGCCTGGCGGAAGGCTTCAGCCTGCTGGCCGGGCTCGCCAACCTCCTGGTGGCGCTGGTGGTGCTGCGGGTGGTTGGCGAGCAGGGGACGCTGCACCTGATCCTCGGCAATTGGGCCTGGCCCTTCGGGATCGAGTTTGTAGTGGATCGCCTGTCGGCGGGGATGATCGCCGTCTCGGCGCTGATCGCCTTGGTGTGCCTGGTCTTCCAGGCGGCGCGGGTCGATCCGGCAGATAGGCGCTCGGCAGCGCTGCCGCTGGTGCACGGGCTGATGGCCGGGGTCGGCGGGGCGTTTGCCACCGGCGATCTGTTCAACCTGTACGTGTGGTTCGAGGTGATGCTGATCTCGGCGCTGGGCCTGCTGGCCCATCGGGGGCGGGTGGCGGGGCTGGACGGTACGCTGCGCTATCTGGTGCTGAATATGGTGGGCACGCTAGTGCTGCTCACCGGCATCGCGGTGGTGTATGGCGCCACCGGGCAGCTCAACTTTGCGGCGCTGGCCCTGGCGCCCATGAGCCCGCTGCTGGCGGCGGGCGTGGCGCTGCTGGCAGTGGCCTTCCTGGCCAAGGCGGCGGCGTTTCCGGTGTTCTCGTGGATGCCTGCCGCTTACCACGTGCTGCCGGCGCCGATCCTCGCGCTGTTTGCCGGGCTGCTCAGCAAGGTGGGCGTGTATGCGCTGCTGCGGCTGTTCGGGCAGGTCTTCCCGGCGGCGATGGCCGACTGGCAGGCGGTGCTCGGCGCGGTCGCGGTGGCGACGATGCTGGCCGGCGCGCTGGGCGCGGCCTGGCACTGGGATCTGCGGCGCATCCTGGCCTTTCACATCGTCAGCCAGATCGGCTACCTGATCCTCGCGGTGGCGCTGGCCACCCCGGCCGGCTACGCGGCGGCGATCTTCTACACGATCCACCACATCGTCGTGAAGGCCAACCTGTTCCTGATCGCCGCGCTGGTGTGTCGCGTGGCCGGCAGCTACGACCTGCGGCGGATCGGCGGCGTGGCGGCGGCGCGGCCGCTGCTGGCGATCATCTTTGCGGTGCCGGCTTTGTCGCTGGTGGGCATTCCGCCGTTGTCGGGTTTCTGGGCCAAGTTCCTCGTGTTGCGTGAGAGCTTCGAGGGCGGGCATTGGGTGTGGGGCGGCGCAGCGCTGGTGACCGGCGTCCTAACGCTCTATTCGATGAGCAAGTTCTGGATCGAGGCTTTCTGGAAGCCGCACCCGGCGCCGCAGGCCGTGGGCCGGCTGCCGGCCACGGCGTTGGCTTCGGTGGCGCTGCTGGCGGCGATCACCACCGCCATCGGGCTGTTTCCCCAGGCGCTGATGGACTTCGCCGGGCAGGCCGCGGCAGGGCTGACCGAGGTGGCGCGATGAGGCGCATGTTGGCGGCCCTCGTGCTGGCGCTGTCGTTTGTCTGGCAGCTGGTGCTGTCCGGGCTGGCGACCCTGCGGATCATCCTCGCCCCGCGTGCCGCGGCGCAGCCGGTGCTGATGCGTTACGAGTTTGCGCCCATGAGCGAGGCGGGCGCCGCGCTGCTGGCGAGCCTCGTCACCCTCACGCCCGGTTCGACGGTGGTGGATATCGACATGGCCACCCGCAGCCTGCTGGTGCATCTGCTCGACGGGCGCGATCAGACGGGCGCAGCCGAGGGCATCCGGCGCCACTTCGAGCGCCACGTGCAGGTGCTGTGCGGGGTGCAACCATGAACGCGCTCCTGATCGGTCTCCTGGCCCTGGCAGTGGGGCTGGCGGTGATCCGCCTGCTGCGCGGCCCGACCGACGCCGACCGGGTGGTGGCCTTCGACCTGCTCTCCGCCTGCGGCATTGCGGCCTGTGCGCTGGCGGCGGCTATCACCGGCCGGGTGCTGTATCTCGATGTGGCCCTGGGCGTGGCACTGGTGGCTTTTGTTGGCACGCTGGCGTGGGCTCGGGCGGTGGAGAGGCGGGGAGGTCGGCGTGGCTGAAGGTTTGATATTGTTGGGGTTGATGCTGCTGGTGATCGCCGCGGTGGGGGTGCTACGCCTGCCGGACGCGCTGTCGCGTCAGCACGCGGCCACCAAGGCGGCCACGCTGGCGCTGGGCGTGCTGCTGATCGGAGTGGCGATCAAGGGCGGCGGACTGGCATGGGCGCTACGGGCGCTCGGGATCTTCGTGGCGCTGCTGGTCACACTGCCGGCGGCCTCGCATCTGCTGGCCCGGGCCGCGCTGCGCGAGCGGGACCGCGGGCCGGAGTAAGCGGCAGGCGCCGGACAGGACTCAAGCCGGCGTCTGGAAGGCCGGTCGGCCGTTGGCGTAACCGGCGTCAATCTCCTCGACCACCACCCGCCAGATCGGCTTGATGAAGAAGCGCAGGTTCCTGATGACGTGATCCACGTTCATCATCGACGGCACGCGGATGCCCCGGTGGTCCACCGGGCCGCCGATCTGGGTGATCTTCACGCCAAGCTTCGAGAAGTGGTCGGCGAGGCGGGGTTCGGTGAGCATGAACAGGGTTTCGATGCCCTCGCGTTTGGCCAGGGCCACCACCGCCAGATAGAGGCCGATGGGGATGTACGGGAAGCGCGGCTGGTCTTTGGTGCCGAAGTCGTCGTCGCTGAGGGCCAGGGCTGTCTTGGTTTCGCCCTTCCGGCGGCGGTAGTGGGCGCGCACGGCAAGGCGCGAGACCTCGGCGATGGTGCCGCGGGGCTCCCTGGCGGGATCGATGATCGAGCGGTCGAGCGTGGCGCGGCAGGCGTGTTCGAAGGGCAAGGGGTGGGCCGGGTCTTCCGGTCTGGCCATCACCAGGCGGTTACAGCCGACCAGCACGTGGGGTTCGGTCGAGGTGCGCAGCAGGCAGTGCAGGCTATGGCGGTCGTTCTCGTCGATCTCGCGGCGGTCGGGCCGGACCGGTTCAAAGCCCAGCTCCTCGCAATAGACTTCGTGGCGGATGCCATAGACATCGTTGCGCAGGTCGTCGCTGAAGGCGGCGGCGACTTCGAAGTACTTCTTGAAGCCTTCCCCCAGACTGAAACGATCAAGTAGCGACATGGCTCATGGGCCTCTTCTGGTTGTACGGAATGGATGTATTGAGCATCAACGACCCCGAAGCAGAGACCTGAAGGGCTGAAAGATATGGTTGGTACGATCCATCCGACGGACGGCGGCACGGACGGGCAACGGGGTCGGGACCGGACACGAACTGTCGTATCATAATGTTTCCCGGTCTGACGGATTCGATGCGCATGTCCGAAGCCAACGTGAAATTTGATTACGACGAAGCCTTTGCCCGCAACATCGGTTGGGTGACCGAGGCCGAGCAGGCGGCGCTGCGCGGCAAGCGCATTGCCATTGCCGGCATGGGTGGCGTGGGCGGCGTACATCTGCTCACGCTTGCCCGGCTCGGCATCGGTGCGTTCAACATTGCCGACATGGACACCTTCGACGTGGTGAACTTCAATCGCCAGGCGGGTGCGTCCATGGCGACGGTCGGCAAGCCCAAGGCCGAGGTGATGGCCGGGATGGCGAAGGACATCAATCCCGAGCTCGACATCCGCATCTTCGACAAGGGCGTCGATGCTTCCAACCTGGACGATTTCCTGTCCGGCGTCGATCTTTACGTAGACGGCCTGGATTTCTTCGCCTTCAAGGCGCGCCGCGATACCTTCTATGCCTGCCACCGGCTGGGCGTGCCGGCGGTTACCGCGGCGCCGCTGGGCATGGGCACGGCGGTGCTGTCCTTCCTGCCGGGGCACATGTCGTTCGAAGAGTACTTCCGCCTCGATGGCTGCGATGAGGACGAGATGGCGGTGCGCTTCCTGCTCGGGCTGTCGCCGGCGATGCTTCAGCGTGGCTATCTGGCCGACCCGACGCGCGTCGACTTCAACGCCCGACGTGGCCCCAGCACCATCGCCGCCTGCCAGCTGTGCGCGGGCGTGACGGCCACCGAATCCCTCAAGATCCTCCTCGGCCGCGGCAAGGTGCTGTGCGCGCCGTGGGGCTTTCACTTCGACGCCTACCGCAATCGCTACATCAAGACGTGGCGTCCGGGCGGCAACCGCAATCCGATCCAGCAACTGGGCCTGTTCATCGCCCGTCGTCAGTTGAGGGCGATGCGCCAGGGCAGGTTTGCCCGCACCGCCTGACCCGACCACCGCCCGCCCCGCGTTTTCGATCCAGGAGAGCCCTCGATGGCCAGCCGTGAAACCCTGCTGAGAATCCTCGACCTGGCCCGCTGGGCTCCCAGTGGCGACAACACCCAGCCATGGCGTTTCGAGATCGTCGCCGACGACCACATCGCCATTCACGGCAACGACACCCGCGAGTGGTGCCTGTACGACTTCAATGGCCACGCCAGCCACATGGCTCACGGCGCGCTGCTCGAGACCCTGCGCATCGCCGCTTCCGGCGAAGGGCTTGCGGCCGGCTGGCAGCTGCGGCCGGGCAGCCCCGACAAGGCGCCGGTGTTCGACGTGAAGCTCGCCCCCGCGCCGGACATCGCGCCCGACCCGCTCCTGCCCTTCATCGAGAGTCGTACCGTGCAGCGCCGGCCGATGCGCACCACGCCGCTCACGGCAGCCCAGCGCAGCGCCCTGGCTGCAGCGCCGGGGGTGGGCTACAGCGTGCAGTTCTTCGAAACCGGTGCCACGCGCCGCCAGGTGGCAGGCCTCTTGTGGCGCAACGCCTACCTGCGCCTCACCTGCCCCGAGGCTTACCCGGTGCACAAGGAGATCATCGAGTGGCGCACCCGCTTCAGCAAGGACCGCATCCCCGAGCAGGCCGTGGGCGTCGATGGCGCCACCGCCCGGCTGATGGAGTGGGTAATGGCCAGCTGGGGCCGCGTCCAGTTCTTCAACAAATACCTTGGCGGCACCATCGCGCCGCGGGTGCAGCTCGACTACATCCCGGCCATCGCCTGCGCGGCCCATCTGCTGGTGAAGACCGACGTGCCGGCCCAGGGCGTCGAGGCCCACGTGCGCGGTGGCATCGCCCTGCAACGGGTGTGGCTCACGGCAGCCTCGGTGGGCCTGCACCTCCAGCCGGAGATGACGCCGCTGATCTTCCGCTGGTATGCCCGCACCGGGCAGCGCTTTTCGGCCCTGCCCGAGATCCAGCAGGGCGCGCTGGCGCTGGCCGATGAGTTCGAGCGCATCGGCGGCTTTGGTCACGACCAGGGTTTGACCTTCTTCTGCCGCGTCGGGGTGAGCGATCCGCCCAAATCCCGCTCCCTGCGCAAGAGCGTCGAGGAGCTCATGCTGCCCGGCCGATGAGTCACGACCACGCCCATCACGGCCACGCGCACGGCCACGCCTGCAGCCACGCTCACGGACATGGCCACAGCCACAGCCATGGCGGCCATGGCCACCACCATGGGCCGGCGTCCTACGACCGGGCCTTCGCCATCGGCATCGCCCTCAACATCGGCTTCGTGCTGGTCGAGGCCTTTTATGGCTGGATCTCCGGCTCCCTCGCCCTGCTGGCCGACGCCGGCCACAACCTGTCCGATGTCGCCGGGCTGATCCTTGCCTGGGGCGCCAGCGCCGCCGCCCGCCTGCGCCCGACCCACCGGCTCACCTACGGTTGGGCGCGGGCCTCGATCCTCGCCGCGCTGGCCAACGGCGTGCTGTTGCTGGTGGCGATGGGGGCGCTGGCCCTCGAGGCCGTGCAGCGCCTGCAATCGCCTGAGCCCGTGGCCGGCTGGACGGTGATCGTCGTCGCGGCGATCGGGGTGGTCATCAACGGCATCACTGCCGCGCTGTTCATGTCCGGGAGCAAGGACGATCTCAACATCCGCGGAGCCTTCCTGCATATGGCCGGCGACGCGCTCGTGTCCCTCGGCGTGGTGGCCGCCGGGGCGCTGTACCTGCACTTTGGCTGGGCGTGGCTCGATCCGGTGGTCAGCCTGGCGATTGCCGCGGTGATCGTCGTGGGCTCGTGGGGTTTGTTTCGCCAGTCGCTGCACCTGGCTTTCGATGGCGTGCCGGAGGGCATCGATCTCGTCGATGTGCACACCTGGCTCGCCGGCCTGCCCGGCGTGAAGGACGTCCACGACCTGCACATCTGGGCGCTCGGCACGTCCGACACCGCGCTGTCGGCTCATCTGGTGATGCCCGGTGGTCACCCGGGGGATGCCTTCCTGATCGACGTGGCCGAAGGGCTGAAACAACGCTTCCGCATCCACCACCCGACCATCCAGATCGAGCTTGCGGGTGTGGACGACGGCTGCGCCAAGCCCGCGGCGTTGGGCTGAGGGGTTTCAGTGGCCGCGCCCCCGACACCGCGTACCCGGGTTCATATCGTGCTTGGCTCGGGCGGCGTCAAGACCCTGGCCTACGTGGGCGCGCTGGCGGCCCTTGAAGAGGCCGGCATCGAATTCGCCAGCATCTCGGCCTGCTCCGCAGGCAGCCTGATCGGTGCCCTCGTGGCCACCGGTCTGCCGATGGCCGAGGTCCAGGCGCGGGTCGAGGCGGTCGACCTGCGTCGCCTGCTGGGCAAGCCCAGTCTGCCCGGTCCGCTGCGTTACGTGTCGTGGCTGAGCTGGCCCTTTGCGCCCTACGACAGCGACGCGGTGGTGCAGATGATGGAAGACCTCATCGGCCCCGGCAAGACCTTCGGCGAGATGGCGATCCCCTTTGCCACGGCGGGCATTGACCTGCTGTCGAAGCAGCTCCTCGTGTATGCCAGCGAAACCCATGCCGACATGAAGGTGACCGAGGCGGTGCGCATCGCCGTGGGCATCCCGCTGTTCTTCCCACCCCACGAAGCCGGCGGGCGGGTGGTGGTGGATGCGGCCATTGCCACCCACTGCCCGATCTGGATGGTCGGGCGCTTTGACGACGAGTACCCCATCGTGGCGCTGCAGCCGGCGGATGCGCCGGTCACCACGCCGCCCCAGGGCATCGGCCGCTTCATCAAGACCATCGTCGGCGCCGGGGTGGCCAGCCGCGACCACTATCTCATCGACGAAATCCCCCGGGCGCGCCTCATCGAGGTGCCGGTGTTCGATCTCGAGATGGAGCAGTTCGACGCGGCCCAGACGCGCAAGCCCTATCTCTTCGAGGCCGGCCGCCGCGCCGCCACAGCCTGCCTGCGCGACTGGGGGAATGACCTCTCCGGCGAGCGCCGGCGGGTCCAGGCAGGCAGTCAGCCCGTCGACCGTGTCCACGACGAGCGGGCAGTGATGACTGCCTCGGCGATGATGCGCGGCTTCGCCAACCGCCTGTCGCGCATCTCCCGCAGCCAGCTCTTCATCAGCTACAGCCACCGGGACAAGGCTTGGCTGGACGTGGTCAAGGCGCCGCTGGAACCCTACGTCGAGCTGCGCGGCCTGCAGGTGTGGGACGACAGCCGGATCGAGGCCGGCGAGTTGTGGCGCGATGCCATCGACCGGGCGCTGGCCTCCACCCGCGTCGCGCTGCTGCTGGTGTCGCCGGGCTTTCTGGCCTCGCCCTTCATCCGCAGCGAGGAGCTGGGCTTCTTCCTCGAGGCCGCGGCCCGCTACGCCGTCAAGGTGCGCTGGGTGCTGCTCAGCGCAATCGGCGATGCGCCGAATCCGGTGGGGCACATCCAGGCCATGCACGACATGGCCACGCCCCTCGATGCCCTGTCGGCACCCGATCTGGTGCGTGCCCTCGCCGTCATCGCCCGCCAGCTGGCCGCCGATCTTGACGGCTGAGGCTCAGCGCGCCGCCTTGGCCAGGAAGCGGTCCAGCGCAGCGCCAAAGGCCTGCCGGTCGGCCTGGCTGAAGGCCGCCGGGCCGCCGGTCTGCACACCGCTGCTGCGCAGCTCCTCCAGGAAATTCCGCATCGACAGCCGCTCGGCGATGTTGGCCGCGGTGTACATTTCGCCCCGCGGGTTGAGCGCGTGGGCCTGACGCTCCAGCACCGCGGCCGCCAGCGGGATGTCGGCGGTGATGACCAGATCCCCGGCCGTCAGCTTATCGACGATGTGGGCGTCGGCCACGTCGAAGCCCGACGGCACCTGGATCGCCTGGATGAAGCGCGACGGTGGCGTGCGCAGCAGCCGGTTGGCCACCACGAAAGTGTGGATCTGCAGGCGTTCGGCGGCGCGGAAGATGATGTCCTTGACCACCGACGGGCAGGCATCGGCGTCGATCCAGATCTGCATGTGGGGTGAGGCCTTGAAGGGGAAGGGCCTCAGTGTAACCCCGGGTGTGCCGGCTTTTCTGTTGCCAAAAAACAACGGATTCGCCGTGGATTGACGACAAAACTGCATCTGGCACCGACTAGCGTTACCGAATCGCGGCATTGTGCATAGCAATATGCGTGTCGATGGTCTAGCTTGAAGCTTGCCTGCCGATAAACGACGTAGCCCAAAGCAGCAGACAAGAGGAGACAAGGCGCCGGCTCGAACCCTGGGTTCGGGTTGTGCCGCACCACGCGAGGGATGCGTTCCTCGTTGCAGTGCCGCATGACCAGCCGGTTAGTGGTTGATTCACCACGGTCTCCTCATCATGACGCGCTCCATTGAACAGACCGGGCTCTACCAGCCCGATGCCGCCGCCCCCGCCATTACCGGCATTCCGGCCGTGGTTTCCCATCCCGCCCGCGCCGCCCGCCGACTGAAGAAGAGCCGCTGGCCGGCCCGGCTCGACCTGCTCCAGAGCGCCTCTGGGCTGTTCCTGGCGGTCTTCCTGGTGGCCCACATGTTCTTCGTGTCGTCCATCCTCATCAGCCACGAGGCCTTCTACACCGTTGCCCGCTTCTTCGAGGCCGGCTGGCTGTTCGGCACGCCCCAGCCGTGGGTCGTGTCCTGCGTGGTGGGCTTCGTGCTGGCGGTGTTCGTCGGCCACGCGTGGCTGGCGCTGCGCAAGTTTCCCGCCAACTGGCGCCAGTACCGCGCCTTTGCCGAGCATCGCCGGCAGCTGCGCCACAGCGACACCGGCCTGTGGTGGCTGCAACTGTGGACGGGCTTTGCGCTGTTCTTCCTGGGCACCGTGCACCTTTACGGGATGCTCGTCCATCCCGAGCTGATCGGCCCCTACGAATCCGCTGACCGCATCTGGACGGGCACCATGTGGCCGCTCTACCTGCTGCTGCTGTTTGCGGTGGAGCTTCACGGCAGCGTCGGCCTGTACCGGCTGGCTCTCAAGTGGGGCTGGCTCGAAGGGCGCGACCCGGCCGCCAGCCGGCGCCGCCTGCGGGTGGTGAAGACCGCCTTCAGCGTGTTCTTCGTGGGCCTTGGCCTCGTCACCCTGCTGGCCTACGTGCAGCTGGGCATCGCCCACGCCGACCGGGCGGGCGAGCCCTACGTGCCCGCCGCGGCCAAGACCGCTCGAGGCTGACCATGCGCATCCACTACACCGATGTGCTGGTGATCGGCGGCGGCCTCGCCGGGCTGCGTGCCGCCGTGGGCGCCCGCCGCCGCAGCCACGACGTGATCATCCTGAGCCTGGTGCCGCCCAAGCGCTCGCACTCCGCCGCCGCCCAGGGCGGCATGCAGGCCAGCCTGGGCAACACCGCGATGGGTGCCGGCGACAACGAGGACGTGCACTTTGAAGACACCGTGCGCGGCTCCGACTGGGGTTGTGACCAGCAGGTGGCGCGCCTCTTCGTGCACACCGCGCCGCAGGCCGTGCGCGAACTCGCCGCCTGGGGCGTGCCCTGGAACCGCATCCAGGCCGGCCCCCGCGAGGTGGTGATGGACGGCCAGCGGGTCACGCTCACCGAACCTGCCGCCATGCACGGCCTCATCGCTGCCCGGGATTTTGGCGGCACCAAAAAGTGGCGCACCTGCTTCGTCTCCGACGGCACCGGCCACGCCATGCTCTACGCGGTCTCCGATCAGGCCGTGGCCGAGAGCATCCCGGTGCACGAGCGCACCGAGGCCATCGCGCTGATCCACGACGGCAGCCGCTGCCACGGCGCCATCGTGCGCGATCTGGTGACCGGCGAACTGTCGGCCTATGTGGCCAAGGCCACCTGCATCGCTACCGGCGGTTTCGGGCGCATCTACCGGGTCAGCTCCAACGCCGTCATCAACGAAGGCATCGGCGCCGCCATCGCGCTGGAAACCGGCGTCGTGCCCCTGGGCAACATGGAAGCCGTGCAGTTTCACCCGACCACCATCTTCCCGGCCGGAATCCTCGTCACCGAAGGCTGCCGGGGCGACGGTGGGCTGCTGCGCGACGCCAACGGCCACCGTTTCATGCCCGATTACGAGCCCGAGAAGCGCGAGCTGGCCTCCCGCGATGTGGTGTCGCGGCGGATGGAAGAACACATCCGCGCCGGCCATGGGGTGAAGACCCGCTTCGGCGAGCACTTGTGGCTGGACATCACCCTGCTTGGCAAGGCCCACATCGACGGCCGCCTGCGCGAGGTGAAGGAAATCTGCCAGCACTTCCTGGGCATCGACCCCGCCCGCGACATGATCCCCGTGCGCCCGGCCCAGCATTACTCCATGGGCGGCATCCGCACCGACGCGGCCGGCCATGCCCGCGGCCTTGCCGGCCTGTTCGCCTGTGGCGAGGCGGCCTGCTGGGATCTCCACGGCTTCAACCGGCTGGGCGGCAACTCGGTGGCCGAGACGGTTGTCGCCGGCATGATCGTTGGCGAAAAGATGGCCGACTTCGTGGAATCCGACGCAGGCGATCTGCATGTGTCCACCGCCCTCGTGCGGGAATTCCTCGAACGGGAGCAGGCAAAGCTCGACACTTTGCTGCATGGCAACGGAAGCGAAAGCGCCGCCGACATCACACGACGGATGCAGGACATCATGACCGAGAAGGTGGGCATCTTCCGCCGCGGCGATCTGCTCGAATCCGCGGTGACCGAACTCCGGCAACTGCTGGAGAAAAGCCGCCACATCGGCATCGCCACCCGCGGCCCCGGTAGCAACCCCGAACTGGTGGCTGCCTACCGGGTGCAGAAGATGCTCAAGCTCGCCCTGTGCGTGGCCTACGGTGCGCTCACCCGCACCGAGAGCCGCGGCGCCCACTACCGCGAGGACTACCCCGCCCGCGACGACGCCCACTGGCTCAAGCGCACCCTCGCCACCTGGCACGGCAACGACAGCCTGTCGACCCTCGGCTGGGAAGACCTGGACGTGGCAGCGATGGAGCTGCCCCCCGGCTGGCGCGGCTACGGCGCCCGCAACGCCATCGACCACCCGGACACGGCCATCCGTGCGGCGGAGATCAGCGCCATCCGCAGCGCCTTTGGCCATGCCGACCGATACACCCTGCAGCACGCCCTGATGCCCTTCGACCATCTGCTCCCGGAACGCTACCGGGGCCGCAACGAAAGGCCCGGAGACGCCACACCATGAACGCCCCCATGTCCCACGTCCGCACCGTCACCCTCCATCTGCGCACCCTCACCGGCGGCTCCACCCCGGTCGAGATCGTCGAAGCGCCCGACATGACCCTGCTTGGTGCCATCAAGCAGGTCAAGGGCGCGCTGCCGCCCACCTGGGCCGACACCTTCATGTGCCACTCCGGTGCCTGCAACACCTGCAGCGTGACCATCAACGGCGTGCCCGGCGTGCCGTGCACCGCCTTCGTCCGCGACCTGGGCCGCGACATCGCCGTCTCCCCCGGCATCCACGCCGAAGGCTGGGACGGCATGCGCATCCCCGTGCGCGGCGGCCACTGACCCCGCCCCCCGCGAAAGGCTCCGCCATGACCGCCCCCCGCAGCCTCACCCTGCGCATCCTGCGCAGCAGTCCAGGCGAGGGCATCGCCCCCCACTGGCAGGATTTCCTCGTCGAGGAAGCCGAGGGTATGACCCTCTTCCTCGCCCTGGGCGAAGTCCGCGAGCGCCTCGACCCCTCGCTGCAGTTCGACTTCGTGTGCCGCGCCGGCATCTGCGGCAGCTGCGCGATGCTCGTCAACGGCAAGCCCACCCTGGCCTGTCGCTGCCTCACCCGCGATCTCGATCCCCTCATCACGCTGGCACCGTTGCCGGTGTTCGAGCTGATCGGCGACCTGTCGGTGAACACCGGCAAGTGGATGCGCGGTACCGCCGAACGCCTCGAAACCTGGATCCACAGCCAGGAGGAAACCGCCCTCACGGCGGTCGAGGCGCCGATGGAGCCGGCCCTCGCCGAAGCCATCTACGAACTCGACCGGTGCATCGAATGTGGCTGCTGCATCGCCGGCTGCGGCACCGCGCAGATGCGCCCCGACTTCGTGGGCGCCATCGGCCTCAACAAGATCGCCCGCTTCCGCCTCGACCCCCGCGACACCCGCAGCGACGACGACTTCTACGACCTCATCGGCGACGACACCGGCGTGTTCGGGTGCATGAGTCTGCTGGGCTGCCACGACGTGTGCCCGAAAGGCCTGTCGCTGCAGACGCAGATCGCGTTTCTGCGCCGCAAGATGGCGGTGGTCGGCATCAAGTAGGTCGCCTGGCCGATCCGGCCGCCGGTTTTCTCCGGTGGCGCGTCCCTCTTCCATTTCACACCGTCCGGCTGCCCGCACGGGCTGCGTGGGTTCGCCTCGCGGCCCGTCGCCCCGTGCGTGTTGTAATCACTTAATTTTATTCAATCATTTAATTAATCTTTGTATGATTGCAGCTCCAGGGCGCAGCCCCTGATCCCATCCCTCTGGCTCTCCGGGTTCATTTTTTGAAGCAATCGCGCGTTGGCTAATCTGATTTCTCCGCGGGACTTGCCCACCTGGGTGCCGGGCCGGATCACCTCGTCGAGCGATGGCCTGGGCTGGAAGAACGTCGGGCATCGGGCTTACCGCTACACCGGGCTCGACGTCCCGATCCCGCCGATGGATCACTTCATGCTCGTGCGCTACCAGGCGGGCGTCACGCCGATGGACCGCTGCGTCGAGGGGCGCTGGAGCCGCAAGCGCTGCAAGCCCGGCGATTTCTCGCTGCTCACCCGCTCCGAGTCTTCCCACTGGCACTGGACCCAGTGCATCGAGGTCTCCCACACCTATCTCTCCGAAACCCTGATGTCCCGCGTGGCCTCCGACATCACCGAGCGCTCCGTGGCCGAGGTGCGCTTGCACGACGTGCTGCAGGCGCAGGACCCGGTGGTCACGCAGATGGTCGACGCGATCACCCTGGAGGCCCGCCAGCGTGGGCTGGGGGGCGGGCTCTACGTGGAGGCGTTGTCGATCCAGCTGGCGGTGCACCTGTTCCGCAAGTACGCGCTTCACCTTCCGCGACGAGATGCCCGCCGGCCCGCTGTCGCCCAGCCGGGTGCGGCGGCTCGAGGAGTTCGTCGAAACCCACCTGCACGAAGGCATCACCATCGAGCAGATGGCCGAGACCCTCGGCCTCGGGGTGTGGACCTTCACCAAGCACTTCCGCGCCTCGATGGGCTGTTCGCCCTACGAGTTCGTGATGGCACGTCGCGTCGAGCGCGCTGCGCGCCTGCTCGCCACGTCGGGGCTGGCCATCAAGGAAGTGGCGGCCATGTGCGGGTTTGCCGACCAGGCCCACCTGACCCGCGTGATGCGGGCGCGGCTGGGCACCACGCCGGCCCGGCTGAAGAAGGACGGCGGCGCCTGACGCAGCCGTTCGGCAGACCCACAAAAAAATGGCGCACCAGGTTGCCCTGATGCGCCGCAAAGGCACCCGCGGGGAGCGCCGGTGTCCGTCGTGTCCCTGCTGAGGGACGACGTCACCATTCGGAGGCGGTCTAGCGGGCGAGGAGTTCCCGAAGATGGCTGTCCACTTCGGCGATGGCGTGGGCGTCGGTGCCGAACAGGGCGAGGTGGCCGTCGATGCTGCTCACGGGACGGAACTCGCTGTTCGGGATCAGCTGCTGCTCGGCCACGCAGTCGCTGGGCGGAAAGAACATGTCGTGGCTGATCGGCATCACGAAGGTCTTGGCCTTGATGCGGCCCAGGGCTTCAGCGAGATCGCCGCCGGTGTGGCGGCTCACGTCCCCGCGCTGCCACTTCCAGGCCATGGTAAGCAGGTTGTTCGGGTCCATCGGGCCGAAGTAGCCGGTCATGAACTGGTCCACGAAGGCCTGCATCGAGTCGAAGCCCAGCACCCGGTGGCGCCCGCAGCGGAAGAACTCGGTGCTCCAGCCCATCACCGTCCAGATCCTGGCGTGGCGCTTGAGGCCCGCCGCCACGTCGTCCGCCGATGAATAATCGCCGTTGCGGAAACCCGGATCGGTGGTGATGGCCTCGACGAGCGTCTCGGTGAACACGAAGTCGTGCTCGGTGTTGCAGGCAGTGCCGGCGATGGGCGCGGCGCGCTCGACCATGTCGGGGTAGCGCACCGCCCATTCATAGGTCTGCTGGGCGCCCATCGAGCCGCCCACCACCAGCGCCAGGCGCTCGATGCCGAAGTGCTCGGTGACGAGCCGGTGCTGGGCGCGCACGTCGTCGCCGATGCGCACCTTCGGAAACTTCGGCCCGGCGATGGCGGCCGGCGCGTTGCTCGGCGACAGGGACAGGCCGCTGCCGATCTGGTTCACCACGATGATGAAATAGCGCGTCGGGTCGAGGGCGTGGTCCGGGCCGATGTACACCTGCTCCATGATCTTGCTGGTGCCGGAATACCAGGTTGGCACCAGGATCGCATTGTCGCGGGCGGCGTTGAGGGTGCCGTGGGTGGCCACGGCGAGCGTGCAGTCGGGCAGCACGCCGCCTTCCTCCAGCTCCAGCGTGCCGATGTTGATGGTCTTGAACGGACCGTGGTTGTCCTGGCTGTAATAGTTGTTCATGTCGATCTCCTCCGGGGTGGGGGCCGGCCGCGCGGGGCGGCCGGTGCTGCGGGTGGGGGCGTCAGCGCGCGGTATAGCCGCCGTCGATGACCAGCTCGGCGCCGGTGACCCAGCGCGACTCGTCCGACGCCAGATACACCGCGCCCCAGGCGATGTCGTCCGGGGTGCCGGTGCCGCCCAGCGGGTGCAGGGCGTCGAGGCTGGCCTTGGCGGCGCTGCGCTCCAGGCCGGCGTCGTGCACGTAGCGGTCCACCAGCGCCGTGAAGATGAAGCCCGGATGGATGGAGTTCACCCGGATGCGCTCGCTGGCGTAGGTGAGGGCGTCGTTCTTGCTCATGCAGCGCACCGCGCCCTTGGCTGCGTGGTAGGGCGGAATGTCGCCGCCCCCGACAATGCCGTAGATCGACGAGATGTTGATCACCGAGCCGCCGCCCGCCTGACGCAGGTAGGGGATGACGTGCTTGGTACACAGGAAGACGGCGGTCGCATCGACGGCCATCACCCGGTTCCACTCGGCCAGGGAGAGACGGTCGGTGGGCACGTTCTCGCCCTCGATGCCGGCGTTGTTCACCAGCACATCGAGACGCCCGAAGGCTTCGAAGGCCGCCCGCATGGCCGCGCTGACCTGGGCTTCGTCGGTGACGTCGGTCTGCACGAAGAGTGCCCGCCCGCCGCCTGCGGCGATGCGCTCGGCCACCGCGCGGCCGTTGGGGTCGCGGTCGAGCACCACAATGGCGGCGCCCTCGTCGGCCATGCGCTGCACGATGGCTGCGCCAAGTCCGTTGCTGCCGCCAGTGATGACGGCGGCCTTGCCGGAAAGTCGATTCATGGTGGTTGTCCTTTCCGCTGGGCTCAGCGCATCTCGAAGCCGGGGTAGCCCTGGCTCGCCAGCTGGTCGCACTTCTGATTGTAGTTGCCCACCCCGCCGATGTAGGACAGCAGCCGACGGGGCTTGCCGTCGACGTTGGAGCCCATGTACCAGGAGTCGGTCTTGACCACGAGGGTCTTGTTGGCCGTCTCGTCGTGGTGCTGCACCCATTCGTCCTGCAGGGATTCGGTGGCCTCGACGACCTTCTTGCCGTTGCGACGGGCGTAATCGATGCAGTCGGTGATCCAGTCCACCTGCTGCTGGAGGCAGGTGGTCATGTTGCACAGGGCGGCGGAGGGGGCGAGCGGGGCGCCGGTGGTGAACAGGTTGGGGTAGCCGTGCACCTGCAGGCCCATCGCGGTGCGGATCTCCTGGCTCCATTCGGCCTTCAGGGAGCGCCCGTCGCGGCCGCGGATGTCGATCCGGGTGAGGGCGCCGGAGCCGGCATCGAAGCCCACCGCAAGGATGATCACGTCCGCTTCGTGGATCACCCCGTCAGCGGTCTGGATGCCCTCCGGCACCACGCGCTCGATGGGCACGGTGCGGCAGTCCACCGCCGTCACGTTGGGCTGCAGGTACACCTCGAGGTACTTGTTTTCCAGCGGCACGCGGTGGGTGCCGAAGCCGTATTCGGTGGGGATCAGCAGATCGCACAGCGCGGGGTTGTGGTGCAGGCGTTCGCGCATCTTGGCGCGGACGAACTTCGACACTTCCTCGCTCACCGCCTCGTCGAAGAACATCTCGGGGAAGGACGCCAGCCACAGGGCGAGGGAGCCGTCCTCCCACAGATTCTCGAGCACCGCGGTGCGCTCCTCCGGCGTCTTCTCGGCCCACGGGCCCGCGTCGAAGTCGTAGTCGAAGCCGGCGAAGGTGCTGCGCACGCGGGCCTTGAGTTCATGGAAGCGCGAACCCCACTTCTCCCAATCCGCCCCGGAATACTTCGGGTTGCGCATCGGGATCACGTATTGCGGCGTGCGCACGAAGATCTTCATCGAGCCCACCTCCGGCGCGATGGTCTGGATCACCTGGATGCCGGTGGCGCCGGTGCCCACCACGGCCACGCGCTTGCCCTTCAGATCCACCGGCTCCTTCGGCCACAGGCCGGTGTGGAAGATCTGGCCCTTGAACGTCGATTGGCCGGGGAAGCGGTCGGACAGCGGCGCCGACAGCATGCCGCAGCAGGCGATCAGGAACTGGGCGGTGATCCTCTCGCCGGCGGCGGTCTCGATCCGCCACAGGTCCTCGGTCTCGTCGAAATGGGCCGAGGCGATCCGGGTGCTGAACTGGATGTCCTTCTTCAGATCGAGGGTGTCGGCCACGTAGTTGAGCCAGCGCTCGGTCTCGGGCTGGGCCGGGAAACGCTCGGAGGGCTGCCAGGATTTGTACAGCTCCTCCGAGAACCAGTATTGGTAGATCTCGGCCTGGGAATCGAAGCGCGCGCCGGGGTAACGGTTCCAGTACCAGGTGCCACCGACGCCGGTGCCCGTCTCAAAGGCGCGCACCTTCATGCCCATCTCCCGCAGGCGGTGAAGCTGATACAAACCGGCCACACCGGCGCCGATGATGAGCGCGTCCAGATGCGTCACCGCATCGGCCGGGGTGGAGGTGGAGGTCGGTTGGGGGCGGGTCGTGCTCATTTTGTCTCCTTCACTTTCTTGTGGGTCGGGCCGCCCCCGGGAAGGGGGAAAGCCGCTGGAAGCGGTGCGGCGTCGGGGTCAAAGCCGCGACTGCCGCTGCCGTGGAGACAATTTATGGGCGGGGCCGGCCGGCGATCTTGTCGATCCTTGGCGATCTTTTGAACGAAACGGGAAAACCCCCGATTTAGCCGCCCGCGCGGCGCAAACCCCTGTTTTTGCGTGATTAGAATCGGCCCGGCACAAGATCGATGGCATGCCGGCGATGTGATGAAAGGGCTGGCGGTAGGCGCCGGGGTCTCGTGCGATCAAGAAGAAACGGCCAGGTAAATCCGGCCGCCCAACCCCACGTCAAAGGAGACCCCCATGAACGCATCCGTCCGTCTGCCCGCTGCCCGCTCGGAAGCGGCCCATCGGCGCGCTACTCGCCGCCAGCCTGATCGCCGCCGCGCTGCCCCGCGTTTCCCACGCAGTGGCTGTCGACCCCGGCGACTACACCTACCTGCCGCCCGGCACCGGCCTCGCGCTGCTCTACTACCAGCACGCCTCCGGCAAATCCCTGTATTCCGGCGGGCACAAGGTATCGGGCAATGCCGATCTCGACGTGGACGTGGGCATCGCCCGCGGTGTGAAGTACGTGGATGTGGGCGGCGTCACCGTCGCCCCGCAGTTCCTGCTGCCCTTTGGCCAGGTGCGCACCGGCGGCGACCTGACCGGTCTGGACGTGGCCAACGGCGTGGGCGACCTGATCCTCGCCTCCACCCTCTTTCTGCTCAAGGACGACCCCGGCCGGCGCTCCTTCGGCATCACCCCCTGGCTGTGGCTGCCCACCGGCAAGTACGACCCGCAACGGGCGCTCAACCCTTTTGGCGAGAACCGCTGGAAGTTCGCGCTGCAGGGCGCGGCCGTGGTGCCGCGGGGCGAAAAGTTCACCCTCGACCTCGTGGGCGACATGCAGTGGTTTGGCGACAACACCCACTTCGGCACCGACCGCCGCACCCTCAGCCAGCGCCCCATCTGGGAGGCCCAGGCCCACCTGCGCTATCACGTCGCCCCCACCACCAGCCTCCACGTGACGCTGTCGCAACTGGCCGGCGGCGAGACCGAGGTGGACGGCGCCCGCCAGAACGACCGCCAGCGCCGCACCCGCGCCCTCGTCGGCGCCGGGCACTTCTTCGCCCCCGGCTGGCAGCTGCTCGGCTCCGCCGGCCGCGATCTGGCGGTGGAAAACGGCGTGCGGGAAGACCTGCGGGTCAATCTGCGGCTGTTGAAGGTGTTCTGACGGCGTTTGCATCCAGCCCGGCCACCTGCCTTTTGCGGGCGGCTGGGGCGGGCTCGCGTACCGGCATCGTTCCGCGGGCCAGCTCCTTGACGAGCGATCACGCTGAGGCGTGTCGCTTTGGCGCGGTCATCAAGACTGCACGTCCATCCTACATGCAGTCCCACGAGGCCGCACACGCATCACCCGTCACCGGTGTCCGCCTCCGTTCGTCGCCGCCCCGATCAAATCCCCTTCGTTCAGCCCCACCGTGTAATGCCCGCCATCTTCCTTCTTTAGCGCGAGTAGGTCGTAGGTCTTCACCATGTCCAGAAGCCCAGAGTGCCCGTAGCTGGCGGGTGAGAAGCCGGGGTCGGTGCGTTTAAGGTACTGGCCGAGGGATGCAAGGGAGATGCGGCCTTCCGATGTGCCGGCGGCGAGGAGGGCGACGGCATCGGCGACGAACTTGGGGCGGCGTTTGATGACGGCGGGCTTGAGGGGCTCGGTCTTTGCCGGGGCCGGTTTGTCGGTGGGGTGCTCGGTCGTGCTGGCCACCGGTGCGGGGGCAGGTGCCCATTCAAAAAACTGGTCGCTGGCGTTGCGCAGGGCGTCAGGGGTTTTCGCTTCGCCAACGATGCAGACGGTGGCGCCCCGCTCCCGGAGCTTGCGGCACAGGTAGGCGAAGTCAGAGTCGCTGGTGACGAGGCAGAACTTGTCGGCCCGGTGGTCGAACATCGCCTCTAGCGCGTCGAGGGCCAGGGCGATGTCGGCGGTGTTCTTCCCTGCGGCGTACTGGTACTGCAAACAGGGCGTGAAGGCCTGGCGGACGAGCGCTTCCTGCCACGTTTTCGAGAGGGTGGTGTGATTGCCGTAGCCGCGACGCAGCACGACGCGGCCAAACTGCGCCACCACGCGAAGGGCGTAGTCGAGGATGTCAGGCGTGGTGTTGTCACAATCGACAAGGACGGCGATGCGGGCTTCGACAGGCAGATGGGGAGCACTCATCGTGGGCAGGGATCTTATGGTAACGGGAAGATGTTAGTGGCAAACGGCGTCGAGTGCTTCAGTGCCGATCAGGCGTCGGCAAGTCCGGTGTGGCCAGACTGCTCTGTTCAGTCTCAACCCCACGCGGAGCGTGCGGTGGTTGGCGGGTGTTCAGGAAGACGCGTCAGCGGGCCTTATTCCGCCGTACCCACTTCCACCCCCAGCCGATCCAGATTCTCCTCATTCGCCGGTTTCACGATGTGGGCGACTGCTTCGGCGATGCGGGCGTCGGCGAAGGTCTGATCCCAGTGGAGCGTAGTGCCGCCGCCGGTAGGTTCGAGGCTGATGGCGAGCCGGAAGAAGGGGGCGCAGGTGTGCTGGATCACCACGCGGTGGTCGGGGGCGATGGTTTCGAAGCGGACTTCGTTGGGATAGACCGTGCCGTCAGGGCCGATCATGTCGAAGCGCCATTCGCCGCCGGGCTGGAAGTCGAAGGCATGGAAGCGATTGGTGAAGCCCAGCGGCCCCCACCAGCGGACGAGGCGTTCGGGGTTGCGGATGGCCTCGAAGAGGGTGGCTGGCGAAGCGGCGAAATAGCGTGAGGTGGTGAAAGTGGTCATGGCCGGGTGGCGCCTCCTGTTGATGGCCTTCGGGCGGGATGTGCATACCCACTATAGCCATTTGGGTGACGAGCGATCAGGCGGTGGCGACGAGTGATCGAGCTTCTAGCCACATTGTGGCGGGCGCCGACTTGGATTCTCCGCTGCAGGTCGGGGTTTTATGCACCAATCTGGGGCTTGCTGCACTGCGGTGGGGCTGGATATGGGCCTCAAACCCCTGGTTTTCCGCAGAAAACCGTCTGGCACGATATCTGCTGAGTAGTTGTTGCCCGCTGGCAGTGTCGTCGCGGGTCGTATCGCCTCCGCCAACGACGGCGGAACCCGAGAGCGTCGCGTGCACCGCACCTGCAACCTCGTTGTTCCAACCCGACTTTGATCCGCGTTCCGCGGGGGCCATGATGTCTGCGCCGCTCGTCTCCCGAGCACTGGCAAGGATGTCCTGGATGTCCCCGGCAGGAGCCAGGACGTGCAGGATTCATCATGAAAATCATTGTTGTCGGCCACGGCATGGTGGGCCACAAGTTCCTCGAAGAACTTCAGTCCCAATCCATCGCCTCCCCTGAGGTCACGGTACTGTGCGAGGAGCCTCGCGCCGCCTACGACCGGGTACATCTTTCCGAATTCTTCGCCGGCAAGACGGCCGACGACCTTTCCCTGGTGGCGCCGGGCTTTTTTGACGAGAGCGGCTTTGCGCTGCGCCTCAATACCCGCGCCACCGCCATCGACCGTCGCAACAAGACGGTGACCACCGCCGAAGGCGAGGTGCTGTCTTACGACAAGCTGGTGCTGGCCACCGGCTCCGTGCCCTTCGTGCCGCCGGTCAAGGGCAACGACCGGGCCGACTGCTTCGTCTATCGCACCATCGAGGATCTGGAGGCGATGACCGAATGCGGCGCCCGCTCCAAGACCGGCGTGGTGGTGGGCGGCGGCCTGCTGGGCCTCGAATGTGCCAAGGCCCTGCGCGATCTGGGCCTCGAAACCCATGTAGTGGAGTTCGCCCCGCGCCTGATGGCGGTGCAGGTGGACGACGACGGCGGCCGCATCCTGCGCAGCAAGATCGAAGAGCTGGGCGTGAAGGTGCACACCAACCGCAACACCGTCGAGATCGTCGATGGTGCCCGCGGCCGGCATCGCATGGTGTTTGCCGATGGCAGCCACCTCGAGACCGACATGATCGTGTTCTCCGCCGGCATCCGCCCGCGGGACGAGCTGGCCCGTCAGAACGCGCTGGCGGTGGGCGCCCGCGGTGGCGTGGCGGTGAATGACCACTGTGGCACCAGCGATCCGGACATCTACGCCATTGGCGAGTGCGCGGCCTGGAACGACATGGTGTATGGCCTGGTGGCCCCGGGCTACGACATGGCCCGGGTGGTGGCCAAGCACATCGCTGGTCAGCAGGAAGCGGCCTTTGCCGGCGCCGACATGAGCACCAAGCTCAAGCTGATGGGCGTGGATGTGGCGAGTATCGGCGATGCCCAGGGCCGCACCGCCGGTTGCCGCAGCTTCCGCTACATGGACGAGGCGAAGCAGGTCTACAAGAAGATCGTCACCAGCCCCGACGGCAAGACCCTGATCGGCGCCGTGCTGGTGGGCAATGCCGACGAATACGGCACGTTGCTGCAGATGGCCCTCAACGGCATCGCGCTGCCGGCCGACCCCGAGTTCCTGATCCTGCCGTCCAGCGACGGCAAGGCCAAGCCGGGCCTGGGCGTGGATGCCCTCCCCGACAGCGCCCAGATCTGTTCGTGCAACAACGTCACCAAGGGTCAGATCTGCGCGGCGGTGGCCGACGGCGTTTCCGACATCGGCGGCATGAAGGCCTGCACCAAGGCCGGCGCCACCTGTGGCGGCTGCGTGCCCCTGGTCACCCAGGTGATGAAGGCCGAGATGGCGCGCCTGGGCATGGCGGTGAACAACCACATCTGCGAACACTTCCCGTATTCGCGCCAGGAGCTCTTCCACCTCATCAAGGTGGGCGAGATCAAGAGCTTCGACGAGCTGATCGCCAAGCACGGCAAGGGCCTCGGCTGCGACATCTGCAAGCCCGCCGCGGCGAGCATCTTCGCGTCGTGCTGGAACGAGTTCGTGCTGAAGAAGGATCTGGCCAGCCTGCAGGACAGCAACGATTACTTCCTGGGCAACATCCAGAAGGATGGCACCTACTCCGTCGTGCCGCGCATGCCGGGCGGCGAAGTGACCCCGGACGGCCTGATCGCCGTGGGCCAGGTGGCCAAGAAGTTCGGCCTCTACACCAAGGTGACCGGTGGCCAGCGGGTCGATCTGTTCGGTGCCCGCGTCGAACAGCTGCCGCTGATCTGGGAAGAGCTGATCGCCGCCGGCTTCGAATCCGGCCACGCCTATGGCAAGAGCCTGCGGACCGTGAAGAGCTGTGTCGGCTCCACCTGGTGCCGCTACGGCGTGGATGACAGCGTCGGCCTCGCCGTCGAGCTGGAGAACCGTTACAAGGGCCTGCGCGCGCCCCACAAGATCAAGTTCGGCGTGTCGGGCTGCACCCGCGAGTGCGCCGAGGCCCAGGGCAAGGACGTGGGCATCATCGCCACCGACAAGGGCTGGAACCTCTACGTGTGCGGTAACGGCGGCATGAAGCCGCGCCACGCCGAGCTGATCGCGGCTGATCTCTCGAAGGAAAGGCTGGTCCAGCTGATCGACCGTTTCCTGATGTTCTACGTGCGTACTGCCGACCGTCTGCAGCGTACCAGCACCTGGCGCGACAACCTGGAAGGCGGCCTCGACTACCTGAAGGACGTGGTGGTGAACGACAGCCTGGGCCTTGCCGCCGAGCTGGAAGCCCAGATGCAGCACGTGGTGGATACCTACCAGTGCGAATGGAAGACCGCCGTCACCAACCCGGACGTGCGCAAGCGCTTCCGCACCTTCGTCAATAGCGACAAGGCCGATGAGCGCATTGTCTTCGTGGAAGAGCGTGGCCAGATCCGCCCCGCCCGCCCCGAAGAACGCGCCACCCCCCTTGCCGAAACCGCCTGAGGAGCACGCCCATGAGCAACGCACCCCTTGAATGGACCACCGTGTGCCCGGTGGACGACATCCTCCCCAACACCGGCGTCAGTGCGCTGGTGGACGGGCGCCACGTGGCGGTCTTCCGCATCGGTGACGCAGAGTTCTACGCCATCGACAACGTGGACCCCAAGTCCGGCGCCAGCGTCCTCTCCCGGGGGCTGGTAGGCAGCCTGGGCGAGCACGTGGTAGTGGCCTCGCCGCTCTACAAGAACCACTTCGACCTGCGCTCCGGTGAATGCCTGGAGGCGCCGGAACACTCGGTGCGCGCCCACACGGTGCGCATCGAGGACGGCAGCGTGCAGGTCGCGCTGGCCTGATCCGCAGGTCGGGCGTCAGCCCGACATCCCCTGCCTCGTTCCCGTGGTGTCGAATTTCGGTTCGACACCACGGGCTGAGCGCAACGCAACAAGACGCGACGTGCGGCCCCCGCGCGATCCCGGCCTGCCGGCCAACATGAAGGAAACCAACATGGCCTACCTCGCTCCTGCCGAATTCGTCACCAAGATGGTGGACGCCGGCGAATCCAAGCTGCTGATGTCCACCCGCGACACCCTGATCCGTGCCTACATGGCCGGCGCCATCCTGGCGCTGGCTGCGGCGTTTGCCGTGAGCGTCACCGTCAATACCGGCAACCCGCTTGTCGGCGCGCTGTTGTTTCCGGTGGGCTTCTGCATGCTCTACCTGCTGGGCTTTGATCTGCTGACCGGGGTGTTCACCCTGGCGCCGCTGGCGGTGCTCGACAAGCGCGCCGGCGCCACCTGGGGCGGCGTGATGCGTAACTGGAGCCTGGTGTTCACCGGCAACTTTGCCGGCGCCCTCACCGTGGCGGTGTTCATGGCCGTCATCTTCACCAGCGGCTTCACCGAAGCGCCCAACGCCATCGGCCAGAAGATCGGCCACATCGGCGAAGGTCGCACGGTGGGTTACGCGGCCCACGGCGCCGGCGGCATGCTCACCCTGTTCATCCGTGCCGTGATGTGCAACTGGATGGTGTCCACCGGCGTGGTGGCCGCGATGATGTCCACCAGCGTGTCGGGCAAGGTCATCGCCATGTGGATGCCGATCCTGGTGTTCTTCTACATGGGCTTCGAGCACAGCATCGTGAACATGTACCTGTTCCCGTCGGGCCTGATGCTGGGCGGCAACTTCACGTTCATGGATTACATGATCTGGAACGAGATCCCCACCGTGTTGGGCAACCTCGTCGGCGGCCTGACCTTCGTGGGCGCCACCCTGTACTCCACCCACTACAAGACCGCACCGAAGCGCAAGGCCGCCTGAGCGTGACTGGCAGCGCCCTGCGTGTGAGCCTCGGCCAGGCATCCCTGGCCGGGGCTCACGACGTTAACCAGGATTTCCACGGCGCCCTGCTGCCCAAGGGCCACCTGCTGGCCAGCAAGGGCATTGCGCTGGCCATCGCCGATGGCATCAGCTCGAGCGCGGTGAGCCAGCTCGCCAGCCAGACGGCGGTGGGCTCGTTTCTCGAGGATTACTACGCCACCTCCGAGGCGTGGTCGGTGCGCCGGGCGGCCGAGCGGGTGCTCTCCGCCACCAACTCGTGGCTGCATTCCCAGACCATGGGCGGCGACGGACGCTTCGAGAAGGACCGCGGCTTCGTGTGCACCTTCTGCGCGCTGATCCTCAAGGGGCGCGACCTGCACCTGCTCCATGTGGGCGATTCGCGCATCTACCGGCTGCACCCCCAGGCGCTGGAACAGCTCACCGAGGATCACCGGGTGCGCATGTCGTCCACCGAGTCGTATCTGGGGCGGGCGCTGGGCGTCGGGCCCCATGTGGAGATCGACTACCGGGGCTGGGCGGCCGAGGTGGGCGAGGTGTATCTGCTCGCCACCGACGGCGCCTACACCCACCTGCAGGCCGAGGATATCCACGCCGCCCTGGGCCGCCATCCGGACGATCTGGACGCCGCCGCATCCGATCTGGTGAGCCTCGCCCACCGCCGTGGCTCCACCGACGACGCAACCCTGCAGCTTCTGCGCATCGACGCGCTCCCGGCGAGCGATGCGCCCCACCCGCAGCTGCGCCGCGAGGGGCTGGCGATGCCGCCCCAGCTTGCCCCGCGGATGGAGTTCGAAGGCTTCACCATCCTGCGCGAGCTGCAGGTGAGCGCCCGCAGCCACCTGCATCTGGCGGTGGATCAGGTGAGTGGCCAGCAGTACGTCATCAAGACGCCCTCCGTGGACCTGAGCCAGGACGCCGACTACCTCGACCGCTTCGTGCTGGAAGAGTGGATCGCCCGCCGTGTCGACAGCCCTCATGTGGTGAAGACCTGGCCCGGCGACCGTCCGCGAAGCCACCTGTTTGTGGCGATGGCTTTCATCGACGGTCAGACCCTCGCCCAGTGGCGGGTGGATAACCCCCAGCCCAGCCTGGAGGCCGTGCGCGGCATCGTCGTGCAGATCGCCCAGGGCCTGCAGGCCCTGCATCGGCGCGAGATGCTCCACCAGGATCTGCGCCCCGAGAACGTGATGATCGACGCCCAGGGCACGGTCAAGCTCATCGACCTGGCTAACGCCCATGTGGAAGGGCTGGCCGAATATCACCGGGACGCGCACGTCACCGGCGTGCCCGGCACCCTGCAGTATGTCGCGCCTGAATACCTGCTGGGCGAAGGCGGCAGCCAGCAGAGCGAGCTGTTTTCGCTGGCGGCGATCACCTATCAGCTCCTCACCGGTCAGCTGCCCTACGGGCTGGAAGCAACCCGCGTGCGCAGCCCGGCCGACCTGCGCCGCCTGCGCTACGTGCCGGCGCGCCACCTGCGCCCGGATCTGCCGGCGTGGGTGGACGCGGTGCTCGCCAAGGCCCTCAGCCCCCAGCCGGACAAGCGCCAGGCGGTGATCTCGGAGTTCGTGCAGGATCTGAAGGCGCCGGGCGCGCAGTTCCAGCAGGCCCGCATCACCCCGCTGATCGACCGCGATCCGGTGCTGTTCTGGAAGTGCAGCACCGCGGTGCTGGGGCTGGCGGTGGTTGGGTTGCTGGGGCTGCGGGTGTTCGGGCACTGAGGCGCTGCCCGCGGGTATACGCAGAAAGGGGGCCGAGGCCCCCTTTACTTTGTCCGTCGAACCGAATAATTACTGGTTCTTGAACTCGGCCTTGCGCTTCTCGACGAAGGCGGCCATGCCTTCCTTCTGGTCGTCGAGGGCGAAGCTGGAGTGGAACACGCGGCGCTCGAAGAGCAGGCCTTCGTTGAGGCCGGATTCGAAGCTGCGGTTGATGGATTCCTTGATCATCATGATGACGGGCAGGGAGTAGCTGGCGATGGTGGCGGCGGCGGCGAGGGCTTCTTCCACCAGCTTGTCGGCGGGGATCACGCGGGCCACCAGGCCGGCCTTCTCGGCTTCGGCGGCGTCCATCATGCGGGCGGTGAGGCACAGGTCCATGGCCTTGGCCTTGCCTACGGCGCGGGGCAAGCGCTGGGTGCCGCCGGCGCCGGGCAGGGTGCCGAGCTTCACTTCGGGCTGGCCGAACTTGGCGGTGTCGGCGGCGAAGATCATGTCGCAGCTCATGGCGAGCTCACAGCCGCCACCCAGGGCGAAGCCGGCCACCGCGGCGATCACCGGCTTGCGGAAGGTCTTGAGGCGCTCCCAGTTGCGGGTGATGTAGTCGCCCTTGTAGGCGTCCATGTAGCTGAACTTGGCCATCATGCCGATGTCCGCGCCGGCGGCGAAGGCCTTCTCGGAGCCGGTGATGACCACGCAGCCGATGTTCTCGTCGGCCTCGAAGCCGTCCAGCGCCACGCCCAGCTCATCGACGAGGGCGTCGTTGAGGGCGTTGAGGGCCTTGGGGCGGTTGAGGGTGATGAAGCCGACCTTGCCACGGGTCTCGACGATGATGTTCTGGTAATCCATGTGTCCTCCAGGTGTGTTTTAGTTAAATCGCCCCGGCACGGCGCAGGCCGTCGATGGCGTCGGGGGTGAAGCCCCAGTCTGCGAGCACGTCCTCGCCCGTGGCGCCGACATGCGGCGGGCGGGGCGTTGTCGGGGTGCTGCGGCTGAAGCGGGGAGCGGGCGCCGGCTGAATGACGCCGCCCACTTCGATGAAGGTGCCGCGAGCCCGATTGTGCGGGTGTTCGGGCGCTTCGTCCATGTCCAGAACGGGCGCCACGCAAGCGTCGCTGCCCTCGAACACCGCGCACCATTCGTCGCGCGTGCGGGTGGCGAGATGGGCGGCGACGCGGGTCTTGAGTTCGGGCCAGCGGGCGCGATCCCACTGCGGCTTGAAATCCGGGTCGTCGATGCCGGCCCTCTGCAGAAACAGCGCGTAGAACTGCGGCTCGATGGGGCCGATGGAGACGTACTTGCCGTCGGCACAGCGATAGGTGTCGTAGAAGTGCGCGCCGCCGTCGAGCAGGTTGCTGCCGCGGGTCTGCCCCCACTGGCCCATGGCCTTGAGGGTGTACATCATCGTCATGAGCAGCGCCGAGCCGTCTGTCATCGCCGCATCCACCACCTGGCCCTTGCCGGAGGTACGCGCCTCGGTGAGCGCGGCGAGCACGCCGACCACCAGCAGCATTGCACCACCTCCGCAGTCGGCCACCAGATTGAGGGGCACCACCGGTTTGCCACCGGGCTCGCCGATGGCGTGGAGCGCGCCGGAGAGGGACAGGTAGTTGATGTCATGGCCGGCGGTGGATGCCAGCGGCCCGGTCTGGCCCCAGCCGGTCATGCGGCCGTATACGAGGCGCGGGTTGGCGTTGATGCTCTCGTCCGGCCCAACGCCCAGGCGCTCCATCACGCCGGGGCGGTAGCCTTCGACGAGGATGTCGGCTCTGGCGACCAGCTCGCGAGCGGCGGCGAGGCCTTCGGGCTTCTTGAGATCCAGCGTGACGACGCGGCGGGAGCGGTTGAGGATGTCGATGTTCGGGTCGAACAGATCGGACGCCGGCTTGGCGCCGGGGGCGGGCTTGCGTTCGATGCGCACGACTTCGGCGCCCAGGTCGGCGAGGATCATCGCGGCCATGGGGCAGGGGCCGAGGGCAGCGAATTCGACGACTTTGATGCCGTGGAGGGGGCCCATTTGGTTTTTCTCCTTTATTTTTGTATGCGGTGCTTCTTGGTTGCGCCGTTGGCCGGGTCTCGCCCCGGCGGGCGACTTCCTTTCTTGCGTCGCCAAGAAAGGAAGCAAAGAAGGCGACCCGGCTTCACCGGTCGGCCTGCGGCCGACTGCCCTGCGCTGCCCGAAGCGGGCGGCCGGCGCGGAACTCGCCGGCTGCGCCGGCTCAGACAGCCGCGCCGGAAGGCCCCGCCCGCTTCTCCGCTGCTCGGCGGATCAGACGGGCTTTGGCTGGGCACCGAGCCTCTTCGGGAGCCTCGGGTGGTTTGGGATGGTTTTTCCGGGGCGAACTTGCGTTCGCCTCGACAACTCACGCGTCGTAAAGGGTGTGAAGGGCGTAGCGAGCGGCCTGAGGTTGCGACGAGGAACGCAGCCGTACTTGAGTACGGCGAGTACCGGAATCGCAAGATCGGGCCGCGCAGTAGCCCGGCGCGCCCTTTACTCGGTGGCGATGGTGCGGCCGATGACGAGTCTCTGGATGTCGTTGGCGCCTTCGTAGATCTGGCTGATGCGCACGTCGCGGTAGATGCGCTCGACCGGGAAGTCGCTGGTGTAGCCCACGCCACCGTGGATCTGGATGGCGTCGGAGGCGATCTTCTCGGCGGCTTCGGAGGCGAACATCTTGGCCATCGAGGCTTCCTTCAGGCAGGGCTTGCCGGCGTCCTTGAGCTGGGCGGCGCGCCACACCATCAGGCGTGCGGCGTCGAGCAGGGTGTTCATGTCGGCGAGGCGGAAGTTCACCGCCTGGTGCTCGATGATGGGCACGCCGAAGGTCACGCGTTCCTTGGCGTAGCGCACGGCGGCTTCAAACGCGGCGCGGGCCATGCCGATGCTCTGGGCGGCGATGCCGATGCGGCCGGCTTCGAGGTTGGAGAGGGCGATCTTGTAGCCTTCGCCCTCCTTGCCGAGCAGGGCGCTGGCGGGCACGCGGCAGTTCTCGAGGATGATCTGCACGGTGTCGGAGGCGTGCTGACCCATCTTGTCTTCGGTGCGGCCGACGATGAAGCCCGGGGTGGCGGTGGGCACCAGGAAGCAGCTGATGCCCTTCTTGCCGGCGGCCTTGTCGGTCACGGCGAAGATGATGGCCATGTGGGCGTGCTTGCCGGTGGTGATGAACTGCTTGACGCCGTTGAGCACGAAGCTGTCGCCCTCACTGTCCTGCACTCGGTCGGCGCGGGTGGTGATGGCCCCGGCGTCGGAGCCGGTGTGGGGCTCGGTCAGGCAGAAGCAGCCGAGCTTCTCGCCACGCGCCAGCGGCTTGAGCCATTCTTCCTTCTGCTGGTCGGTGCCGTATTTCTGGGTGATGCCACAGGCCAGGGAGTTCTGCACCGACACGATGGTGGAGGTGGCGCCGTCACCGGCGGCGATTTCTTCCAGCGTGAGCACCAGGCTCATGTAGTCCATGCCGGCGCCGCCCCATTCTTCGGGCACGCACATGCCCATCGCGCCCAGCTCGCCCAGTTCCTTGAGGGCCTGGGCGGGGAAGGTGTGGTGCTTGTCCCATTCGGCAGCGAAGGGGGCGAGGCGCTCCTGGGCAAAGGCGCGCATGGAGTCGCGGATCATTTCCTGTTCTTGGGTGAGGATCATGGTGCGGTGTCCTTTGGTGTTTCTTGCGTTGTTCGTGTGGGCCGTTTGCACCGGCCGGCGGGTTGTCTGGGGCGCGGCGTTCGGTCCGTCGGCCCAGTTGTTGCCGTGGGGTTGCAGGACGGCTTTCCGTTGTCTGGAGTTGCGTTGGCGGGGACTCGCCCCCGCAGGCGACCTACTTCTTTGCGTCGCCAAAGAAGTAGGCAAGAAAGGCGACCCGGCCATCCCGGTCATCCGCTTTGCGGATGACTTCCCTGCGCTGCTCGCAACAGGCGGCCGGCGCAGAACTCGCCCTGCGGGCTCAGACAGTTGCGCCGGAAAGCCCCGCCTGTTGCTCCGCTGCTCGGCGGGATGGAACGGGCTTTATTCTGGCTCCGAGCCTTTCCTGAGCGGTCGTGTGCCGGGTTAGCCTTCGTAGGTCGGGTTAGCCCGCAGGGCGTAACCCGACGTTCCGGAAGGCTGCCTGCCTTACAGCATCTCCACGGCCAGGGCCGTGGCTTCGCCGCCGCCGATGCACAGGCTGGCGACGCCGCGCTTGCCGCCGGTCTTCTTGAGGGCGCCGAGGAGGGTGACGATGATGCGGGCGCCGGAGGCGCCGATGGGGTGGCCCAGGGCACAGGCGCCGCCGTGGATGTTCACCTTGGCCGGGTCGAGGGCCAGGTCGCGGATGGCGGCCATGGTGACGACGGCGAAGGCTTCGTTGATTTCCCACAGGTCCACATCGCCGGCGCTCCAGCCGGTCTTGGCGAGGAGCTTCTGCATCGCGCCGACCGGGGCGGTCGGGAAGTTGGCGGGCAGGCCGGCGTGGTTGGTGTGGCCGACGATGCGGGCCAGCGGCTTGGCGCCCAGCTTCTCGGCGGTGGAAGCGCGCATCAGCACCAGGGCGGCAGAGCCGTCGGAGATGGAGCTGGAGTTGGCGGGGGTGACGGTGCCATCCTTCTTGAACGCCGGCTTGAGGGTGGCGATCTTCTCGATGTTGGCCTTGGGCGGCTGCTCGTCGGAGGCGATGGTCACGTCGCCCTTGCGGCCAGCCACGCTGACGGGGGTGATTTCCCACTCGAAGGAGCCGTCCTTGATGGCGGCCTGGGCGCGGGTGGTGGAGGTGATCGCCCAGGCGTCCTGTTCTTCGCGGGTGAAGCCATAGCTGGCGGCGCAGTCTTCGGCAAAGGTGCCCATCAGGCGGCCCTTGGTTTCCTTGCTGTAGCCGTCTTCGAGGCCGTCGAAGAACATGTGGTCGAGCACCTGGCCGTGGCCGAGGCGCATGCCACCGCGGGCCTTGGGCAGCATGTACGGGGCGTTGCTCATGGACTCCATGCCGCCGGCGACGACGACGTCGACGCTGCCGGAGACCAGCAGGTCGTGGGCCAGCAGGGTGGCCTTCATGCCGGAGCCGCACACCTTGTTGATGGTGGTGCAGCCGGCAGTAAGGGGCAGGCCGGCGTTGAGGGTGGCCTGGCGGGCCGGGGCCTGGCCGAGGCCGGCGGGCAGCACGCAGCCGAAGATGACTTCCTGCACCACATCGGCGGGCACGCCGGCGCGCTCGACGGCCGCCTTGATGGCGATGCCGCCCAGCTGGGGCGCGGTGAGGCTGGCGAAATCGCCCTGGAAGCCACCCATCGGGGTGCGGGCGGCGGAGACGATGACGATCGGGTCGTTGGCGTTGCTCATTGGGAATTCCTTTGTGTTGGGCGGTGAGGAGTGATGAGTGAGGAGTGAGGCGGGGCCGTTACTCCCGACTCTTCACTCCTGCCTCCTTACTGGTTTTGGGTCACTTGGCTGCCATGCGGATCGCGCCGTCCAGGCGGATCACTTCGCCGTTGAGGTAGGCGTTGCTGAAGATGTGCTCGACCAGCGCGGCGTATTCGGCCGGCTTGCCCATGCGGGAGGGGAAGGGAACCATCTTGCCGAGGGCTTCCTGCACGTCGGCGGGCATGCCGAGGAGCATCGGGGTTTCCATGATGCCCGGGGCGATGGTCATCACGCGGATGCCGGAGCGACACAGTTCGCGCGCGATGGGCAGGGTCATGGCGACCACGCCGCCCTTCGAGGCCGCGTAGCCGGCCTGACCAAGCTGGCCGTCGAAGGCCGCGACGGAGGCGGTGGAGACGATCACGCCGCGCTCGCCACCGGCGTTGGGTTCGTTCCTGGTCATGATCTCGGCGGCGAGGCGGATCATGTTGAAGCTGCCGACCAGATTGATGTTGATCGTGCGGGCAAAGGATTCGAGGCGGTGCGGGCCTTCGCGGCCGACGACCTTTTCGGCCGGGGCGACGCCGGCACAGTTGACCAGGCCGCGAAGCTGGCCAAGCTCGGTGGCGGCGGCGAAACAGGCCTTGGCGCTGGTTTCGTCGGTCACGTCGGTGGCCACGAAGCGGGCATTGGCGCCCAGTTCGGCGGCCAGGGCGTCGCCGGCTTCCTTGTTCACGTCGGCCAGCACGACCTTGCCGCCCGCGGCGACGATCATCCTGGCGGTTGCGGCGCCCAGGCCGGAACCACCACCGGTCACCACGAAAACGTTGTCCTTGATCTCCATGTATCGCTCCTTTTTCTGATGTGATTTCTCGATCGGACGGTAGCGCAACCTCGATGTCCGCCACGCTCCGTGATGGGCATGAACTGTAGGCACAAGCGGGGCCGGCTTCCATGCCGAAATCGATCAATGTGAATGGTAGAATTTGCCACATTGCAGAGCAGCAAAAAAGGCGCGCGCCTGCGCCCGTCACGCCGCTCGCTTTCCCCGATTCCTGCTGCCCGGACCCCGATGCGTGCACCCACCTCCGACAAGGGCACCATTTCCATCGCCTTCGTGCTCGAGGCGCTGGCCGGGGTGCGCGAACGAGGTCTCGATGCCGACGGGTTGCTCCAGCAGGCCGGCATCTCGCCGGAACTCCTCGATGCGCCCCAGGCGCGGGTGTCGTCGGTGCATTACGCCACGCTGTGGCATCTGATCGCCGAGGCACTGGACGACGAGTTCTTCGGGATGGATTCCCACCCCATGAAGGCCGGCAGCTTCACCCTGCTGTGCCACAGCGTGATCCACTGCGACACCCTGGAGCGCGCCCTGCGCCGGGCGCTGCGTTTCTTCCGGCTGGTGCTGGACGACGTCGAGGGTGTGCTGGAGCGGGACGGCGACACCGCCCGGGTGGTGCTCGCCGAGCGCCTGCCCGGGCCGCGGCGGGCCTTTGCCTACGGCACCTTCCTGATCATTCTCCATGGGCTGGCATGCTGGCTGATCGGGCGGCGCATCACCCTCGACCACGCCCGCTTCCGCTGTGCCGAGCCGGATTTCAGCGCCGAATGGCGGGTGCTGTTTTCGCCCGATCTGCGCTTCGGCGAGGCCGAAACCGCGATCAGCTTTCCGGCCGAATACCTCGACATGGCCAACGTGCAGAACGACCGCACGATGAAGGTCTTCCTGCGCAGCGCGCCGGCCAACTTCCTGGTCAAGTACCGCAACAGCGACGGCCTCGTGGCGCGCATCCGCCGGCAGCTACGCCACATCCCGCCCGACACCTGGCCGGATTTCGAGACCCTCGCCCAGCAGCTCCACAGCTCGGTATCCACCCTGCGCCGGCACCTGATCGACGAAGGCCAGTCCTATCAATCGATCAAGGACGACCTGCGTCGCGACCTGGCCATCAGCCAGCTGTGCCACTCCGAAAAATCCGTGCTCGACATCGCCCATGACCTGGGCTTCGCAGAGGCCAGCGCCTTCCATCGCGCCTTCAAGAAATGGACCGGCGCCCGGCCGGGCGAATACCGGCGCGCACTGGCCGGACAATAAACGCAAGGGCTGCCGTGGGGAACCATCACAAATCCAGATCCGCGGCGCGCCGTTTCCGTTTTCCGCTCCACGTCCACATCTCGACGCTGTTTTTCCTGCTCGTGCTGGCCGTGGGCGGGAGCATCGCCTGGGTGTCGTACTCGCGCAGCGCACAGATGCTGGAGCGTGCGGCGGGCGACCTGCTGGTGCGCATTTCGCGCCAGACCGTCGTCGAGACCGAGATCCTACTGAGTCCGGTGGGCACCACGGTTCGCCTGCTGGCCCTGCAGCCGGTCGTCCGGGCGACCACCCTTGCCGAGCGCCGACAGGGGCTGGTCGGCCTGCGCGAGGCGTTGCTCGCTTCACCGTCGGTGACCGCCTTCTACGTGGGCTACGGAGACGGTGACTTCTTCATGCTGCTGCGCCTTGCCGACGATGGCGACCGGCAACTGATCGGGGCGCCGACCGGCGCGGCCTATCTCATCCAGAGCATTGACGGCGAGGAGGGCCGCTTCATCTACCTCGACGCCGACCTGAACGTGCTGCGCGACGCGCCGCGGCCCGACTACCGGCGCAGTTACGACCCCCGCCAGCGTAGCTGGTACGCCGCGGCCCTGCGTAGCGACGCGCCGGTACAGACCGCGCCCTACCTCTTCCCCTCCACCCGACGGCTGGGGGTGACGGTGGCGAGCCGGGTCGCGGGCAGTGCGGCGGTGGTGGGCGCCGACATCCGCCTCAGCACCTTGGATGAGACCTTGCGCCGCCAGCGCATCACGCCGGGTTCGCGCCTGGTGCTGTTTGACGACGAACAGCGGGTGGTGGCGTATTCCGAGTCCGGCTGGCTGCCCGATGCGCGGCCGGGGGTGGAAGGCGAGCGGCCGCGGGTGTCCGATCTGGGCGACGGCCAGCTGGCGGCCCTGGCCGCGGCGCCAGGCGGCGAGGGTGAGCTGCCGCTCACGGCGTTCAGCACGGCTGGCCGGCGCTGGCATGGGGCGGTGGCCCGGGTTGCGGTGCAGGGCGGGCGGCCGATGCACCTCGGCGTGATGATCCCCGACGACGAGCTCCTCACCGATGCCCGCCAGGTGCGCGACCGGGCGCTGCTGGCAACCCTGCTGGTGATGCTCGTCACCTTGCCCCTCACTTATCTCACGGCCCGGCTGGTGTCGCGGCCGATCCGTGCGCTGGCCGACGAAACCGCGGCGATCCGCCGCTTCGATTTCACCTCCGACCTGACCACCCGCTCGGTGGTGCGCGAGGTGGACGATCTGGCGGCCGATCTGGCCTCGATGAAGGGCGCAGTCCGTCACTTTCTCGACATCTCGGCCACCATGGCGCAGGAATCGGATTTCGACCGCTTGCTGCCCCGGCTGGTGGACGAGATGGTGGCCGTGACCGGCGCGCGAGCCGGCGTGCTGTATCTCGCCGACGACGACGGGGAGACGCTCGAACTGGCATCGCTGCGCCGGGCCGGGGCCACCAACCTGCCGCGGGGCGTGGCGCCGGAAGGTGGCGGGATGGTCGGGCTGGTGCCCGACGCGGTGCGCTCGGCTGTCGGCAGCGTCGATCTGCGGGCCGATGGCGTCGGCCGCAGCTGCGCCGCCCTCGCCGAAGCGCTGGAAATGACCCAGCTCGCCTATCTGGCGGTGCCGCTGCTGGCCCGCGACCAGACCCGCATCGGCCTGCTGGTGCTGTGGTTCGACGCCGAGCCCCAGCACGATCTGGTGCGCTTCGTCGAAGTGCTGTCGGGCGCGGCGGCACTGTCGGTGGAGACGCGCGGCCTGATCCGCGCCCAGAAGCGCCTGTTCGAAGCCTTCATCCAGATGCTTGCCGGCGCCATCGACGCCAAGAGCCCCTACACCGGCGGGCACTGCGCCCGCGTGCCGGTGCTCACCGAGCTGCTCGCCCGCGCGGCCTGCGATGCCACCGACGGGCCGTTCAAGGATTTCCGGCTCGGCGACGACGACTGGGAGGCGGTACACATCGCCGCGTGGCTGCACGACTGCGGCAAGGTGGCGACCCCCGAGAGCATCGTGGACAAGGCCACCAAGCTCGAGCTGCGCTACAACCGCATCCACGAGATCCGGATGCGCTTCGAGGTGAAGAAGCGTGACGCCGAGATCGCGTGCCTGACGGCCATCGCCGACGGCGCCGACCCGGCCGAGACCCGTGCGGGGCTGGCGCGCGATCACGCCCGGCTGGATGCCGATTTCACCTTTGTGGCGGCCTGCAACGTGGGGGGCGAGGCGATGGCGGCGACAGATGTGGAGCGCTTGCGCCAGATCGGCGGGCAGACCTGGCTGCGCACGCTCGACGACCGTCTCGGGCTGTCGGAGGACGAATTTCGGCGCCACGGCCCCGCCCAGCTGCTACCGGCCATCGAAACGCTGCTCGCCGACAAGCCGGCGCACCGGGAGGCCCGCGGCCCCGACGAGCGGATCGCACCGGACAACCGCTGGGGTTTTCGCCTTCAGGTGCCGGCCCTGCGCCACAACCACGGCGAGCTTGCCAACCTGTCGGTGAGCCGCGGCACCCTCACCGAGGAAGACCGCTACACCATCAATGAGCACATCGTTCAGACGATCCGGATGCTCGACGCGCTGCCTTTCCCGCGGCATCTGCGGGCGGTGCCCGAGATCGCCGGCGGCCACCACGAGAAGATGAACGGCACCGGCTACCCCCGTGGCCTCACCGGCGACGCGATGAGCCCGGTGGCGCGGATGATGGCCATCGCGGACATCTTCGAGGCCCTCACCGCTGCGGAACGCCCGTACAAGAAGGGCAAGAAGCTGTCGGAGGCCATCGGGATCATGGCCCGGATGCGCGATGAGGGGCACATCGACCCGGATCTGTTCGCGCTGTTCCTGCGGTCCGGGGTGTTCCGCGAATATGCCGAGGCGCACCTGAGCCCGGATCACGTGGATGAGGTGGACGTGGAGGCCGCCCTCGCCCCGATCGGGTGAGTGGGGCGCTGGCGGCCGAAAAAAAGCACGGCCCGATGCGCCCAGGTTTGGGCGTACAGGGCCGGAAAGCGGGGCGCCCGGCCGGGCCGTCGCCCCACGAGGAGGCGGGTGTTACTGGTCGATCTTGCGGAAGGCGCCGTTGAGATACACCAGCGCCTGGCCGTCGCTGCGCTCGCGCACGGCCAGCACTTCGCACAGGAAGGCGTTGTGGGTGCTCTCGTCGAACATCTTGATGACCCGGCAATCGAAGCTCGACAGCGTGCCATCGAGCATGGGTGCACCGGTGACGGCGGCGCCCCAGCTACCGTAGCCAAAGCGGGCGTCGCCGTGCACGCCCTCAATCATGCCGGCAAAGGCGCGGGCGACTTCTTCCTGATCGCCGGCCAGCACATTGACGGCGAGTGCGCCGCTCTGCTGGATGATCTCGCTGGCCACCACGTTCTTGTTCACGAACACCACCAGCCGCGGCGGGTCGGTGGTGACCGAACACACCGCGGTGGCGGTGAGCCCAGCCTTTCGCTCGCTGTCGGCGGCGCTGATGATCGACACGCCAGCGGCCAGGTGGCGCATGCCGTTGCGCTGCTCAGCGGGGGTGACGGTGGGCAGTTCGGCAAGGCCCGGCGTCGTCACATCCTTGACCGGACTTTGATGGACGACGGCGTTGGTGAGGTCGGTCATGGTGTCTCTCTCTCGTGGTGTGGTGTGTGATGAAAAAGGGCCCGGTGCGTGGCCGGGCCGCCGGGTGGATCAGGCCTTGACGCCGAAGGGGTTCACCTTGGGCAGCGGGCTGCCCAGCAGGTGGCCGCCGAGCAGGTCGCCGATGTTGTCCTGGTTCTGGGTGATGTGGTTCGCGCCCACCAGCAGATCGCGCAGCTGACGCTGCAGCGGGCAGTTGAGCCACACGCCGCGGGTGGAGGTTTTCTTGAAGATCATGTGACCAGCGTCGAAGCACTCGCCACCGGTGAACTGGTTGGTGGCGAAATGGCGGACGCGCACGTCCAGCGGTACCAGCTTTCCCTTGGAGGTGTAGCTCCAGGCTTCGTCGGTGTTCTGCAGCACGCGGGAGGTGCTGGCAAGGATCTTGGCATAGGCTTCACCGAGCTTGGCCTTGATGAACGGGTCCTGGACCGCGGCGCCGACGGCCTGGTTGATGTTCTGGCGCGGCACCATGTGCTCGATGTACAGATCGACCATGCCGCGGGCCATGCCGATGATAACGGACGACACCGCGGCATAGAAGACGTAGAAGAACGGCATCTTGTAGAGGTTGTTCACGTGGCCGTGGGAGTCTTCGTCGTAGGCGCCGATCACGTGGCTGCGGTACTCGGGCACGAAGACTTCCTTCACCGACAGCTTCTTGGAGCCGGTGCCGGCGAGGCCCACCACGAACCAGTCGTCGATGATTTCGAAGTCGGCGCGCTGGACCCAGAACGAGCGGAACTCGATCTCGCCCGCGGCATTGGCGACGCGGCCGCCCAGGAAGGCGCCGCCGGCAGCGTGGTCGCAGCCGCTGGAGGTGAGCCATTCGCCGTTGAGCACGTAACCGCCCTCGACGCGGGTGACGGTGCCGAAGGGCGCGTAGGACGATGACACCAGGCGGGCGCTGTCCTCACCCCACAGTTCGTCGCCGCACCGGGGGGGCAGCAGGCCCACTTCGAAGGGATGCACGCCCAGCACCATCACATTCCAGGCGCTGGAGGGGCAGCCCCGGGCCAGCTCCATCAGCACCTTGTTGAGGACGTTCGGGTGCATCTCGTAGCCGCCCCAGCGCTTGGGCTGGAGGATCTTGAAGAAGCCGGCTTCCTGGAACTTCTGGATGGTCTCGGGGGAGACCATGCGGGCCTTCTCGCAGGCGTCGGCGCGTTCGCGCAGCCAGGGGATCAGCGCTTCGGCGCGGGCGACAATCTCTTCTTCGGACGGGATGAGGGCTTCAGTGGCAGCGTTCATGGTTCAAATCTCCTTTGGTGTGTGGGGCGGTGAGGCGGGGCGGGTTCAGGCCTGTTCGGCGCTGACCACGCCGTAGCCCGCGATCCATTCGTTGATGGCGCGGTAGTAATCCTTGCGGGCGGCGTAGGGGCCGGTGGCGGCGAGGGCGGCGAAGGCGGCCACCCAGGTACGCACTTCGTGGGTCGAGCGGCCGGCGGCCTTCGAGATCTCGTCGATCCGGAAGTCGTCCACGTCGGTGAGGCGGCGGCTGACCAGCAGATCGATGAAGGCCAGGTCCCATTCCTCGTTGAGGGGTGTCTGGGCGCAGGCCTCGGTGCCGTAGATCTTGCCGGCGGCGATGGTGCGGGCCTGGCGGGCGGCGCGGGCTTCCGGGGTCGGGTTGCGGCCGGCGATGAGGAAATTGGCGATCTCGTCCGGGGCGCCCGACAGCAGCGGCACGGGTGGCTCGTGGGAGAGGCCCCCCGTGCCGAGGATCAGCACCCGCTTGTTGAGCGTGGCGAGAAACTTGCCCACCGCCTCGCCCAGCTTGCGCACCCGGCGGTAGGGGCCAAAGGGCGGGGCTACCGAGTTGATGATGATGGGGATCACCGGGTAGCGGGTGAGGCTGCCGGTCATCTCCTCGAGGGTCTGGGTGCAGCCGTGGTCCACCTGCAGGCGGTGGGACAGGGCGATGTCCACGTCCTGGTCGAGGATGGACTTTGCCATCTCGAGGGCCAGTTCCTTCGGGATGGACAGGGGGCCGGGGAGGGTCTGGTAGTCGGCGACGGATTCGGCCGCGGTGGCGATCACGAACGGCGGCATCAGGTCGTAGAACAGGCCGTTGTAGTGGTCGGGGGCGAAGATCACGATCAGCTCGGGATCGAAGGCTTCGACGTCGGCGCGGGCCTGCGCCAGCGCGGCGTCGACTTCACGGACGACGTCGGCGCCCGGGTCGTTCAGCCCGCGCAGCGGGGTGTGCGACAGGCATTTGAGTTTGATGGACATGCATGCTCCTCAGCGTGTGGACCGGGCCATGACGGCGCCGACAGGCGAGGGCGGAGTACGCGAGCCGGTTTGGGGCCGGCGCTTGTCTTGGGGCTGTCTCCACCCTGCATCTTTTTTGTTCGTGAGGCGATTCTAGGGGGGTGGTTCACAGGGACAAAAAGCAAATGCAAAAGTGTTCACAACATGCACAATGTTGTTTTTATTCGTTTTATTTTCTGCGCTTGGGCGCCGGTTTCGGTCCGCCAAAATGGCGGAATGGCGCAGATCAAGGCATGGCGGGGCTCGGACGCGATTTGCCGCGCCTGGGAAGGTCAACGAAAAACGCCGTCGCCCGAAGCCGGGGGACGGCGTTGTGTCGTGCTGCGGGCGTGGTCCGCGGGGTTCAGCCCCCGAGGGCCAGGGCGGCCAGCCAGCCGCCGGCGACCACGCCGGCCGGGAACAGCAGGCGCAGGCGCACCGGCAGGGAGCGGCTTTCGATGCTCCGGTAGAACAGCTCGCCGCCGGCGACGCTGACGCCCAGGGCCACCAGCATGCCGATGGCGTTGACCATCGGGTGGGTCGGGAACAGCGTGATGAAGACGGCGTTGACGAGCAGGCACAGGGGGAAATGCACCAGGAACACCGAATACGAGATGCGTGCCAGCCGGCTCATCGCCGCGGGCACCGGCATGGCGTACAGGAAGCCGCTGCGGCCTGCCAGACCCAGAAACAGCATCACCGCGGTGGCCACCGCGATGCGCGGGCGGAAATCCACCGCCAGCGCAGTGACCGCGACGACCGTCAGGGCCACCAGCCACAGGCCCGAGCGGGGCTGGCGGATGGCCCAGCCGGCGAGGATGCCAAGGCCGAAGGCGCCAAAGAAGTACAGGGCCGTCTCGTCCCAGAAGGCGTCGCGGTTGAAGCCAAACAGCGCGGCGAGGGTCATGGCGGCGACGAGGGCCGGAGCCAGCGGGCGCAGCGTGGCGACACGGCTGGGAAGCCACAGCAGCAGCACGGCCAGGGCGAACAGCTGGAAGTCGATGGCCACATACCACACGCCGGCGGACAGGGCTTCCTGGTCGAGGAGGTCGTGGAGCAGCAGCACGTGGGCGAGGAGCTGGCCCAGATCGGGCACGTCGGAGATCGAGCGGTGCTCCATCCACACGCCGGCCAGGGCCGAGCAGGCGATGGCCAGGAGCAGGGCGCCGGAGTAGGGCACGACGAGGCGGGTGTAGCGCTGGATCAGCAGGTTGAGCGGGGCGCCGGACAGGGCTGCAGGGCCGAATTTGCCAGCGAACAGGAAGCCGGACACCACCAGAAAGATCTGTACGGCCATCCGGGCGTATTCGTCGAGAAAGCCGATGACGCCGGGCATCAGCGGCTTGGCGACGTCGGCCATCGGGCCGTAGAAGGCGAGGTGGTGCAGGACGATCAGCACGCAGGCGATGGCCTTGAGGGCATCGATGGCGGGCAGTCTTGAGGCGTCAGGGCGCATGATGGTCGCGCGTTCTCCGTGGGCGGGATCGGGTGCTCGACGGGAGGCGGGTGGCCGCGGCGGTGATTTGCTGCGGTGCAGCAGTCGGGCAAAGCGGCCGATTATACGCGCGAGGTGTCCCGGCGGGCATGAAATCCGTCCCGGGAAGTATTTGAAAATGTTATCGATTGAGTCGGAGGGGGCGCAAACGGCATCGCGCCGGCCGCGAGCCGTGGGGCCCGGGGCAGACGCGATACCGGTTTAAGTCAGGTGGCCGCGATTCAGTATCGGCTCTGGATTTCCTCGATGTAGCCGAGCATGCCGGTGCGGATGTTGGCGGCGTTGCCTTCGTCGGTGTCGATGTGCATCGCCAGCCGATAGGCCGGATTCACCCGTACCACCACGTCGCCGAAGATCAGCTCGCGCTCGCCTTCGACGCGCACCCGCACCACGTATTTGTCACGCACCCGGAAGCGCAGCGCGTCTTCAGGCGACATGTGGATGTGGCGCTGGGCGCAGATCACGCCGCGCTCGATGGTGGTGCTGCCGAACGGCCCTTCGAGGGTGATGCCCGGGGTGTTGGCGAGGTCGCCGGATTCGCGGATCGGCGGCTGGATGCCGACCTTGAACTGCTCGGTCATGGCGATCTCGACCTGGGTTTCCTTGCGGGTGGGGCCGAGGACGCGGACGTTGGCGATGCGGCCCTTGGGGCCGACCAGGTGAACCTTCTCGGCGCAGGCGAACTGGCCCGGCTGGGACAGTTCGTGCTCGGGCGTGAGCTGGTGGCCGGGGCCGAACAGCTTGTCCACGTCGGCTTGCGCCAGGTGGACGTGGTGGGCGGAGATCTCGATGGGGATCGGCGCTTCGGCCTGATCCTCGCGCATGGCCACCGACAATTCGTTGCGCTCGATGGCGCGCAGGGTTTCCCAGGCCACCAGGCGTTCGTCGTCGTTGGTGATGACGAGGATGGTCACCGGCGAATCGTCGGCCGAGATGATGGCGTAGTCGCCCACCCGGCCGAGGTTGCGGTTCTTCTCCTCGTCGAGGCGGATGCCCATGTAGCCGAGGCCCTGGCAGGCCAGGCTGCGCACCGCGGCGCTGGTTTCGCCCACGTCGCCGGTGAAGGCCAGTACGTCGATGCCGCCCATCGCCGCCACGTAGGCGCCGATGTTCTTGCGCACCTGATAGCAGAAGGCCTTGTGGGCCAGCAGGGCGCGGTGGTGGCCGTCGTTGGCGGCGGCTTCGATGTCGTGGATGTCGCTGGAGATGCCCGAGATGCCCTTGAGGCCGCTGTTGGTGTTGATCATCGTCGACAGGTCGTCGGCGGTGAGTTTGTTGTGCTCCATCAGGTGGATCATCACCGCCGGGTCGATGCTGCCGGAGCGGCTGGGCATGATGAGGCCGTCGGTGGGCGTCATGCCCATGGTGGTGTCCACCGAGCGGCCGTGGTCGATGGCGCACAGGGAGGCGCCGATGCCCAGGTGGCAGGAGACGATCTCCAGCTCGCCCAGCGGACGGTTCAGCACTTCGGCGGCCTTGAGCGACACGTAACGGTGCGAGCTGCCATGAAAACCGTAGCGGCGGATGCCCTGCTGCTTGTACAGCTCGTAGGGCAGGCCGTAGAGGTAGGCATAGGGCGGCAGGGTCTGGTGGAAGGCGGTGTCGAACACGGCCACATGGGGTACGCCGGGCAGCTGGCGCATGGCCTCGCGAATGCCTTCGACGTTCACCGGGTTGTGCAGCGGCGCGAACACTGACAGCGCCTCGATGTCGGCGATGATCGCGGGGGTGATCACCACCGAGCTGGCGAACTTGCTGCCACCATGCACCACGCGATGACCGACGGCGGTGACGTCGTGGGGATGGAAGGCGAAGGCGTCGCCGAGCAGGCGGGTGGATTCCTCGATCACCCGGAACAGGTTGGTGAGCGGGAAGGGCGAGCGTTCGGCCGAGCGGACCTGGGTGCCCACGAACACGCGGATGCGCGAGATGGCCGGGTCGGCGTTGTCGATGATGCCGTGGACGTCGGAGCCCAGATCATGGGTGTCGTAGATGCCGAAGTGGATCTGGCTGACGCCCACGTTGAGGGCCAGCACCTTGCCCGGGGTGTCGGTGTGAAGCGACAGGGAATAGGGGTCGTCGGCCTTGACGGGGGTGCCGGTCTGGGTGTTGAGCATGTCCACCGACAGGGTGCGCACCCGGTCGAGCAGCTTGTGCGACAGGTACGCCACCGCCTTGGGGTTGGTGAGGATGTGCACATTGAAGACATCCTGCGGAATCAGCAGCACGAAGCAGCGGTTGCCGGCGATCACGTCGGCGGCGATGCGGTCGCCGGTGAGCGTGGACATCACCCCGAACACGTCGCCTGGGCCGAGCTGGCTGATGACGGTGCGGGTGCCGGTGTTGTCGGTGACGGAGATCTCGGCGTGGCCGGTGATGACGACGCCGATGTTGCGGGCTTCGTCGCCCGTTTCCAGCATGGCCTCGTTGCCTTCGTAGGTGGTCAGCCGGGACTGGCTGACGATGGTCTCGACCTTGTCGGCGGGAAAGCTGGCGAACAGGGGCACCTGTTCGAGGAAGAATTTCTTGAGGTCAACTTCGCTCATGATGATTCTCGCGGTGCGCGGGTGTTGATTCAGATAAGGACAGCCTAGCACTTTTGTTGCAGTGCATCACTGTGTAGCTTCCCTTATACGCTTCCTGCGCAACAATTGTGCGAGAACAACGCCCGCAAGCGCCTCAGCCCGCCTGGGGCGGGGGTGGGGGGTGGTCGACAAATTGCGCTTCGATGCGCGCGACCGCCTTCTGCAGGGCCGGCAGGTAGCGGTGGATGGCTTCCTTCAGGCTCACCGCCTTGTTGAGATAGACGATGTTGATCGCCCCCACTGGCCGGCCGGCGTGCATCACCGGCTGGGCGATGGCGCCGATCTTGCGGTGGGACGTCCATTCGCCGTCGTTGCTGGCGTAGCCGGCGTCGCGGGTGCGGGCAACGATGTTGGCCACGAAGCGCTCGTCGGCGGCGAGCCGGGCCTGGTCGTCGCTGCCGCCGCGGGCGATGTGCAGGATCTGCTCCCGTTGCTCGTCGGGGCAGTAGGACAGAAAGGCCCGGCCGGCGGCGGTGAGGAGGGTCGGCATGGTCTGGCCGACCATCGCCCGGTGGAAGGACAGCGGGCTGAAGCGGTGGGTGGATTCCCGGATGATCATTTCTGCGCCCTGGGGCGTGGCCAGATCGGACGGCCACACGACCGTCTGGAGCAGTTCGCCCAGCGCCGGGGCCGCGATGGAGGCGATCCAGTCTTCGTCGCGGAAGCCTTCGGAGAGCGAACGCACGTTGAGGGCCAGCACGTAGCGGTCGTCGGAACGGCTGCGTCTCACGTAGCCCTCGGCGATCAGCGTTTCGAGCAACCGGCGCACGGTGGTGCGGTGCAGGCCGGTGGCGTCGGAGAGCTGGCCGAGGGTCGATCGACCGCCTTCCTGGGTGTTCAGGGCCTTCAGGAGATCAAGCCCGCGGGTCAGCCCGCGAACGACGGCGTACTCGGCACCACCATTTTTGCGCATTGCTGAAAGCTCCTTTCAAAACAATATTGTGCAACAAGTGGACGTTTTGTTTTGATTGTTTGAGGCAATAAACCGGCTTCCTATAATCAATCACGCTGATCGAGGCATAAGCCGGTGAGACGGCCTTTGGGGCCCGTATCCGCACGCCAGCAGCTGTCGCCGGGCAGTCCAAGAACGTACATCACAAAAACCGACGAGCAACCTCTCGAGGAGACAATCATGACCAGACTGAAGAACCTGTTTGTGCTGACGGTGGCCGCCCTTGCCGCCGCGCCTGCCTTTGCCGACATCAACGTGGGCGTCGTCGCCTCGATGACCGGCCCGGCCGCTGCCCTGGGCGCCGAAACCCGCAAGGCGGTGTCGATGTTCCCGACCACCGTCGGCGGCGAGAAGATCAACTTCATCCTGCTCGACGACACCACCGATCCCACCGCCGCCGTGAAGAACGTACGCAAGCTGATCGGCGAAGACAAGGTGGACGCCATCCTCGGCCCCAACCTCATCAGCACCGCCACCGCCATGGCCGATGTCGCCAACACCGAGAAGGTGCCGATGATCTCCGTCGCTCCGCTGGATGTCTCCGGCGACAAGCGCGGCTTTGTGTTCCGCTCCGAGCCCTCCGCCGACCTGATGGTCCAGCGCGTGGTGAACGACATGGTGGCCAACGGCGTGAAGACCGTCGGCTTCATCGGCTTCTCCGATTCGTGGGGCGAGCTCCTCCACAAGGCGCTCACCAAGGCTGCCGACAGCAAGGTGACCATCGTCGCCTCCGAGCGCTACGGCCGCGCCGACCCGAGCGTGCAGGCCCAGGTGCTGAAGATCATGAGCGCCAAGCCCGACGCGGTGTTCCTCGGCGCCTCCGGCACCCCTGCCGCGATGCCCCAGATCACCCTGCGCGAGCGTGGTTTCAAGGGCCGCATCTATCAATCCCACGGCGTGACCAGCAAGGAGTTCCTGCGCGTGGGCGGCAAGGCCGTTGAAGGCGCATTGATCCCGGTGGGTCCGGTGCTGGTGGCCGAGCAACTGCCCGACACCCACCCGACCAAGAAGAACGGCGTGGCTTTCGTGCAGGCGCTGGAGGCCAAGTACGGCCCGGATTCCCGCTCCACCTTCGCCGGCGCCAGCTGGGATGCCTGGCTGCTGCTCCAGAACGCCCTCGGCAACGCCCTGAAGGGCAAGGCCAAGCCGGGCACGCCGGAGTTCCGCGCCGCCGTGCGCGAGAGCATCGAGAAGAACAAGCTGGTGGGCACCAACGGCGTGTACAGCATGTCGGCCACCGACCACGCCGGTTACGACCCCAGCGCCATCGTGCTGATCAAGGTCGAGAACAACCACTGGAAGCTGGTCAAGTAAGTCTCTGCGACTGACCTCCGGGCCGGCGGACGAAGTCCGCTCCCGCGCCCGGAGGCGCTCTCCACCTCCATTTCATCCGTTGCGCCGCCGCGCTTTTTTGCCCGGTGTCGCGCTAGGAGTCCGTTCATGGATGCCGAAATCATTGCGATGCTCGGTCAGGACGGCGTCACCAACGGTGCCATCTACGCCTTGCTGGCGTTGGCGCTGGTGCTGGTGTTCGCCGTCACCCGGGTCATCTTCATTCCCCAGGGCGAGCTGCTGGCCTGGGGCGCCCTTACGATGGCCGCGCTGGAAGCCGGCTCCTTCCCGGCAACCGTGTGGCTGCTGGTGGGCTGCGGTGCGCTCACCCTGGCCGTCGACGCCTTCTCGGCCACCGGCCGGCGCACCCTCGGGCGCTCGGCGCTGTGGAATGTCGTCTATCCGCTGGCTCTCGCGGCGATCCTGTGGCTGGTGCCGCTGGCCTCGCTGCCCACCTGGCTGCGGGTGATCCTGACCCTCGCCATCGTCGTGCCCATGGGCCCGATGCTCTACCGGGTGGCCTTCCAGCCGGTGGCCGAGGCACCGGTGCTGGTGCTGCTGATCATCTCGGTGGCGGTGCATCTGGCGATGGTTGGCCTGGGCCTGCTGGTATTCGGGCCGGAAGGCTCGCGCACCACGCCGTTCAGCGAAGCGCAGATCGAGCTTGGCACACTGGTGGTCGGCGGCCACACGATCTTCGTGATCGTCGCGTCGCTGGTGCTGATCGTCGTCTTGTACCTGTTCTTCGACCGCACGCTGTACGGCAAGGCCCTGCGTGCCACCGCCATCAACCGCAACGGCGCGCGCCTGATGGGCATCTCGCCGGCGCTGGCCGGGCGGCTCACCTTCCTGCTGGCGGCCGTCATCGGCGTGCTGTCCGGCGTGCTGGTGGCGCCAATCACCACGGTTTACTACGACAGCGGCTTCCTGATCGGCCTCAAGGGCTTCGTCGCGGCCATCATCGGCGGCCTTGCCAGCTACCCGCTGGCCGCCGGCGGCGCGATCCTCGTCGGCCTGCTCGAATCCTTCTCGTCCTTCTGGGCGAGCGCCTTCAAGGACGTGATCGTGTTCACCCTGATCATTCCCGTGCTGATGTGGCGCTCCCTCACTTCCCACCATGTGGAGGAAGAAGAATGAACTCGCCCGCTCAAACCCAGGCGCTGCCCGCCGGTGCCTCGCGCATCGGCCCGCGCAGCGTGCTCGCCGCCTTTCTGGTGCTGCTTGCCGTGGCCCCGCTGGTGCTGCCGGATTTCTACGTCACCCTGCTCAACTACATCGGCCTGTCGGCGATGGTGGCCCTGGGGCTGGTGCTGCTGACCGGCGTCGGTGGCCTCACCAGCTTTGGTCAGGCGGCCTTCGTGGGCCTCGGTGCCTACACCAGCGCGTGGCTCACCACCTCGCAGGAGCTGCCCGGCTGGCTGGCCTTTGCCGGCGCCTCGCCGTGGCTGTCGCTGATCGCCGGGCTGGTGCTCACCGCGCTGGTGGCGGTCATCCTCGGCTCGGTGACGCTCAAGCTCTCAGGTCACTTCCTGCCGCTGGGCACGATGGCCTGGGGCATCAGCCTGTACTTCTTGTTCGGCAACATGGAGTTCCTGGGCGGTCATGGCGGCATGTCGGGCATTCCGCCGGTCAGCCTGTTCGGCTTCGAGTTGCTCGACAACCGGCATTACTTCTACCTGGTGTGGGCCTTCCTGCTGATCGCCCTCTACACCACCCACAACCTGCTGGATTCCCGCGAGGGGCGGGCGATCCGGGCCCTGAAGGGTGGCATGGTGATGGCCGAGGCGATGGGTGTGGATACGTCCCGTGCGCGGATGGTGATCTTCGTGCTCGCCGCGCTGCAGGCGTGTACCGCGGGCTGGCTGTACGCCCACATGCAGCGCTTTGTGAATCCGACGCCCTTCGGCCTGCACATCGGCATCGAATACCTGTTCATGGCCGTCGTGGGTGGCGCGGGGCAGGTGTGGGGCGCGATTGTCGGCGCGGGCGTGATCACCGTGCTCAAGCAGTGGTTGCAGGACATCCTGCCCAAGGTGTTTGGCAGCGCAGGCAACTTCGAGGTGATCGTCTTTGGCGTGATGATGGTGATCGTGCTGCAGCGCGCCCGCGATGGTCTGTGGCCGCTGATCGCCGGCCTCGTGCCGGTGCGTGCCGCGCCCAAGACCATCGACCGCGCCGCCGCCGATCTGCCCAAGAAGCCCCAGCCGCCGATGGGCGAGACCATCCTCGAAGCGAAGAACGTCACCCGCAAGTTTGGTGGCCTGGTGGCCAACAACAACATGAGCCTGCACGTGAATGCCGGCGAGATCCTCGCGCTCATCGGCCCCAACGGCGCCGGCAAGAGCACGATGTTCAATCAGCTCTCGGGCGTGGATACGCCGACATCCGGCGAGGTGCTGTTCCGCGGCAAGTCGGTGGCTGGCCACAGCTCCCGGGAGATCGCCGCGCTGGGCATGAGCCGCACCTTCCAGCATGTGCGCCTGCTGCCCCGGATGACGGTGCTCGAAAACGTCGCCATTGGCGCCCACCGACGCGGCAGCCAGGGCGTCGTACCGGCCGCGTGGCGGCTGGAGCGGAGTGAGGAAGCGCGCCTCCTGAAGGAGGCGGCGATCCAGGTGGAGCGCGTCGGCCTCAAGGATTTCATGTACGAGGAAGCCGGCAGTCTGGCCCTGGGCCAGCAGCGCATCCTCGAGATCGCCCGCGCCCTGTGTTCTGACCCCTGCCTGCTGCTGCTTGACGAGCCCGCCGCCGGCCTGCGCCTGAAGGAAAAGCAGGCCCTGTCGGAGCTGTTGCGCCGCCTCAAGTCCGAGGGCATGGCGGTACTCATCGTCGAACACGACATGGACTTCGTGATGAGCCTGGTGGATCGGGTGGTGGTGATGGAGTTTGGCGAGAAGATCGCCGAGGGCTTGCCGGAGGATGTGCAGAAGGATCCGGCCGTGCTCGAAGCTTACCTGGGGGGCGTTTGAGATGACTGCAAACGTACTTGAGGTGAAGAACCTCTCCGTCGCCTACGGCAAGGTCGAGGCGGTGAGCAACGTGAGCCTCAGCGTCGGCGAGGGCAGGATCGTCACCGTGATCGGCCCCAACGGTGCCGGCAAGACGACCACCCTGTCGGCCATCATGGGCCTGCTTCCGTCCAAGGGCGAAGTGGCCTTCGACGGCAGCATCGAGCAGGTGCCGGAAGTCGAGCGCATGGTGGTGCGGGGGATGAACCTCGTGCCCGAGAAGCGCGAGCTGTTTGGCTCCATGAGCATCGAGGACAACCTGCTGCTGGGCGCCTTCCAGCGCCATCGCACTGGCCATCGGGATCACCTGCAGACGATGGAAGAAGTCTACGCGCTCTTCCCGCGCCTGAAGGAGCGCCGCACCCAGGCGGCGGGCACCATGTCGGGCGGCGAGCGCCAGATGCTGGCGGTGGGCCGCGCGCTGATGGCCAAGCCCAAGCTGCTGATGCTCGACGAGCCCAGCCTGGGACTGGCGCCGCTGATCGTCCGCGAGATCTTCCGCATCATCACCGAGCTGCGCCGCCGTGGCGTGTCGATCCTGCTGGTGGAGCAGAACGCCCGCGCCGCCCTGCAGGTGGCCGACTACGCCTACGTGCTGGAGAACGGCGGCATCAAGATGCACGGCGAAGCCCAGGCCCTGCGCGACGACCCGCGTGTCATCGAAAGCTATCTGGGCCTTGGCAGCAAGCACCAGGAAATGTTGGCCACGTAAGCAACCGGGGGCGGTGCGGCCGGTTGCGGCGCTGCCCCGTTTCAGGAGAACCCTTCCGATGGAAGCCCTTCGCATCCTCGGCGACGAACACCAGTCCCTCGCCGCCATCCTCCACGCCGTCCGCTTCATGCTCAAGGAAGTGGTCTCCGGTCGTCTGCAGCCGGATCTCAAGCTCTTCGAGGCGATGATCCACTACCTGGATGCCTACCCCGAGAAGCGCCACCACCCCAAGGAGGATATCCTCTTCGCCCGCCTCAAGGCCCGCACCGACGAAGGCGCCGAAGCGCTGGCCGAGCTGGACCGCCAGCACCAGGCCTCGGCCGAGCGCATCCAGGCGCTGGAGACCGCGCTGGCCGCCTACGTGGCCGATCCGACCAAGCTCGCCGGCTTTGCCGCCGCCTTCGACCACTACGCCGACTTCTATCGCAACCACATGCTGCTGGAAGAGCGCGAGGCCCTGCCGCTGGCCCGCAAGGTGCTCACCGCCGAAGACTGGGCCGAAGTGGATCGCGCCTTTACCCGCGACCGCGACCCCATGAGCGGCACCCGCGGCAAGCCGGAAGATTTTGCAGACGTGTTCTCGAAGCTCGTCGCCGCCGCGCCGGCGCCCATCGGCCTGGGGGCCGGCCCGTACCGGGGCTGATCGCCTGATCTGAAGCCCGCGCCGCCGCTGGCGGTTGCGCACCCTCCTGCCGAGCACCCTCGCCAAGAACCGGCCACCTGATTTCAGGTGGCCGGTTCTTTTTTGCACTTTCGCTGGGTGCGTTGCTCATAAAAGATATCAAAAAAGAGTTGTTGAAATCCAAATATATCGTATAAAGTATGTTTGTTGGAGGATAGGTGCCGCTTATATCAAATATTAGATGCGGCTTGACAGCAGTCTGGTTAAGGAGAGGGGTTCGGCCTTGGATGCAGGAATCGTTTTGATACTCGGACAGGACGGGGTGACCGGCGGGGCGATCTATGCCCTGCTGGCGTTGGCCCTGGTCCTCGTCTTCTCGGTCACGCGGGTGATCTTCATTCCCCAGGGCGAGTTCGTCGCCTTCGGGGCGCTCACCCTGGCCGCGCTGCAGGCCGGCAAGGTACCGGCCACGGTGTGGCTGCTGGTGGCGATGGGTGCTTTCGTGGCCGTGCTCGACCTGATCGGCCGGGTGCGCGACAAGGACATGGAAGGCGTCGGTGGCCTCCTGGGCTGGAACCTCGCCTATCCGCTGGCGCTGGCCGCGCTGCTTTACAGCGTGGAGGGCGGCGGGTTGCCGATGGTGGCGCAGATCGCCCTCACGTTGGCGATCCTCGTGCCGCTGGGGCCGATGATCTACCGCATCGCCTACCAGCCCATCGCCGACACCAGCGTGCTGGTGCTGTTGATCGCCTCGGTGGCGGTGCATCTGATCCTGACCGGCCTGGGGCTGGTGTTCTTCGGTGCCGAGGGCGTGCGCACCGCACCGTTCTCGGAAGGCAGCCTGACTATCGGCGAGTTCTCCATCAACCTGCAGACGATCTGGGTGGTGGGCTGTTCGCTGGCCTTCATCGTCGGGCTGTACGCCTTCTTCGCCCGCACCCTCTACGGCAAGGCGCTGCGGGCGACGGCGGTGAATCAGTCCGGCGCCAAGCTGATGGGCATCTCGCCGGTGGTCGCCGGCAAGCTCACGTTTCTGCTGGCGGCGCTGCTCGGGACCTTCTCGGGCCTCTTGATCGGGCCGATCACCACGATCTACTACGACACGGGCTTTCTCATCGGCTTGAAGGGTTTCGTGGCCGCGATCATCGGCGGGCTGGCGAGCTATCCGCTGGCGGCGGCCGGCGCGGTGCTGGTGGGTCTGCTGGAATCCTTCTCGTCGTTCTGGGCCAGCGCCTTCAAGGAGGTGCTGGTGTTCACGCTGATCATCCCGGTGCTGCTGTGGCGCTCCTTCAACAGCCATCATGTGGAGGACGAAGAATGAAGAACGTCGTCCGTCTTCTGGCGGTGGTCGCCGTGCTGGCCGTGGTGCCGGCGCTGCTGCCGCCCTATTACGTCACCCTGCTCAACTACATCGGCATCTCGGCGCTGGTGGCCGTGGGGCTGGTGCTCCTCACCGGCGTGGGCGGGCTCACCAGCTTCGGGCAGGCGGCCTTCGTGGGCGTGGGCGCCTACACCACCGCGGTGCTCACCACCTCCACCAGCCTGCCGGGCTGGATCGCCTGGGCCGGGGCGTCGCCGTGGCTGGCGCTGGGCGTCGGCCTGGTCATCACCGGGCTCATCGCGCTGCTGCTGGGTTCGCTCACACTGCGGCTGTCGGGCCATTACCTGCCGCTGGGCACCATCGCCTGGGGCATCAGCTTGTACTTCCTGTTTGGTACGCTGGATTTCCTCGGCGCCCAGAGCGGCCTGTCGGGCCTGCCGCCGATCCGCATCGGCAGCTGGGCGCTGGATGAAGGCCCGGAGATCTACTACCTGATCTGGGCCTTCGTGCTGGCGGCGGTGGTGACCACCCAGAACCTGCTGGATTCCCGCGAGGGGCGGGCGATCCGCGCGCTCAAGGGCGGCGTGGTGATGGCCGAGGCGATGGGGGTGGATACGTCCCGCTCGCGCATCGTGATCTTCGTGATCGCGGCGCTGCACGCGGCGGCGGCCGGCTGGCTGTACGCCCACATGCAGCGGCTGGTGAATCCGTCGCCCTTCGGCCTGCACCACGGCATCGAGTACCTCTTCATGGCAGTGGTCGGCGGGGCCGGCTACGTGTGGGGCGCGGTGGTCGGCGCCGGGCTGGTGACGCTGCTCAACCAGTGGCTGCAGGATTTCCTGCCGCGGGTGTTCGGCCACTCGGGCAACTTCGAGATCATCATCTTCGGCATGTTGCTACTGCTCATCCTCCACCGGGCGCGGGAAGGCCTGTGGCCGGCGGTGCTGCGTGTGCTGCGGGTGAAGGCTGTACCCAAGGCGGTGTCGGATGCGGCCGCGCCGCTGGCCCGGCGAGCGATGCCGACCCGCGGCGAGACGATCCTCGAGGTAAAGGACGTGACGCGCCGGTTTGGCGGCCTCGTCGCCAACAACAACATGAACTTCAGCGTGAAGGCCGGCGAGATCCTGGCGCTGATCGGCCCCAACGGCGCCGGCAAGAGCACCATGTTCAACCAGATCTCCGGCGTCGATACGCCCAGCTCGGGTGAGATCATCTTTACCGGCAAGGCGGTGGCGGGCCACGACTCCCGCGAGATCGCCCGCCTTGGGATGAGCCGCAGCTTCCAGCACGTGCGCCTGCTGCCGCGGATGAGCGTGCTGGAGAACGTGGCCATCGGCACCCATCTGCGCGGCTCGACGGGGGTGTTCCCCGCCGCGTGGCGCCTCGATCGCAAGGAGGAGGAACGTCTGCTGGCCGAGGCTGCCCGGCAGATCCGCCGGGTGGGGCTGGAGGCTCACATGCACGACGAGGCCGGCTCCCTGGCCCTGGGCCAGCAGCGCATCGTCGAGATCGCCCGGGCGCTGGCGGCCGACCCCTGCCTGCTGTTGCTGGACGAACCCGCCGCCGGCCTGCGCTTCAAGGAGAAAGAGGCCCTGGGCGAGCTGCTCAAGAAGCTCAAGGCTGAGGGCGTGGCGATCCTGCTGGTCGAGCACGACATGGACTTTGTGATGGGGCTGGTCGATCGGATCGTGGTGATGGAGTTTGGCGAGAAGATCGCCGAGGGCCTGCCGGAGGAAATCCAGCAGAACGAGCGTGTGCTCGCGGCTTACCTGGGGGGTGTGGAATGAGCACGCTGCTCGAAGTGCAGGACCTGCGGGTCAATTATGGCAAGGTCGAGGCGGTCCATAACGTCAGCCTCAAGGTTGGCGCCGGCCAGATCGTCACGGTGATCGGCCCCAACGGCGCCGGCAAGACCACCAGCCTCGCGGCGATCATGGGGCTGATGAACTCGTCCGGGCGGATCGTCTTCGACGGCCACGCCCAGCGCCGGGCCAACGTGGAGAAGCGGGTGATCCAGGGCCTCGCCCTGGTGCCCGAAAAGCGCGACCTGTTTGGCGAGATGAGCGTCGAGGACAACCTGCTGCTGGGCGCCTTCCAGCGCTACCGCCAGGGGCATCGGGATCAGCCCAAGACGATGGACGAGGTCTTCGAGCTCTTCCCGCGGCTCAAGGAACGGCGCACTCAGGCGGCGGCAACCATGTCGGGCGGCGAGCGCCAGATGCTTGCCATCGGCCGCGCGCTGATGGGCAAGCCCAAGCTGCTGATGCTCGACGAGCCCAGCCTGGGCCTGGCGCCGCTGATCGTGCGCGAGATCTTTCGCATCATCGCCGGACTGCGCGAGCGGGGCGTGTCGATCCTGCTGGTGGAGCAGAACGCCCGCGCCGCGCTGCAGGTGGCCGACTACGCCTACGTGCTGGAGATGGGCGCGGTGGCGATGGAAGGCAAGGCGTCCGATCTCGCCGACGACCCACGCGTGGTCGAGGCCTACCTGGGCTTCGGCGGCAAGCACCAGGACATGCTGGCCACGTAACACGTCGGACCGTTGGGCGATCGCCTGTCAGGCGCTAAAATGTGCGATTGCACAAAATTGACAGGCGACATCGTGGCAGCGGAGCAGGACGAGAAGGAAGCCCGGACGGAGGCCCAGGCCGACGCACCCGCCGAAATCCAGGCAGCCGGGCTGGATGCGGATTCGGCGGCGCTGCTGGCGGTGCTGGCCCGCAACATCCGTCATTTCCGCGGCCAGCGGGGCATGACGCGCAAGAACCTGGCCGAGCAGTCCGGCGTGTCGCTGCCGCACCTGGCACGCATGGAAAGCTCCCAGGGCAACGTGTCGGTGGTGGTGCTGGGCAAGGTGGCGAAGGCCCTCAACCAGCCGGTGGCGAGCCTTTTCGGTGACGAGGAAGCCCGCGCCGGCGACCTGAACCTGATCGTCGAATTCCTCAAGCGCCAGCCGGTGTCCAACCTCGCGCGCATCCGCGAGCAGATCTTTGCGGATTTCCAGCCCGCCGAAGGCGTGCGCAAGGACCGCATCGTGCTCACCGGGCTGCGCGGCGCCGGCAAGTCGACGGTTGGGCAAGCCCTGGCCACGCGCCTCGGCCGGCCCTTCGTCGAGCTCAACCGCGAGGTGGAAGAAGAGGCCGGCCTCAGCCTGCAGGAGATCATCACGCTCTACGGCCAGTCCGGCTACCGCAATCTCGAGCGGCGCTGCCTGGAGCAGGTGGTGGTGAAGCACCCGCAGGTGGTGCTCGCCACCGGCGGCGGCATCGTCGCCGAACCGCTCACCTACGAGATCCTGCTCAACTCCTTCTTCACCGTGTGGCTGCATGCCGAGCCCGACACCCACTTCCGTCGGGTGATGGACCAGCACGACATCCGCATCGCCAAGCCGGCCCTCTACCGCGAGGCGATGGATAATATCCACCGCACGCTGGAGGCGCGGGACCACCTCTACCGCATGGCGGCGTTCGAGGTCGATACGACGCGGCTGACGGTGGAGGAGGTGGTGGCGCGGATCGTGGGGCAGATGGCGGGCTGAGGCGGAATTAAATTAGGCAAGAGCTGGTCGGGTTGATGGTGCTGATTTCAGGTTTTTTTGGTATTTCAGCAAGTGTTGAAGATAATCCGAAAAATGAAAGCAAGCAGATTAATTTCAGGAAATATGATATTTTCAGCGAATGCTGAAAAAGTCTTTTGAGGTGAACGAGGCTGTGGCGCGAGCGAGTGAGGCGTTGCGCGCGTTGCTTGCGAACATCCCGATCCTTCAGGTTGAAGGCATCGACGCGGAAGCCACATCCGGCGATTGGACGCCGGACTTTATCGCCCGGCTGCTCGTGAACGGTCGGCCGCACCTGCTAATTTGTGAATACAAGTCGAACGGACAGCCAAGGTTTGCGCGGTCCGCGCTCTTAGAACTGAAAGACTATGTTTTGCACCGGGATACCCCAGCGACGCCCGTTTTAATAGCTCCTTACATTTCGCCCGCGGTGAGGCTGATGTGCGAAGAGAAGGGCGTAGGCTACCTGGACTTGGAGGGAAACGCCCGAATCGCCTTCGGTGGTGTGTTCATCGAGCGCATCGTGACGGACAAGCCTGTGGCTGAGCAACGCGAACTCAAGTCGCTGTTCAGGCCGAAATCTGCTCAGGTGCTGCGCGCCATGATGCGCGAGCCAGGCCGTGCTTGGCGGGTCACCGAGTTGTCGGAAATCTCCGGGGTCAGCCTCGGACACGTCAGCAATGTGCGCACCGGCTTGATTGATCGGGAATGGGCGCGCGTCTCGGAAGATGGCCTCGTCCTCTCGGAGCCCGACGCACTACTGGACGCATGGCGTGACAGCTACACAGCACCGTCAGGTGAGCGGCTTCGGTTCTACACGCCGCTGCATGGCAGCGCGCTCGAAGATGCGGCTCGAAGCGCTCTGCGCGCCGACGAAGGTCCCGGACGTGCTGCCTTTGCATCGTTCTCGGCGGCGCAGTGGCTTTCTCCTTATGCGCGCACCGGCACGCACTACTTCTTCGCCGACGACGAAGGTCTGCGCAAACTCCAGGCAGCGCTGAAGCTCACGCCCTCCGCGAAGGGAGAGAACGTGGTCGTCACCGTGCCGAAGGACTTGGGGCTGCTCGCCGACACCGTTGAACCTGCATCAGGCGCGGTCTGCACGAGCCCGGTTCAGACCTACCTCGACCTCTCCATTGCCGGCGAGCGCGGCGCCGAGGCTGCCGACCACTTGCGACAGGAAAGACTCTCATGGCCCAAATGACACCCCCGAAGGAACCGCAGTCGGCGGCCGAGTACGACGACCGCGCGACCGCTGCCGTGAAGTCCGTGCTGATCGAGATCGGCCAGATCCTCGGCAGCTTCAGGGGTAAGTTCGCCATCATCGGCGGCGCGGTTCCTTGGCTGCTATTGGCCAACGAGGACATGCCTCACGTGGGCACGCTCGACGTGGACGTCGGGCTGGACGCGGAAGCACTCGGCGACGGCGAGTACGCCACCCTGATCGGCGCGCTGCAAGGCCATGGATACGCCCAGCGCGAGGGACTTCGGCGCTTTCAACTGGTTCGCCAGGTTCCCGCGCGAGATGGTGGCAAAGCGATCGATGTCGTGGTCGATTTCTTGATGCCGCGCGACGCAGAAATCGTCAAGAACGATCCGCCCTTGATCAGCGACTTCGCCGTGCAACGGGCGGATGGCGCCGACCTGGCGATGCGGTTCTATCAACTGGTGGCTGTGGCCGGGCCGATGCCGGACGGAGGGACAAACCGCGTAGAGATCGCGGTGTGCTCCATCCCTGCGTTGCTGGCGATGAAGGGTCATGCGCTGGCGGGCCGCTACAAGCAGAAGGACGCCTACGACATCTACTACTGCGTGCGGAACTACCCTGGTGGGATCGAGGCGCTGGCACAGGAATGTCGCCCACTGCTGGGGCATGCAAGCGGTGAACGTGGGTTCCGACATATCGCCGAGAAGTTCGACGCCTTCGAGGGGCACGGTCCCACCTGTGTGAGGCGCTTCGTCGAAAACACGCATGCGCTGGGTGATCGCACCCCCGAACAGTGGCAGCAGGATGCGTTCGGGCAGATCGACGCGCTGCTACGCTCCATGGCGCTGCGAGGTTGAGTCAAATCCGATGGACTACGCGCAACTTCGCACGCTGCTTGAGTCGCTCGTCACGGGATTGAAAGACGCGGGCACGCATACCATGCTGCCGACGCTTTGCGAAGAACTGGGGCTGCCGGCTCCCGCCACCGATGGTTCCAAGCGCGAGCGCATGACCTCCAGCTTTGACGCGGTAGCGGACACTGACCTGCCCGCAATTGCACGCAAGTTGCTGGAGCGTCACCCGCCCAATGCCACTACGCGCAACCAGATTCAGGACATCCTCTGGAGCGACAGTGCATGCCCGCCGATCCCGAAGCGGTATCGGCGCGAGGTCGCACGAAGGCTCAATAGCGAAGACCTGTATGGGGATGCTCGCAGGTTCGACGACTTGCTGGAGCGGCTGTGGATCTTGGACGCCGATGACTGGATGCACTTGCTCGGCGGGAGGCCCACAGGATTGCGCGCGGAAATTCAGCAGCATGTCCACCGCAACCCGAAGGACTGGCCAGCCGAAACGCTGTTCGACCAGTTGGGCGCCTATGACGCTTCCGACCGGCGCTTTGCGCTGTTTCTAGAGGGGCTGGCTTCAGCCAACGTGCGACCCGACGAGGCCGCACAACGTCACTTCGTAGCCTCCGTGAATGAACCGCTGCGCAGTTGCGGCGTCGAGCTACGCGAGACCGATTCAGAGGGCGGTTACCCGACCTTCTCCCTGGTTTCACTGCGCGCGACGACGAAGGGCCGGCCCAAGAATCTCATCTTCGCCTCGCCCGACAAGCCCGACCTGCGCTTCCGCGACGCGTTGGACAATGATGTCGAGATCGTCACCAATGCGGACAAGGTGCTCGTCTATGACCGGCCTATCGGCAACGACGGACTGCGGTGGAATGATCTGCAACAGTGGTGGGGTGAGGAACAGCAGATCGCCGACGCCACGACGGCCAAGTGCTCGCTATACGCACGTCTCAAAGCCAGCTTGCCCCACAATTCCCCGCCACAAATCCTGCTGTTTGAAGCCGTCTTCGAGGGTTTCCGCAGCGCCGTACCAAACCTGCCGGCACTGCTGCCTGAGGTCTGGCTGCACTGGGACCCGCGAACGGTCAAGGAGCGAGGGCCGGATGCGCTTCTGCGCTTTCGCATGGATTTCCTGCTCCTGCTGCCGCAGGGCGTGCGGGTCGTCATCGAAGTCGACGGCAAGCACCATTACGCGGATACCGCGGGCAGCGCCGATGTGCAGCGCTATGCGCAGATGGTAAGGGCCGACCGCGAACTCAAGCTCGCGGGTTATGAAGTCTTTCGTTTTGGTGCGGCAGAGCTGCAGGCACCCACAGCCAAGGCGGATGTGAAGGTCTTCTTCGAAGCGCTGTTCAAGCGCTACGGCGTTTCGACGCACTGAGAGTCCGGGACCGCCTTGGACTCCGCCCGATCCCAGGAGAGCACCGTGCAGGACGACCAAGACAATACGGCAGCGGACATCGACCTTCTCGCCAACATGAAGTCGCCATCCGACTTCGCCGGGCAGCAGCTTTTCATCCAGGGCGACGACTGGCACAACAACGCGATGCTGGGTTGGACCCACTTCCCTTGGGACATCTACGCTGCCGGCTACAAGGATGCTGCCGACGCCTTGGTCGGGGTGCTGGCCGAGCGGAAGGCGTCCCTCGATAGCGTGGTCTACCCCCTGGTGTTCTTGTATCGCCAAGGACTGGAACTCGAACTGAAATTGATTCTGCCGCTGGCCCGTAGTCTGGCAGGAAAGGAAGCCGTTGCTGATCACAAACACGGCTTGATGCCGGTGTGGAGTGAACTGCGCCGGCACCTCGAACAGCTCGATCCCCGCGAGGACGACAAAGAGCTGCCGGCCATAGAGGATTTCATCCGCCAACTGGATACCGTTGATCCCGGTTCTTTCGCCTTCCGGTACCCCACGACGAAGAAGGGCGAGGTGTCACTCCCCGAGCTGCGCTACATCAACATAAGGCACCTCTCCGAAATTATGGACAGCGTATTCATGCTGCTGGGTGGAATCTATTCGTGGCTGGGAGAGATGGAACAGAACACTGGCTACTCTTGAGAGAGCTGGCGAGGGAAGGGAGGTGTTTCCGGTGGGTGGAGACTGCTCCTTGTCGCATCCATCATGGCGTAGCATCGGGCTCTACGCCAAGCCCGACACCTACTTCCGCCGCGTGATGGACTGGCTCAACATCCGCTTCGCCACCGTATAGCCACGTTCGATGTTGATGCCAACCTGCTGACGGTGGAGGAGGTGGTAGAGCGCATCAAAGGGCAGATGGCACTCCGAAGGCGCTACCCCTCCGGTGAAAAACGGCCGCGGATGCCGCGGCCGTTTTGTTTGCGCTCGTCGGTTCCTCAAAACGCCGCGTCCGGCAGCCCCAGCAGCAGGCTATTGTCCGATTCCACCGTGATGCGCAGGCCGGCGCTCCGGGGCAGGATGTGGCCCATGTAGAACTGGGCGCTGGCGAGCTTCTCCCGGTAGAACGGATCGCTGCTGCCGGCGGCGATGGCGTCGTTTGCGACCTTCGCCGCCTTGGCCATCAGCCAGCCGCCGATCACCGTGCCGGCCAGCTTGAGGAAGGGCTCGGCCACCACCAGCGCGGCGGCGGGGGCGCTGCCCATCCGGGCGATGATGGTGCCGGCCGCCGCTTCCAGGTCGTCCAACCCGGCGCCGAGGAGCGCGGCGATGGCGGCGAGGTTGGCATCGTCGGCAGCGGCGAGGGCGGCCTGGTCGGCGCGCATGTCGGCCAGCAGCGTGGCGAGCGTGGCGCCGCCGTCGCGGGCGAGTTTGCGGCCGGCCAGATCGGCCGCCTGGATCGCCGTGGTGCCTTCGTAGATCGGGGTGATCCGTGCGTCGCGCATGTATTGCGAGATGCCCGTCTCCTCGACAAAACCCATGCCGCCGAACACCTGGATCGCCAGGGAGGTGAGTTCCACCGCGCTCTCGGTGCTCCAGCCTTTCAGCACCGGCGTCAGCAGTTCGACGCGGCGGTGGGCGGCGGCGCGGGCTTCCGCGTCGTCCGACTGATGGGCGATGTCCTGCAGCGCGGCCACGCTGTAGGCCAGCGCGCGGATCGCCTCGGTGTGGGCGCGCTGCGTCATCAGCATGCGGCGTACGTCCGGGTGGCGGACGATGGCGACCGACTTGCCGCCCTTTTGTGTGATGTCGGTGCCCTGCACGCGCTCCTTCGCGTATTCCGACGCCAGCTGCCAGGCCCGCTGGGCGACCGCCAGACCCTCGGTGCCCACCGACAGGCGCGCTGAATTCATCATCACGAACATGATCTCCAGCCCGCGGCCCAGCGCGCCGATCAGGTAGCCCGTCGACCCGCCGTGGTCGCCGTGCACCAGCGTGGTGGTGGGGCTGCCATGCACGCCCAGCTTGTGTTCGATGGACGTGCAATACACGTCGTTGTGCTCGCCCGGATTGCCGTCCGCATCAAGGATGAACTTGGGCACGATGAACAGCGACAGGCCCTTGACCCCCGGCGGGGCGTCCGGCGTGCGGGCCAGCACCAGATGCACGATGTTGGCGGCCATGTCGTGGTCACCATAGGTGATGAAGATCTTCTGGCCGCTGATGCGGTAGCTACCGTCGGGCTGGGGCACCGCCTTGCAGTTGATGGCGGCGAGATCCGAGCCGGCCTGGGGCTCGGTGATGTTCATGGTGCCAGTCCATTCGCCGGAGACGAGCTTCGGCAGCCAGGTGGCCTTCATTTCGTCGGAGCCGGCGATCAGCAGCGCCTCAATGGCCCCGTGGGTGAGCGTCACCACATGCGAGAACGACAGGTTGGCCGACTTCCACATCTCGCTCACCGCCACCGCCAGGAGGCGCGGCAGGCCCTGGCCGTCGAACTCGGGCGGGCAGGGCAGGGCCATCCAGCCGCCTTCGGCGAACTGCCGGTAGGCATCGGCAAAGCCGGTGGCGGTGCGCACCTCGCCCTTGCCGTCGGCACCCGTCTGCCAGCGGGCGCCTTCCCGGTCGCCCACCGGGTTGAGGGGCGACAGGATGTCGCCGGCAAAGCGGCCGGCTTCTTCGAGCACCGCGTCGATCAGCCCGGCGTCGCAGTCGGCGTAGGCCGGCAAGGCGCAGATCGGGGTGCTGCCGACCAGTTCATGAATGACGAAGCGCATGTCGCGCAGGGGGGCTTGGTAGTTGTTCATTGTCTCCTCCGAAATATCACATACGATCACTTGCAATCCTAGAGTATTGTAAAGTATATTTTGCTCGCGGTTCAAAATCTCATATCTGATACAAGAAACGGGATCAAATCCCACGGAGGAGACACCATGAAGAAGCACACTGCACTGCCCGCCCTCGCTCTGATCGCCGCTGCCGGCGCTGCCCAGGCCGACATCAACATCGGCGTGTCCGTCTCGGCCACCGGCCCGGCTGCGTCGCTCGGGATTCCCGAGAAGAACACCTTCGCGATCCTGCCGACCACCATCGCCGGCGAGAAGATCAACTACATCGTGCTGGACGACGCCACCGACCCCGGCCAGGCCACCAAGAACGCTCGCAAGCTGGTCACAGAAGACAAGGTGGACGTGCTGGTTGGGTCGTCCAGCACCCCGGCCTGCGCGGCGATCGCCGAAGTGGCCAACGAGACCGCCACCCCGCAGGTGGCCATGTGTCCGGTGGATCTGCCGGCCGCCAAGAACACCTGGGTGTTCCGTGCGCCCCAGCACAACTCGCTGATGGCCAAGGCGCTGGTGGGCCACATGCGCGAAACTGGTGTGAAGACCTTGGGCTTCATCGGCTTCAACGATCCGTACGGCGAAGACTGGCTCAAGCAGATCACCGCGGCCACCGAAGCGGCCGGCATCAAGCTGGTGGCGGTGGAGCGCTACAACCGGGTGGATACTTCGGTGAGCGGCCAAGTGCTCAAGCTGGTGGCGGCCAAGCCGGACGCGGTGATGATTGCGGGCTCCGGCACGCCCGCTGCGCTGCCCCACACCACCCTCGCCGAGCGCGGCTACAAGGGCCAGATCTACCAGACCCACGCCGCGGCCAACAAAGAGTTCCTGAAGGTCGGCGGCAAGGCCGTCGAAGGTGGCATCCTGCCCATCGGCCCGGTGGCGGTGGCGGCCCAGCTGCCGGATTCGCACCCGTCCAAGAAGCCTGCGCTGGAATACATCAAGCTGTACGAAGCCAAGTACGGCCCCGGCAGCGTGTCGTCCTTCGGCGCTTACGCTTACGATGCCTACAAGCTGATCGAGAAGGCCGTGCCCGCCGCGCTCAAGGCCGGCAAGCCGGGCACGCCCGCCTTCCGCAAGGGCCTGCGCGACGCCATCGAGAGCGAACGCGAGATTGCTGGCGCCCACGGCGTGTTCAACATGAGCGCCAACGACCACTTCGGCCTGGATGAGCGCGCCCGCGTGCTGGTGCGCGTGACCGGCGGCGAGTGGAAGATGCTTTCCGGCAAATAAGGAGCACGGACGATGACAACGATCATTCGTGATCCCGGCAGACTGTTTGCGCCGGCCACCGTGATGGTGGAGCACCGCGCCGACGGCAGCCGCATCCTGCGCTCGCCGATGACCCTCGGCGCCGTGCCCGCCAAGCTCGGCGAGCACCTGGAGCGCTGGGCTGCCGAGGCGCCCGAGCGTACCTTCATCGCCGACCGCGGCGCTGACGGCGAGTGGGCGCGGGTGAGTTACGCCGAGGCCCTGGCTCGCGTGCGCGCCGTGGCCACCTGGCTGCTGGGGCAGAAGCTGTCGGTAGAGCGCCCGGTGGTGGTGCTCTCCGACAACAGCGTCGAACACGCGATCTTGATGCTGGCGGCGATGCACATCGGCGTGCCGGTGTCGGCGATCTCGCAGGCTTACTCGCTGGTGTCGAAGGATTTTGCCAAGCTCAAGAGCAACATCGAGCACATCACCCCCGGCGTGATCTTCGTGGAGCACCACGCCCGCTTCGCCCCGGCGCTGGCGGCCATTGCGCCGCTCCACGACGGGGTGGTGGTGGCCGGCACGGCCGGCGGTGCAGGCAAGGGCGCGGTGCCGTTCTCCAGGCTGCTCGAGCGTACCGACGCTGCGGCGGCGGACGCCGCCTACGCCGGGGTGAATGGCCACACGATTGCCAAGTTTCTGTTCACCTCGGGCTCGGTGGGGGCGCCCAAGGCGGTGATCAACACCCAGCACATGATCTGCTCCAACCAGCAGGCCAAGGCGCAGATCTGGCCCTTCCTCGAAGCCCAGCCGCCGGTGATCGTGGATTGGCTGCCCTGGAGCCACACCTTCGGCAGCAACCACAACTTCAACATGGTGCTGCGCAACGGCGGCACGTTGTATCTGGATGCCGGCAAGCCGGTGCCGGGCGCCTTCGAGACCAGCCTGAAGAACCTGCGGGAGGTGTCGCCCACGGTGTATCTCAACGTGCCGCGGGGCTTCGACATGCTGGTGTCGGCGCTGCACGAAGATGAATCCCTGCGCCATGCCTTCTTCAAGAACCTGCAGGTGATCTTCTACGCCGCCGCCGCGCTGCCCCAGCACTTGTACGACGAGCTCAACCGCCTGTCACTGGAGACCCTGGGCTTCCAGGTGCCGCTGGTGTCGGGCTGGGGTTCGACGGAAACCGCGCCGCTATGCACCGACAGCCACTTTGCGCCGGAGCGTTCCGGGGTGATCGGCATTCCCATCCCCGGCACCGAGCTCAAGCTGGTGCCCTCCGCCGACAAGATGGAAGTGCGGGTGCGTGGCCACAACGTGATGCCCGGTTACTGGAAGCTCCCCGAGCTGTCCGCTGCCGCCTTCGACGAGGAAGGCTTTTACAAGATCGGCGACGCGGTGGAGTTTGTCGACCCGACCAAACCCCAGAAGGGCCTGCTCTTCGACGGGCGCGTGGGCGAGGACTTCAAGCTCGTCACCGGCACCTGGGTGCATGTGGGCGCGCTGCGCATGAAGGGCCTCGACGCCCTGCTTCCGGTGGCCCAGGACATCGTGGTCACCGGCCACGACCGGGACGAGATCGGCTTTTTGATCTTCCCGAACATCCCCGAGCTGCGAAAGCTCTCCGCCAACCTGCCGGCCGATGCGTCGGTGGAAGAACTGCTGCACCAGCCCTCGGTGCGCGCGATGGTCGCCCGCGGCCTGGCGCGGCTGAAGAAGGAAGGCGGCGGTTCGGCGGGCTCGGCGGCGCGGGCGATGCTGCTGGTGGAGCCACCCTCCATCGACGCCGGGGAGATCACCGACAAGGGCTACATCAACCAGCGTCTCGTGCTGACGCGCCGTGCCGATCTGGTGCTGCGCCTGCACGCCGACGAGGCGGACCACAGCGTGATCCTGCCGGCGGGCGCCGCATAAAAAGCAACACGCACGAGTAGGGATAACAGCACCCCCGCGTGCCACAACAAGGAAAAGAGCATGAATTACGAAAACATCCTGGTCACCATCGAAGGCAGCATCGCCCACATCCGGCTCAACCGGCCTGCGAAGCGCAACGCGGTGAACAACGGTCTGCTGGAGGATCTCGAAGCCTGCTTCGACAGCCTCGGCGCCGACGCCACGGTGGTGGTGATCTCCGGTGAGGGCGCGCACTTCTCGGCCGGGCTGGACCTGTCGGAACACCAGATCCGCTCGCCGTTTGAAGTGCTGCAGCACTCCCAGTGGTGGCACCGGGTCTTCCAGAAGATCCAGTTCGGCGGCCGGCCGGTGGTGTCGGCGCTGCATGGCGCGGTGGTGGGCGGCGGGCTCGAGCTTGCCACCAGCACCCACGTGCGCGTCGCCGACAAGACCACCTTCTACCAGCTGCCCGAAGGCCAGCGCGGCATCTTCGTGGGCGGCGGTGCCTCGGTGCGCGTCTCGAAGATCATCGGCCCCGACCGCATGACCGAGATGATGCTCACCGGCCGCCGCTACAACGCCGAAGACGGCTACCGCCTCGGCCTCTCGCACTACCTGGTGGAAGAAGGCAAGGCGCTGGATGAGGCGATGCTGCTCGCCCGCCAGATCGCCACCAACGCGCCGCTCTCCAACTGGGCGTCGATCACCGCCGTCGCCAACATCGGCGACATGTCGATGGCCAATGGCCTCTACACCGAATCCCTGGCGGCTGCCATCGCCCAGAGCAGCGACGAAGCCAACCGTCGCATGCAGGAATTCCTCAATCGGAAGAAAGGTTAAGCCATGGCTTACGAAGATTTCACCGCCGCCGCGCTGGTCACCCGCTACGACGACATTTACCTCGTCGCCGGCGCCCGCACGCCCTTTGCCGATTACAACAGCGTGCTGCGCGATGTGAACCCCATCGACATGGGCATCTTTGCCGCCCGGGCGCTGTTCGAGCGCTCCGGCATCCCGGCCGCCGAGGTGCAGTCGGTGGTGGCCGGCAACATGGCCCAGGCGGGCTTTGATGCCTACTACCTGCCGCGGCATATCGGTCTCTACGCCGGCGTGCCCGCCACCGCCCCGGCGATGCTCGCCACGCGCATCTGCGGCACGGGCTTCGAGACCATCGTGCAGGCCGCCAACCAGATCGCCCTCGGCAGCGCCCAGGTGGTGCTCGCGGTGGGCACCGAATCCATGTCGCGCAACCCGGTGGCGGCCTACACCCACCGCGCCGGCTTCCGCATGGGGCAGATCGAGTTCAAGGATTTCCTGTGGGAAGCCTTTACCGACCCTGCCACCCGCCAGGGCATGGGCAACACCGCCGAGAACGTGGCCCAGAAATACGGCATCACCCGTGAAGAGGTGGACGCCTACGCCGCCCAGACCTTCGCCCGCGCCAACGCCGCGTGGGACGGCGGCTATTTTGCCGACGAAGTGGCGCCGGTGACCAACGCCGAGTTCGCCCTTGACGGCTACCAGAGCCGCTCCCTCAAGCTCGCCGACCGCAAGACGGTGTTCGAGCGCGACGAGCACGTCAAGCCGACCAGCCTCGAAACCCTGCAGAAGCTCAAACCCGCCTTCAAGGGCGTGCAGACCGGCGGCAACAGCTCGGCCATCGTCGATGGCGCTGCGGCCGTGCTGGTGGCCTCCGGCGCCTACGTGCGCGCCCACGGCCTCAAGCCCCTGGCCCGCATCGTCGGCGGCGCGGCGGCCAGCGTGCCCCCCGAGATCATGGGCATCGGCCCCGCACCGGCAATCCGCGCCGTGCTCGCCAAGGCCGGCCTCAGCCTGGGTGACGTGGGCCGGGTCGAGATCAACGAAGCCTTCGGCGCCCAGTACCTGGGCTGCGAGCGCGAACTGGGCCTCGACCGCGACCGCGCCAACACCCGCGGCGGCGCCATCGCCATCGGCCACCCGCTGGGCGCCTCCGGCATGCGCCTCACCCACACCGTGTCGCGCCAGCTCCAGCTCGATGACCAGCAGTTCGGCATCGCCTCGGCCTGCGTCGGCGGCGGGCAGGGGATGGCGATTCTGGTGGAGCGGGCATAGCCCGCATTGACCCCGTGTTCGTTCCCTGCGGAGCGGCAGCAAAGGCTCGGTGCCAATCAATAGCCCGTCTGAACCGCCGAGCAGCACAGCAACAGGCGGAGAAGTCCGGCGCGGCTGTCTGAGCCGGCGTAGCCGGCGAGTTCCGCGCCGGCCGCCTGTTGCGAGCAGCGCAGGGCAGTCGGCCGCAGGCCGACCGGTGAAGCCGGGTCGCCTTCTTTGCTTCCTTTCTTGGCGAGACAAGAAAGGAAGTCGCCCGCCGGGGGCGAACTCCCCGGCCAACGACTGCTTACAGCAAGGCACCGGGCAACACCGATTGCCCCAACAACAAAATCACAGCGCCGGCCAATAAGCCGGACGAAGGAAGGAGACAAGCACATGCACATTCAGGATTCCGTTTTCATCGTCACCGGCGGCGCCTCAGGCCTCGGCGAAGCCACCGTCCGCAACCTCCACGCCGGCGGGGCCAAGGTCGTGATCGCCGACGTGGGCGTCGACAAGGGCGAGGCGCTTGCCGCCGAACTGGGCGACCGCGTCGCCTTCATCAAGACCGACATCACCAGCGAAGCCGACGGCAAGGCCGCGGTGGATCTGGCGGTAAGTCGCTTCGGCGCGCTCCACGGCCTCATTAACTGCGCAGGCGTCGGCCCGGCCTGGAAGGTGCTGGGCAAGGACGGCCCGCATCCACTGGAAAGCTTTGCCCGCACGGTGAATATCAACCTCGTCGGCGCCTTCAACATGGTGCGGCTGGCGGCGGCTGCGATGGCGGCCGGCACGCCCAACGCCGAGGGCGAGCGCGGCGTGATCGTCAATACCGCCTCGGTGGCTGCGTTTGAAGGCCAGGTAGGTCAGGCGGCCTACGCGGCATCCAAGGCCGGCGTGGTGGGCATGACCCTGCCCATCGCCCGCGAGTTGGCTCGCTCCGGCATCCGCTTGAATGCCATCGCGCCGGGGCTGTTCCTCACCCCGATGATGGCCGCGCTGCCCCAGGACGTGCAGGATTCGCTGGGCAAGGCGACGCCCTTCCCGCCGCGGCTCGGCCGGCCGGACGAGTTTGCCCAGCTGGTGCGTTCCCTCGTCGAGAACGTGATGCTCAACGGCGAAGTGATCCGCCTCGACGGCGCCGTGCGCCTGTCGGCCAAGTAAGGGGGCGGCGATGGCACGAATCATTGCGCCCTCCGACGTGGGGCATCTGGTCAAGAATGGCGCCACGGTGTACTGCACCGGCATGGGTCTCGCCGGCTTTGCCGAAGAGGCGGTGCTGGCGATCCGCGAATCCTTCGAGGCCACCGGCCACCCGCGGGATCTCACCCTCTATCACGCCACCGGTGTGGGCAACGGCAAGGACCGCGGCGTGCATCACTTTGCCCGCGACGGCCTGCTCAAGCGCATCGTCGGCGGCCACTTCGGCGTCGGCGGGCCGGCGCTGATGCGCCTCATCATGGAAAACAAGATCGAGGCCTACAACCTGCCCCAAGGCGTGCTGGTGCAGCTGCCCAAGCAGATCGCCGGACGGCGGCCGGGCTTTCTGACCAAGGTGGGCCTCGATACCTTTGTCGATCCGCGCATCGAGGGCGGCAAGGTGAATGCCTCCGCCACCGAGGATCTGGTGGAGGTGGTGCATCTGGATGGCGAGGAGTGGCTTTACTACCGCAACCCCAAGGTGGATGTGGCGCTGCTCCGCGGCTCGTTTGCCGACGAGAACGGCAACGTGTCGATGGCGCGGGAGGGCGTGCTGCTGGAATCGCTGTCCATCGCCCAGGCGGCGCGGGCCAGCGGCGGCATCGTGATCGTGCAGGTGGAGCACATCGTCAAGAACGGCACCCTGCACCCGAAGGAGGTGAAGATCCCCGGCATTCTGGTGGACTACATCGTGATCGGCCGGCCGGAGTATCACCTCCAGACGATGAACACCTACTTCAACCCGGTGTACGCCGGCGACATCAAGGTGCCCACCCGCGCGATGCAGCCCCTGCCGCTGGACGAGCGCAAGATCATCGCCCGCCGGGCGGCGATGGAGCTCAAGCCCGGCGCGGTGGTGAACCTGGGCATCGGCATGCCCGAGGGCGTGGCGTCGGTGGCGGCGGAAGAGAAGATCGAGCACCTGATGGCGCTCACGCTGGAAACCGGCCCCATCGGCGGCGTGCCGGCGGCGGGCTTCGATTTCGGCCATGCCTCCAACGCCGAGGCAGTGGTGGAGCAGCCGGCCCAGTTCGACTTCTACGACGGCGGCGGCATCGACGTGGCCTTTCTGGGGCTCGCCCAGACCGACGGCCAGGGCAACGTGAACGTGAGCAAGTTCAGCGGCCGGCCGGTGGGCTGCGGCGGCTTCATCAACATCACTCAGAACGCCAAGAAGGTGGTTTTCTGCGGCACCTTCACCGCCGGCGGGCTGGAGATCGGCGTCGACGGCGGCCGGCTGAAGATCGTCAAGGAAGGCAAGAGCCGCAAGTTCATCGAGCAGGTGGAGCAGATCACCTTCAGCGGCCACTACGCGGCGAGCATCGACCAGACGGTGCTGTACGTCACCGAGCGGGCGGTGTTCCAGCTCAGCGCCGAGGGGATGGAGCTGCTCGAAGTGGCGCCGGGCATCGACATCCAGCGCGACGTGGTGGCGCACATGGCCTTCCCGCCCATCATGCGCGACGTGCAGCTGATGGACGCCGGCTTGTTCCAGCCCGAATGGGGTCATCTCTCCGAGCGGATCGGCGGCCGATAGGGCGGTCTTTCCCTTCCGATCTTCGCTCGTTCGCGGCTGCGTGGCTCAGGTTCCTCGCAGCCGTTTTTTTCGTCCATCTTGAAAGGAGCCCACCGTGGGCTATCGCCACATCCATCGCTACCGCATCGCCTTCGTCGATTGCGATCCGGCGCAGATCGTGCATTTTTCAAACTACTTCCGATGGTTCGACACTGCCAGCCGCGAGTTCTTCACCGCCTGCGGCGTGCCCAGCTGGCGCGACACCGAGCGCGACACGGGCATCATCGGCACGCCGCTGGTGGACGCCCAGGCGAGCTTCCGCAACCCCGCCACCTACGGCGAGGACATCGAGATCGAGAGTTGGGTGGAGCGTTGGGGTGGCAAGAGCTTCGTGATGCACCATGTGGCCCGGCGCGGCGACACGGTGCTGGCCGAAGGACGCGAGGTGCGGGTGTTTGCGGTGCGAGAGTCGGTTGATCCGCCGCGCATCCGGGCGGTGGGCGTGCCGGCCGAGATCCGGGCGATGTGCGGCGACTGAGGCCGTCAGCCGCCGCAGCCGCCGCCACAACCACCGCCGCAGCCGCCGTCGCCTCCGTCCCCGCCGGAGGACGAAGAGCTGGGCGGCTGGAGGGCAGCCTTCAGATCGGCCAGCGCGTTGTCGGCCAGCGCACCCAGCCCGAACAGGGCCAGCACGGTCATCAGCATCGGGTCGAGCTGCCCGATCGGCTTGCACCGTGGCACCCG
>JAYRYA010000005.1:0-169253 GCA_041917255.1 Zoogloea sp.
GTTCCAGATGAAGACACCCTTGTAGATGGAGTTCGAGAGCAGATTGCGGACGGCGGCGGGACGCCAGTACCCACCATCGGCGGTTCGGGCTTTCCGCCGTGTCGGCACCCCGCTCTTGTTGAGCTCCCGTGCAATTTCGTGCATCGACTCGCCCCGGGCGCGCCGCTGGAAGATATCCCGAACAACAACGGCTTCCGCTTCATCGATGAGCCACCGGGACCCGATGCGATTTCCCTGCTCGTCGAACTCTCGCTTGAGCACGTACCCGAAGGGTGGGGTCGCGATCATGTACCCGCGCTCAAGCTGTCCGATCATCCCGCGCACCACACGATGCCGGGTATCCCGCCCAGACTGCTGGGCAATGATGCCTTCAAGGCCAACCTGGAGTTGCCAGTTCGGAAGGTTGGTGTCGACCCCACTGGCAGCGATGAGACGCACGCGACGATTGTTCTCGAGGCGACGGATGAGTTGCGCCTGGGTGACCGCATCACGAGACAGTCGGGAGAACTCATCAACGATGAGCACACTGAAGACGTTGGCATCCCAAGCATCCAGCAGTTGCTGGAAGCCCTGCCGCTTTGCATCGCCCGTCGCCTTACCCGTGATGGCGGCATCCTGAAACGTGAGGACGTCATCCACAAGGTAGCCCTGCTTGCTCGCCAGTTCGAGGCAGCGACGGATCTGGTCGTCGATCGACGTCTCGCGCTGCTGGTCGCTGGAGTAGCGTGCGTAAATCGCAACACGCTCTTTCATAACTTCACTTCCTTCTTGCTTTGATCTTGCTGCGCACGGCGAATCTGCTGAAAGGCTATGTCCGCCAGCAGTTCGGCCAGATCCCGAACCGGTGGCGGCAATGCCGAACCGGGGCGGTTACTGGGTATAGCGTCGGGTGCGGGTTTTCTGCGAATTTTCGGCAAAATATTTTTCCTCCGGCAAAACCACGGCGCCAGATCGACCGGGCCACCCCGCACGCGCCGCCGCAGGGTGGCCGCGCGGTCAGCGCACCCGCTGTTGGCGACGTACCGCCTCGAAATCGATGACTTTCGCCCCCTGAATCTGCGGAGCCAGAGGCAGGACGTTGCCGGCACTCGACGAAGAAGCTCTCACGGCTCTTCCCGCGTTTTCATCGGCGACTCCTGAGGCAGGCTTCTCGACGACAACGGACTCGGCAGGCTCGTCGAACTTGACGACGGTTCTGCGACGCCCGCGATGCACGTACTCCGCCACGGAACCTCCACGGACTTCATCCATTTTCTTGGCGAGATTGCCCGCACACAGGTGGGCATAGCGCTGGAGCATGCGAACGTCGCGATGTCCGGAGATCGACTGGAGCTCAAGCAGCCCGAAGCGCCCGGACTCCGCAAGGCGCGAAATCGCTTCGTGACGCAGATCGTGAAAATGGAAATCGACGATCCCGCACTTCGGAATGACTCTCTCGAAGAATCCTTTTTTCAAGGCATTCGCCGTCAGAGGGAGCAGAGGTTCGTCCGCCTCACCCTCATCGCCACCGTCCGCCTGAAGCGCGATCAGCGACCTGAGAACCTGCATCGCTCGGCTACTCAGTGGAACTTTCCGACTACGACCGTTTTTTGTGTCCGGCAGGAAAACGTAACGCGCCTCGAAGTTGACGTTCGTCGTGGTGATCCCCAGGAGCTCACCGCGACGCATTGCCGTCTCGAGCGCCAGCACGATCGCGGGCTCAATGTATGGGTTCTCGTCATCACGCGCCGCCGCCAGGAGCCTCTGCTCCTCGCCGGGCATCAGGCGCCGGTCACGCTCGTTGAAGTAGATCGGGCGCCGCAGACCCTTGAACGGGCTCTCGGCAGCGGCGATTTTCCAGACATCATCCGCATAGTTCAGGGTCTGCGAGATCAAGTCGAGCTCGCGATCCACGGTCGCCGGCGCCACTTCGGTCAGGCGGTCGGTGATGAAATCCTGGAGATCTTCGGTAGAGAGTGCCGCCAGTTTCTTGTCGACAAATGCTTCATCGCGCAGCAGGCGACGGATGCGCGTGCGCTCGACATCCGCACCCTTGTGCGTCGGGACCACCTCGTCGACGTAGCGCTCGAGCAGGTCACGCAACGTCGTCTTCGTTGCCACAGCGTAGTCACGGACGATGCTCACCGACAGCTGCGCATCGATCTGAAGGCGCGCCTGATTGGCCGACTCGAGGGTATCGAAAGTAATGTATTGCTCGGGCACCCCTTTGCGGCGCACTCGCAATTGAAAGGACGTTTCGAGTTGCGCGAGTTGAGACTTGATGCCGCGTGCGGTCAACGTCTCGACGTAGGTCTGCGCCTTCCTCTTATGCCCGGCAGAGAAGCGGCGATTCAGGGTGACGTCGGTCCGGACGGTGACGACAAAGGGGGAACGATTCTGGATGGTGCTGCTGACTTGCGACGACATGCTTCGTACTCCGATAGTTGGGAGTACCGTATAGGCGCAAGGAGGGAGAATGCCGCGAGAAATCTTTTTCGCGGGTTCGGCGTTCGCTCCGGAGCTTGGAGCGAAAATGGAGCAAATCCTCTCGGATTTTGCTCCATTTGACCGCATCACGAATCACAGCTCATTGATTCGCAACAGTATTTATTGGTCGGGGAAAGAGGATTCGAACCTCCGGCCCCTGCGTCCCGAACGCAGTGCTCTACCAGGCTGAGCTATTCCCCGACTTGACCTTGACTGCCATGCATCTGCAAGGCTTCAAGGTATTTCGCGTAACGCCGTTATTACTTGAGGCGCCCTGGAAAGACCGCGATTATGGACGAACTCTGCTGAAGGTGCAAGAAGATCGACGCATTTATTCAAGCCGGAGCCTTGAACGAACTGCCCGCCGATCAGGCCAGCTTGGTGCCGGGGTGGGTTGCCTCGACTTCTTCGTGCTCCCACTCCTTGACGGTTTCCGAAAGGAGACGCGCTTTTTCGTGGGCGTCGGGCGCATGTTGATGTTCGCGCTCGAAAGCCTCCAGAGCCTCGTGGCACGCTTCGGCCTTCGAATGGGCATGGGTATGCGGCATGATGAACCTTCTTTCTTGATGACTGGAACACGGCAATGCAATCTGTATGCTGCATCGCACAAGGCGATTCTAGTCAGCATCACGCGCTGTCCGCAAGCGCGTTTTGCGGCGCAGCAACGTGCATTACCGCCACGGCCGTGAAAAACGCAACGCCCGGGGCTCACCGTCAGCTGGCGAGGAACGCATGACCATCACCGTCATCCGCCGGGTGTTTGTCCGGTTTCTCATCGGCTGCGCGGCCTCCCTGCTCACCGGCAGCGTGCTGGCGGCCGAGGGCTCGCCGCGCACCGTTCATGTGGTCAGCGACGACAACTACCCACCCTATCTCTTCCGAAACGCTGACGGCAATGTCGAGGGCTATCTGGTCGACGTCTGGCAGCTATGGCAGTCACGCACCGGCATCGAGGTCAGACTGACCGCTACGAACTGGTCCGAAGCCCAGCGGATGATTGCCGACGGACGCGCCGACGTGATCGACATGATCTACCGCACCCCGCAGCGGGAAGCCCTTTACGAGTTCTCGGAGCCCTACGCCGATCTGCCGGTGGCAATCTACACCCACACAACCATCGGCGGCATCAGCGGCGCAAGCACCCTGAAGGGTTTCGAGATCGGCGTTCAGTCGGGCGATGCGTGTATCCACCGGCTCAATGCGCAGGGAATCACGACGCTGGTCGAATACCCGAACTACACCGAACTGATCGCCGCAGCCCAGCGTCAGGAGATCAAGCTGTTCTGCCTGGATGAGTTTCCGGCCAACTTCTACCTGTATCGGGCCCACGCCCAGCACGACTTCCGCAAGGCCTTTGAGCTCTACCAGGGTCAGTTCCGCCGGGCAACCCGCAAGGGCGACGTGGCAACCCTGCAGATGGTCGTCAATGGCATGGCCAGGATCACCCCGGAGGAAGACGCAGCCCTGCGCCGCAAATGGTTCGGCTCGCCCCTACACATTGGAGACTACGGTCGATATGTGATCTGGGGTCTGGCTGCCCTCGGTGGCACGGGCCTGCTGCTCTTCGTGTGGAACGTGACCCTGCGTCGCCAGGTTGCAAGCAAGACGCAGACGCTCAACTCAACCCTCAATGCGCTGCGGCAAGCCCACGACGCCGTCACTGAAGCGGAGCAGAGCCTCGCGGCAACCCTGCAAGCCATCCCCGACATGCTCTTCGAGTTCGATCTGCAGGGGCACTACATCAATGTTTTCAGCAACCAGACCGAGCGGCACGCCTCCTCGCGCAACAACCTCGTCGGACGCCATGTGTCGGCGATCCTGCCGAGCCGGGAGGCCCGCACGGTGGTCGAAGTGATCGAGGCCGCCGCCGCCAAAGGCCAGGATTATGGACGCACCATCTGCCTCGAACTGGGCGGCAGCGAGCACTGGTTCGAGCTTTCTGCGGCCCGCAAGCGCGGCGACGCTGCTGAACCGCGCGTGTTGGTGCTGTCCCGGGACATCACCGAACGCAGGGAGGCCGAACGGGCCTTGCTCGCGGCCAAGGAATCCGTGCTGATCGCGGAAGGGACGCGCCACTTCCAGGCTGTCTTCAACGCCGCGCCAGTGGCATTGGCCTTCGTCCAGGGTGAGCGCGTTCAATCGATCAATCAGCGTTTCACCGAACTTTTCGGGTACAAGCCCACCGACATCCCCACCCTCGAAGACTGGTGGCAGCGCGCTTACCCCGACCCCGCGTATCGCGAACGCGTCCAACGCCGGTGGCAGGATGCCCTCGACAGGGCCGCAGCCACCGACGGCAAGGTCGACAGCAGCGAATACCGCGTGACCAGCAAGGATTCGCTGGAGCGCACCATGCTCATCGGCGGGCAGCGACTGGGCGACGGCTTCATTGCCACCTTCACCGACATCACCCTGATCCGCAAGGCGGAAGCCGCCCTGCAGGAAGCCAAGGACGCCGCCGAAGCCGCAAACATGGCCAAGAGTTCCTTTCTGGCCAACATGAGTCATGAGATCCGCACACCCCTGAACGCCATCCTGGGCTACACACACGGCTTGCGGCGCGGGCCAGTGCTGCCCGAGCAGGCGGAACGGCTCGAGAAAATCGAGGACGCGGGACGTCATCTGCTGGCGATCATCAACGACATCCTCGACATCTCGAAAATCGAGGCCGGCAAGCTGGTGTTGGAGCACACGCCCTTTCACCTGGGCTCGATCATCGATTACGTGCGCTCCCTGATCGTGGAATCCGCGAGCGCCAAAGGCTTGCAACTGCGAGTGGACTACGGCGATGTGCCCCCTCAGTTGGTGGGCGACCCCACGCGACTGCGGCAGGGTTTGCTGAACGTTGCCAGCAACGCGGTCAAGTTCACTGCTACCGGTGGCATCACCCTGCGCTGCCGTCTCGAATGCCGCCGGGGTTCACAACTGCGGGTTCGCTTCGAAGTGGAAGATAGCGGTATCGGCATTGCCGCCGACAAGCTGCCGGATCTGTTCCAGCCCTTCCGGCAAGTGGATGCATCCACCACCCGCAGGTACGGTGGCACGGGGCTCGGTCTCGCCATCACCCAGCGCCTGGCCCAGCTGATGGGCGGAGACGCCGGCGTGGAAAGCACACCCGGTGTGGGCAGCCTGTTCTGGTTTTCTGCGGAGCTCGAACAGGGCGCGGGTCTAATCGAACAACGGGCCTTCGCGCCTTCGGACGCGGAATCCACGATCCGCGCCCGCCACGCCGGCGCCCGCATCCTGCTGGTGGAGGACGACCCGATCAACCAGGAGGTTGCGCTGGAACTCCTGAACGAAACCGGGCTTGACGTGGAGATCGCCGACAACGGAAGGATCGCGCTGGAAAAGGCGTCGACGGCCCACTACAACGCCATCCTGATGGACATGCAGATGCCCGAGATGGGCGGCCTCGAAGCCGCCGCCCGCATCCGGGAACTGCCCGGCCAGCGTCTGACACCCATCATCGCGATGACGGCCAACGCCTTCGACGAAGACCGGGAGCGTTGCAGCAAGGCCGGCATGAACGACTTCATCGCCAAGCCGGTGGAGCCGGAAATCCTGTATGAAACCCTGCTCCGCTGGCTAGGCTGACGCGGTGCCGCCTCCCAGCGCCGCCAGATCGGCCGGCGTATCCACGTCCTGCAGCACGCCCGGGTCGTCCGTTTCGACGGTGCGCAGCAATCCGGCGTTGCTCCGGATGATCGAACGGGCACCTTCATCGCCCGCCAGCACCATCAGGGCATCTCGCCAACGCGCAGCAAAGCCCACCGGATGTCCGCGCCGGCCGGCGTAAGTCGGCGCGGCCAGGTCCGCACCGGTTGCGATGGCATCCGCGACCGCGCGGAGCGTGTCTGACTGGATGCGCGGCATGTCGGCGAGTGCCACCAGCCAGCCGTCGACATCCGGGCTTGCCGCCACACCGGCGGCCAGGCTGTGGCCCATGCCGCCATGGGCAGCGACGGCACGGATCACGGTCAGCCCCTCGGCCGCCAACCAACCGGCCAGCTCATCCTGCTCCGGACGCAGCACCGCGATGCTTTCGGGGCAGGCCGCCTTCAGCGCCCACGCGGCAGCCACCGCCACCGGCGTGCCGTCAGCCAGCGGCTGCATCAGCTTGTCGGCCCCGAAGCGCCGCCCCTGCCCCGCCGCCAGCAGCAAACCGACGATGCGCGCCACCGGTTAACCCAGCCCGCAGCCGGCACTGGCCGGCGTGGCGGGCTCGGGACGGATCACCGCGACACCGTTCTTCACCGCAGTCATCTCGGCAAGAATCGACACCGCAATCTCCGGCGGCGTGCGGCTGCCGATGGGCAGGCCGATGGGGCCGTGGAGCCGCCCGACCTCGTCTTCCGACAGGTCGAAGTACTCCAGCAGCCGCGCCCGCCGGGCTGCGTTATTGACCCGCGAGCCCAGCGCGCCCACGTAGAAGGCCGGCGACTTGAGCGCTTCGAGCAGCGCCATGTCGTCGAGCTTGGGGTCGTGGGTGAGCGCCACGATCGCCGTGTGCGGATCGGGCAGCATCGCCGTCACCACGTCGTCGGGCATGCCGGGCATCAGCGGCGCGCCGGGCACGTCCCACTCGGCGGCATACTCCTCCCGCGGGTCGCACACGCTCACCGCGTAATCCAGCGCCTGGGCCATTGGTGCCAGGTAGCGCCCGATCTGGCTCGCGCCGATGATGAGCAGCCGCCAGCGCGGGCCGTGGATCGTCGACAGGCGCCGCCCATCCCAGGCGAGCAGCTCGCCCCGGCAGGCATCGGCAATACCCACCGCACCGGTGTCGATGTCCACGTCACGCCGCACCAGCTGGCCGGCCTCGATGCGGGCCGCCAGATCGGCGAGCCGGGCCATGTCCGGCGCCGGCTCCACCACAAGCTCGAGCGTGCCGCCGCAGGGCAGGCCAAAGCGGGCCGCCTCGTCGCGGGTCACCCCGTAGGTGAGCACGAAGGGCTGACGGCCGGCGATGCGGCCATCGAGCATCCGGGCGACCAGATCGTCCTCGATGCAGCCACCCGACACGGAGCCCTGCACCCGCCCATCGTCCCGCAGCGCCATCCAGGCCCCAGCCGGGCGCGGCGCCGAGCCCCAGGTGCGGGCCACGGTGACGAGTGCAGCCCGGTGGCCTTCCGCCGCCCAGCGTCGCAGGGCCGCAAGCACCTGAAGATCCTGGCTATCCATGATTTGCCTCCTTCCGGCAAAGCGCGTGTCGCGGGCAACCAAAGCCGTCCACCACACGCGGGGCGATTGACGTCAAACCTTCAGCGCATCCGCCTGGAAAGGCAGCCGGGTGAGCCACCGCCCGGTGGCCGCGGCGATCGCGTTGGCCACCGCCGGGGCCACCGGCGGCACGCCGGGCTCGCCGATGCCGGTGGGGTTCTCTGCGGATTGGACGATGTGCACCTCGACCTTCGGCATCTCGTTGATGCGGATCGGCGCGTACTCGCCAAAGTTGCCCTGCTCCACCACGCCGTCCTTCAGGGTGATCTCGCCGTGCAGCGCGGCCGACAGGGCAAAGCCCACCGAGCCTTCCACCTGCGCGCGCACGTTGTCCGGGTTGATCGCCATGCCGCAATCCACTGCGGCCACGACGCGATCCACCTTCACGCTGCCGTCGGCGGCCACCGTCACTTCGGCCACCTGGGCGACGAAGGAGTGGAAGGATTCATGCACGGCCACGCCACGCCCGCGCCGCTCGCCGGGCTTGCCGGCTGCCAGCGGCGTGCCCCAACCGGCCTTGTCGGCGGCAAGCTTGAGTACCGCCGAATGGCGCGGATGCTTGGCCAGCAGCTTGAGGCGCATCGCGACCGGGTCCTGCTTCGATTCGGCGGCCAGCCGGTCAAGGAAGGTTTCGGTGGAGTACGCGGTGTGGGTCGAGCCTACCGAACGCCACCACAGCACTGGCACGCCGATGTCCTTGGGGGTGTGCAGCTCCACTTGCAGGTTGGGAATGGCGTAGGGCAGGTTGGCCGCGCCTTCCACCGACACCGCGTCGATGCCGTCCTTCACCATCACCGACTCGAAAGCCGAGCCGGTGATGATCGACTGGCCCACCAGCCGGTGGCGCCAGGCGCGGATGCTGCCATCGGCATCCAGCGCGGCCTCGATGCGGTGGTGGAACATCGGGCGGTAGTAGCCCGCCTTCATGTCGTCCTCGCGCATCCACACCAGCTTGACCGGCGCGCGGGTGCCGCTGGCCTTGACGATGGATGCGGCCTCGCGCAGGTAGTCGGACTGAGTGCACGCCCGTCGACCGAAGCTGCCACCGGCGTAAAGCATGTGGATCGTCACCTTCTCGGGCGGCAGGTCGAACATCGCTGCCAGGGTGGCCTGATCAACCGTCTGGAACTGCTCGCCGTTCCACACCTCCAGCCCGTCGGCGGTGCGCTGGACGACGCAGTTCATCGGCTCCATCGCCGCGTGGGCCAGATAGGGGAAGTCGTAGCTGGCAGTGACCACCTTGGCTGCGCCAGTGATGGCGCCGGGGGCGTCGCCCTGGGTGCGCGCCACCAGGCCCGGCTTGCCGGCCATCTCGTGGTAGCGGGCGAGGATTTCGTCGGAGCCCAGCTTGAAGGCGGCGCTGTCGTCCCATTCGACCACCAGCGCATCGCGGCCCTTCCTGGCGCTCCAGGTGTCGCGGGCCAGCACGGCCACGCCGGCGGGCACCGTGACCACGTCTACCACCCCCTTGATGGCCCTAGCCTTGCTGGCATCCACCGACTTCGCCTTGCCGCCGAAGCGCGGCGGATGGGCGACCACCGCCACCAGCATGCCGGGCAGGTGCAGATCCTGGGTGAATCTGGCCGAGCCGTCGGTTTTCGCGGCGCTATCCTTACGGGGCGCGCGCTTGCCGATCAGGCGGAAATCCTTCGGGTCCTTGAGGGCGACCTGGGCCGGCACGGCCTCTAGGGCGGCGGCCTCGGCCAGTTCGCCAAAGCTCGCCTTGCGGCCGCTGGCGGCGTGGCGGACCACGCCTTCGGACACGCCGATCTCGCCAGCCGGCACGTTCCAGCGCTTGGCAGCGGCGGAGACCAGCATCGCCCGGGCGGTGGCGCCGGTCTGGCGCATCTGGCCCCAGGAGTTGGCCATGGCGGTGCTGCCGCCGGTGCCCTGGGCGCCACCGAAGAACAGGTTGTTGTAGCGTTTGGCGTCGGCCGGCGCACCTTCCACCTTCACCTGCGCCCAGTTGGCGTCGAGTTCTTCGGCGACGATGGTGGCGAGGCCGGTGTAGGTGCCCTGCCCCATCTCCAGGTGCTTGGAAATCACGGTGACCGAGTTGTCGGCGCCGATGCGCAGGAAGGGCGTTGGCGCGAAACTGGCCGCTGCGGCGCCGGTCGTCGCAGTTTTGGCGGCCTGGCCGATGCCCGGCACCGCGAGGCCGAGGGTGAGGCCGGCAGCGCCCTGCAGGAAGCCGCGGCGAGAGAGGTTTTGAATCGGGTTATGGCGTTGGGTCGTCATGCTGGGCTCCTTACGCCAGGGCCTTGGCGGCTTCGTGAATAGCGGCGCGGATGCGCACGTAGGTGCCGCAGCGGCACAGGTTGCCCGCCATCGCGGCGTCGATGTCGGCGTCGGTGGGCTTGCGGTTGGTCGAGAGCAGGCCGACCGCACTCATGATCTGGCCCGACTGACAGTAGCCGCACTGAACCACATCCAGCTTGCGCCATGCGTCCTGCACCGCCTTGCCGACGCGGGAGCCATCCACCGCCTCGATGGTGGTGACCTTCTTGCCCGCCACATCGGCCACGGGCGTGATGCACGAGCGCACCGGCTGGCCATTCACATGAACGGTACAGGCGCCGCACAGGCCGGCACCGCAGCCGAACTTGGTGCCGGTGAGGAGCAGGGAATCACGTAACGTCCATAGCAGCGGGGTGTCGGCGTCGACGTCGGCCTTGTGGGGCTTGCCGTTCACGGTGAGCTGGATCATTTTCAATCTCCGAAGGGGGCGAGTGGTTCTTGTCTGAGTCACACGGGCGGGCAAAAAAATTCCCGACCGTCACCCTCGGAAATTTAGCCCACTGCATACTGGATGGCATTGCAGAATCCTGTGAGATTCTTGCCCGATTCTCCAGACTTGCTTTGGGCGCGTGACCTACCACCCCGCCCGGAGGTACTCTTCCTGCAGCACCCAGCAAGGAAAAACCATGACTGCTTCAGGCCTTCCGCCCCCCGACGAGGCGACCACGCTCGACGCCGCGCGCAAGGCGCTGGCCGACATCATTGAACGATATTGCACCGAAGACGGCCCCATGACGACGGCCGTGCCGGGCCTCAGTCTGTTCCGGGCATCGAGCACCAGCACGCCGATCTGCGCAGTCTATCGGTCAGTGCTGGCAGTGGCCGTGCAGGGCTCGAAGCGCCTCGTGCTGGCCGACGAGCGCTTCCAGTACGACAGCCGCCACTACCTCATCACCTCGGTGGATCTACCGGTGATGGGGCAGATCACCGAGGCCACGCCCGAAAAACCCTACCTGTGTGCGGTTTTCGACATGGATGCCCACCGGATCGCCGAACTCGCCAGCACCCTGCAACTGGCTCCGCCCTCGCCGGGTAACGGTCAGCTTGGGTTGGGGGTGAGCGCGCTTACTCTGCCAGTGATGGACGCGCTGCTACGTCTCGCCCGGCTGCTGGACGCCCCCCAGGACATCCCGGTGCTGGCGCCGCTGCACGAACGCGAGTTACTGTACCGCCTGCTCACGGGCGAACAGGGAGTGCGCCTGCGCGCCATTGCCGCAGCCGACAGCCAAAGCCATCGCACGGCCCGGGCAGTGGCATGGATCAAGGAGAACTTTGACCAACCGCTGTCGATTGACGCCCTGGCCGACGCCGCCAACATGAGCAAGTCGTCGCTGCATCAGCGCTTCAAGGCGCTCACCGCCATGAGCCCGCTGCAGTACCAGAAACAGATCCGCCTTCAGGAAGCCCGCAAGCTGATGTTGCTCGAATCCCTGGATGCTGCCTCGGTAGCGCGCCGCGTGGGCTACGAGAGCCCGTCGCAGTTCAGCCGCGAATACCGCCGCCTGTTCGGCGCTCCACCCCTCCGGGACGTTGCCAGGATTCGCTGAGCCAAGCACCGGGAACGTCGCGGGATGAATCGAAATGCGCCGACCACTGCGAGCGCAGAACGAAAAAATGGAGCATGGCCTGACGGCAATGCTCCTTTTTTCTGTCAGCCCTCGGGTGGGACCAACAGGAATGAATGGTCGGGGAAAGAGGATTCGAACCTCCGGCCCCTGCGTCCCGAACGCAGTGCTCTACCAGGCTGAGCTATTCCCCGACGCTCTTACTGCTCACGCTGGCAACATTTGCCAACGCCAAAACAAAACAGCCACACTCGACATTGAAATCCGGTGTACAGCTGCCGAACATCAATATTTCCGTGCGACTGCGAACTTCGACAATTCTACCAAGGAGTCCTTGAAAACGGAAGAGGGCAGCGCTTCGAGCGCATTCAGAGCCAATTGGGCTTCGGCTTCGGCCACCTTGCGGGTCGCCTCAATCGCGCCGCTCGCGCGGATGGCGGAAAGCACCGCGGCGAAATCGTCCCTGCCACCATTTTCGATGGCACTGCGCACACAGGCAGCGTCTTCCGGGCTGCCGTGTTTCATCACGTGGATCAGCGGCAGCGTCGGTTTGCCTTCGGCAAGGTCGTCACCAATGTGCTTGCCGGTGTCAGCCTCGTCGCCGGAGTAATCGAGCACATCGTCGATCAGCTGGAAAGCCGTACCAATATGCATGCCGAAGGCTGCGACCTGTTCTTCCTTCTCGACCGACAGACCGCCGAGGATCGCTCCGAGCCGCGCGGCGGCTTCAAACAGCTTGGCGGTCTTGTAGCGAATCACGCGCAGGTAGTCTTCTACCTCGACATCCGCGTTGTGGCAGTTGAGCAACTGCAGCACTTCGCCTTCGGCGATCACATTGGTGGCATCGGCCAGAACCTGCATCACCCGCATGTTCTGGACGCCGACCATCATCTGGAAAGCACGGGAATACAGGAAATCGCCCACCAGCACCGATGCCGCATTGCCGAACATGGCATTGGCCGTCTTGTTGCCACGGCGCAGATCGGATTCATCGACCACGTCGTCGTGGAGCAGCGTGGCGGTGTGGATGAACTCGACAACGGCCGCGAGTTCGCGGTGGTTGCTACCCTGATACCCGGCGGCACCTGCGGTGAAGAGCACCATCGCCGGACGCAGGCGCTTACCTCCGCTGCCGATGATGTACTCGGCAACTTGGCGGATGAGAACGACGTCGGAATAGAGACGATCCCGGATGACGGCATCGAGCGCCTTCATGTCTTCGGCGATCGGCGCGTAGAGCTGCGAGAGAGACAAGGCACTGCCCGGAATAGGAAAAACGCGATGGTAGGGGGGATGCGGCCATCGAGTCAAGCTGAGCGGATCAAGGCCGATCAGGCTGGATTCTGGCTGGCGAAAACAGGAATCAACAGATCCGGTCGGTCGGAAAACACGCCATCCACGCCCCATGCGACGAGGCGGCGCGCTTCTTCCTGGTGATTGACGGTGTATACAAGGCAGCGCAGACCAGCCTTCTTGACGGCCGCCACCTGCTTGGCGGAAAGCCCCTGAAGGGAAAGGTTGAGGGACTGGCAGCCGAGGGTGAGCGCCACATCGATGACCGCGCCGTCAAAGGCGCCTGCGAGAAAGGCCCGGGGGACGTCGGGCAGGCTAGCAGCGCTTGCTGCAAGGGCATCCGCCGAGAACGATGAGATCAGCAATGCGGGGCGTTGAGCCGGCGCCATGGAAGCCAGCAGTTCCCCCACCACCCTGCCCGTCTCGATCTCGACACCGCTTGCGGGTTTGATCTCCAGATTGGCCGCCAACCCCAACGCCCGGCAACGTGCCAGTGCGTCGATCAGGCGGGGAACGGTCTCGCCACGAAACGCGGGATGAAACACGCCGCCCACGTCGGTGGCGAGCAGCACAGCAGCGGACATGGCGGCTACGCTGCCGGGCAGGCCAGCCGTGCGGTCAAGGGTTTCATCGTGAATCAGGAGCGGCACGCCGTCGGCTGAGAGCATCGCGTCAAATTCGACCGCGACGCAGCCCAGCCGGGCGGCGATGCCAAGCCCTGCCAGGGTGTTTTCCGGCGCGAGCGCCCCGCCGCAGCGGTGGACGATCAGGCAGGGCCAACCCCAGTCGGGCATGCTGGGCAAGCGCTCAATCGATGGCGCGGGAACGGGCCACCGCCGTGTCGAGCGCAAGCTTGGAAGGCTTGCGATCTTCCCAAACGGCTTCCAGCTCTTCATCGATGATGCGGCGCACTGCAGCACGCTGCGGGTAGGTGCTCGCCTTGGACGCGGTCGTCACCGGCTTGTTGGTGAGCTGTTTCACGCCGACCTGGATGTTGACCAGATCGGCAGCCAGCAGGCGGCTCTCGGACGCCAGCAGGCCAGCGCGGTTGAGGGGCAGATAACCGGCGTTGCGCTGCCACTCGACCTGGCTTTCACCGGTCAGCCAGAAATTGACGAAGCGGGCGACGGCCTTGTACTCGGCGGGCTTCTTGCCGGCAGCAACCCACATGGCGGGGCCGTCGGCGAGGGTGTTCTGGGGCGCGCCGTAGTATTCGTCATGGTAGGGCAGCGTTGCGACACCGACCTTGAAGTTGGCCTGACGTTGCAGGGTCGGCCAGACGCCGGACGCGGCGGTCAGCACTGCGCATTCGCCGCTCGAGAAATGCTCGATGGCTTCGTCGTCACGACCGAAGAGCTGCAGGTAGCGAGCCTTGTACCAGGAGGAGAGCATCGCCACATGCTTGACTTCAAGCATGCCGTTGATAGCGAGGGACGTCCGCTTGCCTTCGGTGACGACCGGCTCGTTGTGCCAGGCGCTCATGTTCTCGACGAGGATCCAGGCCGGCTGGGTGGTGGTGTACGGGCAGGCCTGACCGTTGGCGACAACCTTGCCGAGGGCGGTTTGGAGTTCCTGCCAGGTCTTGGGCGGAGCTTCCGGATCGAGGCCGGCGGCCTTGAAGGCATCCTTGTTGTAGAACATGACCGGGGTCGACAGGCCCACCGGCAACGCAATCAGGCGCTTCTGGGCGTCAAGGGGAGTGGGCGTCATCATCGCCGGAGCGCGCAGGGTTTCCATTGCGACACCGGCTTCCTTCATGACCTGATGGAGAGGACGATAGCGCTGCGAGCCCGACAGGAAGGCGGGCAGATCCCGCTCGCCAAGGATCATCAGGTGCGGCATTCCACCAGCGTTCCAGGCGCGGTCGTGGATGACGATCTTCGGGCCGTTCGGGTTGCCGGCGTTGTAGCGGTCGACCAGTTTCTGGAGCTGCGCGCCCTTGTCGGCACCAAGACTGTGAACCAGCTCGATTTCGGTCACAGCGACATCGGCGACGGCCGCTGCCTTGGCGACGGGCTTCTTCGGCGCCGCGACGGCGGCATTGATGCACAGACCGGCGATGGCTGCACACAGGGCGGTACGGCTGAATTTGATCATGGGAGTCGTGTCTGGGAAAAATCGGAACAGCCAAGGATTATAAAGCCCGGCTCCGGCTTCTTGATGACCAGAGTTGCATGGGAATGTTCAAGTCCGCACGACGGGCGCCGTTGACCTTGCAGCGCCCCTTGTTCGCCCTTCCCGCCATGAATCGACCCGCCCTGCCCCTTGTTTTCGGACTCGTGCTCGCCACCTTCGCCCTGACGGGCTGTGATCGCCTTGGCATCCCCGATCCGGCCAAGTCCGAGGCCCAATCGGAGGCGGACGGCAAGGCCGTCGGCAGCGCCTGCAGGCACGCGGGGCGAGCCATTGAGGATTGCTTCACCCTCAACCCCACAGCCCACCGGGCGGCAGTTTTTGCCGGCTGGAAGGAAATGAACGACTACATGGCCGAGAACAAGATCGCTGAAGTGGCACCGCAGCTTCCTCCGCCACCGCCCCCAGGTGCCGCCAAGCCGGCCAAGGCGAAGCACACCAAGGGTGAAGGAGGCGACGAAGGGGAGAAGAAATCCACCGGGGAAGGCGATTCCGCCGATCAAGGTCATGGCAAGGCCGAAGAAGCACCTCCCGCGGATACAGAAACACCTCGCAAACGCCGCCGTCAGGCGGAGTGACCAGCCACCTCACTGGCAGTTTTCCACCACGTCACGAAGTCATCCACGGACATGGCCGGCGCGTAGTGATAACCCTGGGCGCAATTGCAGCCCATCTCCAGCAGCACCGCCTCGGTTTCGGCCGTCTCGACACCTTCGGCGACCACCTCCAGCCCGAAGGTGTGGGCGATGCGCACCATCAGTTCGACGATGGCCCGGTCGTTGTCCGATGCGGTAATGCGCTCGACGAAGGACTTGTCGAGCTTGACCTCGCTCACCGGCAGACGCCGCAGATAATCCATCGACGAGTAGCCGGTACCGAAATCATCAAGCGCCAGCCGGCCGCCTCCCTGGCGCAGGGCTTCGAGAGTACGCACCGACATGCCCTCATCCGACACAAGCCCGCCTTCGGTGATCTCGAAGCACAGCCGTGAAGGGGCCACACGCCAGATGTCGCAGGTCTGGCGGATGAAGATCGGCAGTTCGGAATCCCGCAGATCGTCGGCCACGATATTCACCGACACCCGTACACCGCAGCCAGCAGCATCCAGGGCTGCAAGGATCTGTGCCGCCTGCTGGATCGCCCAGCGGGACAGAACCGGCATCAGGCCGATGCGCTCAACCACCCGCAGGATCTCCGGGGGCGGGACATCCCGACCGTCGGCCCGGGACCAGCGCAGCAGCGCCTCGGCGCCCACCACCCGACGGGATGGCAATTCAACCTGAGGCTGCAGGTAGAGCTGAAAATGTTGAGCTTCGAGGGCCCGGGCAACCTCCATCTCCAGGTTGGCGTCGTCCTCGGCACGCACCACGACTTCACCGCCATAGACGTCGCAGGGCTGGCCGGTGGAACGGGCCACCACCAACGCGGCGCGCGCTGCCTGCTCCAGGCCAAAGGGATCGGCAGCGTGCTCGGGCGCCCAGGCGCCGCCGGCGTAAAAGCGGCCCCGCAAGGCTGGAAAGGTGTTGGAGCGCAGCACCTCGCAGCCGTCCACCAGCTTGTGGCCAGCCAGCGAGACCTGGGCCGGGTGATGAAGATCGGGCAGGATTGCGGCCCAGGTGTCGTCGCCAAGTGCACACAGGATGTCGCTCGGGCGCAGCACCGAGCGCATCGCCTCCGACAGGGCGAGGCGCAGCCGGTCGCGCTCGTCGAGGGCGAGCACATCGGCCGAACGCCCCCACTCCGCCTGCACGATCACCAAGCCGAGTTGCCGTCCGGCCCCGATCTTGTCGAGGCGATCGGAGAGCAGCATCAGGAAACGTCGGCGGTTGGGAATCCCCAACACGGGGTCGCCATCCTCGGCTGACACGCGGAACGACTGCTCGTGCTCGATGGCCACGTCGGACAGCAGGCCGCCCAGACACCAGCCGAGGCGCACCAGGGCATCGAGGATGTCGAGTTCGAGCCGGTAAACCATCGCCCGCTCACCAAACAGCCGCTGCTGGCACAAGGCCACCAAGGTCTCGATGGCCGCGAACGGAAACTCCGCCACCGCGCCCGCGAGATAACACTCCGCCCAGCGCGCGGCGAGGCCCGCCGGCCAGCCGGGCGTGAAATCCCATTCGGAAATGCGCGCCAGTTCCTTGCAGAAATCCCGTAGCGCCGGCTCGACGGTTCCATCGGCAACACTCTCGTCGGCGAGATTGAGTCGCTCCAGCAAGGCCTGAGCCATGTCAGACGCGTCGACAATCCGTCCGAAAGCACGGATTGCCGCCTGCTCACCCTGACCGAGACCGTAGCGGAGCAGCAGGCGCTTCAGTACGTCCTCATCGACGACGTAGCTGTAATGGCGGTCAAAGGACGAAACCATGCCCACTACGCCAGGTAGAACTCGGACGGCTCGACCCCGTAGGCGCCCGGCGGCAGAGCCCGGACGATGGCATAGGGCTCACCGGTTGCAGTGGGTAAATCGTAGAGCAGGTCAAGGGTGTGGGGGTAAGGATTGGACTTCTTGTCGGGCCCGAGCAGGATCATCACCCGTGGCTTGAGGCGCCGGATGCGGTTCTGCGCGACGACCACCGCCACCTCGCCGGTATTGAGCTCGACCAGCGTCCCCACGGGGTACAGGCCGATGCATTGAACGAACTGATCCACCGTGCTCTCGGAAAAACGGGTGCCCCGCTGGGCCCGCACCGCGTCGAGCGCGGACTGGGAACTGGCCGCCTCGCCATAGGGCCGCTCGCGGGTCATCGCACAGTAGATGTCGCAGATGCCGGCGATCTCGCCCATCAGACCAACCTCGTTACCCTTCAGGCCACGGGGATAGCCGCTGCCGTCGCAGCGCTCGTGGTGGCGGGCGACGATCTCGAGCACCTGACGCGTGGCGTGAGGCGAATCGGCAAGCACCTGCAGCGAGAACTCGACATGAGTCTTGAAGATCTCGTATTCCCGCGGCGAAACCGGCCCCGCCTTTTGCAGCAGGCGCACCGGCAGCCTCAGTTTGCCCACGTCCTGCAACATCCCCGCCATGCCGAGCGCAGCGATGGATTCATCGCCCAACCCGAGATAGCGGCCGAAGATCATCACATGGGCCGACACGTCAAGCGAATGATCGTAGCTGTACTGATCGGTCTTGCGGAGCCGGGACAGCCACACCAGCGCGTCCGGGTTGCGGGCGACACTCAGCACCAGCTCGGAAACCACCCCGCGGAGTCGCTCGAGATCCGGGTTGAGGCTACGCTGGACGTCCTGGGCAACCTGCTCGAGCAACACATGGGCCTCGTCCACCAGCGGCAAGGCCGCAACGATCTCCTCTTCGACCGGGACGACAGGCGCTGAATGCACCATGCCGACGCCACCCACTCCGGTCCCGCGACCCTCATCGTCAGCCGTCAGACGGGCGCTGCCACGCCGGGCAGGCGTACCACTCCCGGTAACGAGGGGGCGCCCCGACGCGCCGGGCGCGTAGTCGTCGGGCCGGGATTCGGCTACGCCCTGGGAGCGCGTCGCCTGGGCATCGGGGTAGACGTGACACCAGGACGTGGACGGTGCGTCCTGCTCTCCCGGGGCCTGCCCCCGGTTCGCGCCACGCAAGGAACGCAGCAAGGCGAAGAAATCCGTCGGGCGGCGACGGACCTCCGACGGCACCTGAAAGGACGCCAGCGAGGGATTGCGCTTCGGCGGATCGGCTTCCGCCTCGGGCACAGCCCCCCGCCAGGCATCCCCGGTCGACCGGGCCCGATCCACGTAAACAAAGCGGCAAAAGCTGCGCAACTGGTCCAGCGTCGCCTGATCCTCGACCAGGAAGCCCTGGAGCAGGAACGGTGACTCCAGCCACGGACGATCCAGCTCGGAAACGAACATGCCAACACGCACGTCCTGAGCCGCCACGATTTCCTTCAATACACCCTCCCCAAAATGGGCGCCCAAGCTCACTCGCGGGCGGCCCGACATTTACGGCGCCGGATTTGTAAACTTGAGATGCAGAACGTCGATTTCTGCAATCACTTCAGGCGCCACCTGGCAGGTGCAGGCCTTCAGGTTGGCATCCAGCTGGGAAAGCGTCGTGGCGCCGACGATGGTGCTCGCCACGAAAGGGCGGCTCGCCACAAAGGCAATCGCCAGCTCGGCTGGCATCATCCCATATCGTCGGGCGAGCGCGGCGTAGGCGGATACTGCCGGCGCCACGCCGGGCTTGTCGTAGCGCTGACCAAAGCCCGGGAAGAGCGTCATTCGCCCGTCCGCCGGCGGGCTGTCGAGGTACTTGCCCGACAACAACCCGAAGGCCAGCACCGAATAAGGCAGCAGGCTCACATTTTCACGGAAACACACCTCGGCAAGAGTCTGTTCAAAGACGCGGTTCATCAGGTTGTAGGCGTTCTGCACCGATACCACACGAGCAAGTCCCAACTCGTCGGCGGCGCGAAGGAACTCCATCACCCCCCATGGATGCTCGTTGGAAAGCCCCACGTGACGGATCTTGCCCTCTCTTACCAACTCGCCCAGGGTTTCCATTTGCTCGCGGATCGGGGTGTATTCGCGCTCGGCCCCCTGATCGAAGCGCCACTGGCCGAACATTGGCTGGTTACGGTCGGGCCAGTGGATCTGGTAGAGATCGATGTAATCGGTGCCCAGACGGCGCAGGCTGCCCTCCACCGCAGCGCGGATGGTCTCGCGGCCGTTGGACAGCGGACCGCCGCGAATCCATCCAAGCGACCGGCCGGCCGAGGTGAACTTGGTCGCCACCACCACCTGGTCGCGGGTCCGGCCCTTCAGCCAGCTGCCGACGATCCGCTCGGTGGCGCCGCTGGTTTCGGCCTTGGGCGGAACCGGGTACATCTCGGCGGTATCGATGAAATTGACGCCCGCGGCAAACGCCGCGTCAAGCTGGGCGTGAGCCTCGGATTCGGAATTCTGCTGCCCGAAAGTCATCGTGCCGAGGCACACGGACGACACCAGCAGATCGCTGGCGCCAAGCTTGCGGTACTCCATCAAAACAAATCTCCACAAAAAGGCGGCCAAGCAACTGCCAACAAGAGCCTGCACGATGATCGGTTATCATCCGGGCCGAACGCCATTCGGCGCAGCAACAATCCGGTTGTCGGGTGGGTCGGCATATTCCGGATCGCCAGACTCCGATATTACACCCGCAGACGCGGCCATCCGCCCCGGTTACACATCCATGACGTCCGCTCCTCCGTCCTGCCCCGCCCTTGGCATTCTGGTGCAATGCCGCCCCGGTTTCGAGGCCGACGCCAGCGCCGAACTCACCGCCGCAGCCCGTGCCGCGCGCCTCACCGGCGACACCGACACCCAGCCGAACAGCGGCTTCGTGGTGTTCGAACTCACCACGCCAGACGCCCACGACGTGATCCGCCGCCGGCTCGATCTGGCCCGCCTGATCTTCAGCCGTCAGGCCTTCCAGGTGCTCGCGGTGATCGACGGCCTGCCGGAGCGTGACCGCCTCACGCCGCTGCGCGAAGCCATCGCTGTCACCGGCGAACGCTTCTCGGCGCTGCTGCCCGAAACCCCCGACACCAACGATGGCAAGGAGCAATCCGGTTTCCTGCGCCGCTTCGGCCCGCTGCTCGAAGAGGCCCTCGCCAAGGACGGTCTGCTGCGCCCTGATTCGCCCCACCTGCCGCGCCTGCATGTGTTCTTCGAAGGCCCGCGGCGCGCCTGGCTGGGCGTGAGCCTTGCCAGCGAAGGCTCATCGTGGCCGATGGGCATCCCGCGCCTGCGCATGCCCAAGGAGGCACCGAGCCGCTCAACCCTCAAACTGGCCGAAGCTTTCCTCACCCTGCTCACCGCCGACGAACAGAAATCCACCCTGCGCGCGGGCCTCACCGCCGTCGACCTGGGCGCGGCGCCTGGCGGCTGGAGCTGGCAGCTCGCCAGCCGCGGCATTCGCGTCACTGCCATCGACAACGGCCCGCTGGCCCCGTCGGCGATCGCCACCGGACTCATCGAGCACCTGCGGGCCGACGGCTTCACCTGGAAACCCAAGAGGGCCGTGGACTGGCTGGTGTGCGACATGATCGAGCAGCCCTCACGGATCGCCCCGCTAATTGCCGACTGGTTTGCCACCGGGCGCTGCCGACGCAGCATCTTCAACCTCAAGCTGCCCATGAAGCGCCGCCATGAGGAAGTCGAACGCTGCCGCACCCTGATCGACGCCAGGCTGGCCGCCGCCAAGATCAAATACATTTTGCGAATCAAGCACCTCTACCATGATCGTGAAGAGGTCACGTGCTATCTCACGCGGCGCTAGAGCGCGCCCGATGTATAATGTTTGACTGTTTTTATGGTGCACCGCAGTAAAGAGGCGGCACCCACAACGTGACCACACCCATGTCGTTCTCCGAACTCGGCCTCATTCCCGAAATCCTGCAAGCCGTCACCGATGCCGGCTACACAACGCCGACGCCCATCCAGCGTCAGGCCATCCCGGTCGTCCTCGCCGGTCATGACGTCATGGGCGGCGCCCAGACGGGCACCGGCAAGACCGCAGGTTTCACCCTGCCGCTGCTCAACCGTCTTGCCCGCCACGCCAGCACCTCGACCAGTCCCGCCCGGCATCCCGTGCGCGCCCTGATCCTGGCCCCGACGCGCGAGCTCGCGATGCAGGTCTACGAGTCGGTCAAGATGTATTCCAAGCATGTCCCCCTGCGCAGCACCTGCATCTACGGTGGCGTGGACATGAACCCCCAGATCCAGGAACTGCGGCGCGGCATCGAGATCGTGGTGGCCACCCCCGGCCGCCTGCTCGATCACGTTCAGCAGAAGACCATCGCCCTCGGGCAGGTCGAGTTCCTGATCCTCGACGAAGCCGACCGCATGCTCGACATGGGCTTCATCCCGGACATCCGCCGCATCCTCGCGCTGCTGCCGGCCAATCGCCAGAGCCTGCTGTTCTCCGCCACCTTCTCGGACGAAATCAAGAAGCTCGCCGACCAGATGCTGAAGAACCCTCAGCTCATCGAAGTCGCCCGTCGCAATATGGTCAGCGAGACCATCGACCACGTGGTGCACCCGGTGTCCAGCGGCCTCAAGCGCAACCTGCTGGCCCACATCGTGCGCCACGAGGACGAAACCAACCAGGTACTCGTGTTCGTCGACACAAAGTTCGCCTGCAGCCGCCTCGCCCACTTTCTGGAGCGTCACGGCATTTCGGCCGATTCGATCCACGGCGACAAGAGCCAGCAGGCCCGCACTGAAACCCTCGAAAACTTCAAGAGCGGCAAGGTGCGCGTTCTGGTGGCCACCGACGTGGCCGCCCGTGGCCTCGACATCGAAGACCTGCCCTCGGTCATCAACTTCGAGCTGCCCCACACTGCTGAAGACTACGTCCACCGCATCGGCCGCACCGGCCGGGCCGGCAAGAAGGGCAAGGCCGTGTCGCTGGTGAGCTCCGAAGAGCGCCACCGCCTCGCCGACATCCAGAAGCTCATCAAGCTGGATATCCGTCAGGAAGTTGTTCCCGGCTACGATCCCGAGCCCGACTTCTTCGACGCCGAAGGCGGCAAGCGCCGGCGCAGTACCGGCAGCAGCAGCGCGCCAACCTCGTCCGCACCCCGCACGTCGGAGGGCAGTGGCGAGCGCCGCAAGCGCAGCGAACGCGAACCGCGTGAATCCCGTGACACCCGCGAGCCCCGCGAGCGCGGCCACCGCTCGCGCCAGCCCTCGCACATCGCGCCAGACGGCTTCGACTTCAGCAAGCCCTACGAGCAGCGCAACCCCGCCGGTGAAGCCGGCAGCGCCGGAGGCAATACCGCCCCTGCCGACCTGCGCGGCGGCCAGAAGCCCCAGCGGCCGATCGCCTTCCTCCTGGGCGGCCTGGGCCGCAAGCACTAAGCCCTACCCTCCCCGCCCGGCCCTGCCGGGCGGTGTCCGCCAGGAATCCCCCTCGCATCAAAGTGCATTGACACCGGTACAACCCGGCGGCAAGCGCGCGCTTACGCCTTCCGCCCGGCGTCCTTCGTCTTCCGCACTTCCAGGTATTGGAGCAGCCTATAGGTGCCCCAGCCGATCAGCCCAGCCCCCACCACGAAGGCGCCGTAGGCAATCGGCCACGGAACGCCCTCGGTCATCATCGAAAACTCCGACATCCCGCCGATCCCCGCAAGGATGTTGATGGGCATGAACACCGTCCCGAGCACCGTGAGCTGTGAGACGCGCCGGTTCTGGTTGATGTTGATGAAGCCGATCGTCGCATCCATCAGAAAGTTGATCTTGTCGAACAGGAAGGCCGTGTGGCTGTTGAGGGATTCGATGTCCCGCAGGATCTGCCGGGTGTCGTCCTGCTGGCCGGTCGACAGCACCTTGCCGCGCATCAGGAAGGACAGCGCCCGCTGGGTGTCGAGGATGTTGCTGCGGATGCGCCCGTTGATGTCCTCCTCCTCGGCGATGACTGCCAGCGTCGCGGCGGCCTCGCCATCGCTCATCGTAGCGCCGAGCACCTGCCGCCCCACCTCGCCCAGCTTGGCGTAGATGTTCTCCAGCGCGTCGGCACAGTACTCCACGTCGGCGCCGTACAGATCGATCAGCAGGTCGAGGCAGTCGGTCACGTAACCCGGCTGGGTGCGCGTACGGCGGCGCTGCAGGCGGAACACGGGCAACTCCTCGTTGCGCACCGTAAACAGCACCCCGGCGTGCAGGATGAACAGCACCGGCACACTGCGGGCATCGCCGTCCCGGTCGAGCAGAAAGTTGGAGTGCAGATGGATGTCGCCATCCTCCTCCACCTGAAACCGTGAACTCACCTCCAGGTCAGTCGCCTCGCCCGGGTCCGGCAGCCGAACCCCGAACCGCTCGCCCACATAGGCCCGCTCGGCCGGCGTCGGCGCGATCAGATCCACCCACATCGGTTCGATCCCGTCCATATCCTGCCGGCCGGTGATCGGCCGCTGGCGCAGCCGGCCGTCTACCAGTTCAAAGGCGTTGAGCTGGCTGTCGGACGTCGCCGCCTCGGGGCTGCCCGCCAGCCGCGTGCGAAGCGGCTCGGCCACCTCCCAAAGCGCCTCCTGCCGCCGATTGGCCGGCAACTGTTTCCACAACAACTCCGCATCGTCGGGCGCCAACGCGTCGAGCAGCCCACCGACCTCTCCCACGGGCAGCCGCGCCAGCAAGGTCTGGATTTCGGCCAGATGCTTGCGATGGACCATCACCTCCACAAGCTGACGGCGGGGCATGTTCTGGTTATGCACCACGTCCTCCACCAGCCGGTGTTTTCTCAGCAATTCCTCGATCTTGTCGGTGCTCATGTCTTCCTTCGCAGACGGCCTCGCCCGGCAGCCAGCTTACGGGCCACGCTTGACACTGCCGTGACGCAGCCGTGACGGCTGCATCCACCCGCCCAAGCCATCAAACCTCAACATATCCATCACGGCGCGTTCATCTTCGGCAGCTAGGGTGCCGGGCATGCAGCGAGTGCGCACCCTCTTTCTCTCCGACATCCACCTCGGCACACGGGCCTGCCAGGCAGATCACCTGCTTGATTTCCTGCGCGACTACCAAGCCGAGCAGACCTATCTCATCGGCGACATCGTCGACTTCTGGGCCATGCACCGCAGCATCTGCTGGCTGCCCAGTCACAACACGGTGGTTCAGAAGCTCCTGCGCCGGGCGCGCCACGGCGAGCGCATCGTGTTCATCCCCGGCAACCACGACGAAGTGCTGCGCGACTACACCGGAAATGCCTTTGGTGGCGTCGAGGTGCTCCCGGAAGCCATTCACGAAACCGCCGACGGCAAGCGCCTGCTCCTGATCCACGGTGACATCTTCGACCAGGTGACGCGCCACCACCGCTGGGTGGCCGTGCTCGGCGACGCGGCCTACAACCAGCTGGTACGACTCAACCTATGGCTATCGTGGGTGCGCCGCAAGCTTGGCTGCTCCGGCTACTGGTCGCTGGCCGGCTACGCCAAGCGGCGCATCAAGACGGCCCTCAACTTCATCTTCGACTTCGAGGATTCGGCCATCCGCCACGCCCGCGAGCGCGGCCTAGACGGCGTGGTCTGCGGCCACATCCACTGGGCGACGATCAAGGAGATCGGCGGCCTGCTCTACGTGAATTGCGGCGACTGGGTGGATTCCTGCACCGCCATCGTCGAGCATTTCGACGGCCGGCTCGAGCTGGTCGTGTGGGGCGCCGGCCGGCCCCTCGCAGCGCTGACCGAAGCGCGGACTGACGCATCGCAGGCCACCCCCGCCCCCGCTGCCGAAGCGGCCAGCATTGCCATGAAAGCCTCCCGATGATGCGTGTGCTGATGGTTTCCGACGTGTATTTCCCGCGCATCAACGGCGTCTCCACGTCGATGGAAACCTTCCGCCGGGCACTCACCGGCGAAGGCATCGAGGTGCGTCTGGTGGTGCCCCGCTACGACGTCGAACCCGACGAACCCGGCATCGTCCGCGTGCCCGGCCGGCGCCTCCCCAACGACCCGGAAGACCGGCTGGTGTCGTGGCACGGCATGCACCGGCAGGTGCAGGAAGCCGCCGCCGATTGCGACCTGATCCACATCCAGACGCCCTTCATTGCCCACTACGCCGGCCTCGCCGCGGCCCGCCATCTGGGCATGCCGGTGGTCGTCACCTACCACACGCTGTTCGAGGAATACCTCCAGCATTACGTCCCCTTCCTCCCGGCCAGCTGGCTGCGCGGGCTGGCCAGGCGCTTCTCGCGGCGGCAGTGCAATGCGGTGGATGCGGTGGTCGTGCCCTCTTCGGCGATGGCGGAACGGCTGGGCGGCTATGGCGTGACGGCACCGATGGAGATCCTCCCCACCGGCATCCCGCTGGGGCGTTTCTCGAAGGGTGATGGCAACGCGTTTCGCCAGCGTCACGGCATCAGCGCCAGCCGTCCGCTGGCGCTTTACGTGGGCCGCGTCGCCCATGAGAAGAACATCGGCTTCCTGATCGACGCCTTTGCCGAATCGATCCGTCACAGCCCCGATGCCCTGCTCCTCATCACCGGAGAAGGCCCGGCGATGGATGATCTGCGCCACCACGCTGCCCGGCTAGGGCTGGAAGCCTCGGTGCGCTTCCTCGGCTACCTCGACCGGGCGCACGACCTGCCAGATTGCTACGCAGCCGCCACCCTGTTCGTGTTTGCCTCGCGCACCGAAACCCAGGGACTGGTGCTGATCGAAGCCCTCGCGTCCGGAACGCCGGTGGTAGCGCTGGCGGCGATGGGCACCGCCGATATCCTGGCCCACGCGCCAGGCTGCATCGCCGCGCCAGACGAACCCGTCGCCTTCGGAAGAATCGTCGGCACCCTACTGGCCGATGCCCCGGCCTGCAGGGCGCTCGCAGCGCAGGCACCGATCACGGCCGCGGGATGGTCCGACACCACCATGGCCGACCGCCTAGCCGACTTCTACCGGAAGGCCCTGGCGCGCCACCCGACCCACCGCCGCGCCATGAAGCCCGACGAAGGCCGGGAAGCTGTGTCCTGACCGCCGCCCCAATCACCATGACCTTCGGAGGAGCCCCAGTGATGAACAGCGTCTATTGCTACCACTGCATGACCTACCATCAACCGGAAGCGATGAAGAAGATCGTCAGCCGGGGGCGCACCCGCTGGCGCTGCATCCGTTCCATCGAGGCCAGCCGGCGATCGGTGAGCGAGCGCGACGCCTTCGGGCGACAGCAGTCAGAGCGCAATCTGGCCGAGTCCCAAGCCCGGCAAGGGCCCCGTCGTCGCCCCGCGATCGGCCGAAATCCGAGCCCATCGAGCATGACGTCATCAAACTGAAGCCCGGAACATGAATACTGAAGCGCTTCGCCACTCATACCGGAGCGCCCTCATGCACGAAATCGATGGCTTGCCAGCATGGCTGTGCCGCCTGCTCCGCTGGATCACGGAAACCACCCGCGAGTCGCGGCTCGCCCGCCTCTCCACCATCGGCCTGCAGATTCCGAGCGAAAACGCGCCTCCGGCGGAGCACTGGCTCCACGAACGCTGAACCAGCCAGTCAGACCCCCGCCCCTCGTCCGATCACCCGCATCCGAGCGGGCTGGGGCCTTCAAACGCTCGTCGACATCACCTGTCGATGGAAAGACCCGCCCCCCACGCGCGTCGAGGGTCAGCCGATTTTGATGCCAGCCATCGCGCAATTCAGCCCGACTCCTTCAGCCCGCCCTGTTTGCAGATTCAGGATGGGCGACATGCGGCTCCAGGTTGGCCGCGCTGCCCGGTCAGCGTCGTCGGCATTCCTTCGACATGAGCCCGGGCACACTTTCTGCTGCTTGCCACGGGTAATCCCCCAATCCCGATCAAGCGGCAATTCTTGCCGCAAAGGAGGCAAGCAATGGCCATTCGAGAAGTCGGCGCGCCGATGACGGCAAGCCAGCGCCGCAGTTACCGCGAGGCCCCGGACAGCAGCTTCCAGGAGACCTATCGGGCAGCCTTCCAAGCCCGGATGGCGGCGGGCAGCGATGGGCAGGCGAGCGCCGAGGCACTCACACTCGAGCACCTGCTCGGCACAGCGCATACGGAGCTGTCGGCGCTGCGTGGCGTCAGCGACGCAAGCCAGGCTGCTTACGCGGCGATTCTGAACAAGGCCTATGACGCAGGCGACCTGGGTCACGCCCGCCAGTTTCTGGCGACGCTGTCAGCCCTTGAGCTGGACGCGGTGCGCCAGAATCATGGCCTCGCAGACCCCATCGATACCGCCACGCTCAGTGAAGAAGGCGCGGCCAACCTGCTCCTGCCCGAGGGCTATAGCGTTGATCTGAACCACGACGGAATCGACGAAGTGGGCGCCGCGCGCACCGCCCACTTCCCACCCCGGGACGCCCCCGCCGAATTCCGCGAAGCGTGGTTCCAGGCCACGGCGGGCATGGACGAAGGCAGCATGATGACCTATGGCCTGATGATGCACGGCGCCATCTATGGCATGTTGATCGACGGCCAAAGCCAGGGACCGCGATACGCACCAGACAGCATGGACAGCTATCGCCGGATCGTCAGCGACTACCTGGCGTCGCTGGAGGCTCAAAAGGCCTTTCTGGCCGACGGGCAGTATGAACGCGACAAACATTTCTTTACCCAGCTGAGCGCGTTGCTGAACACCTGAAGCCCTGGCCGTTCATCGACTATCGATGACAGGGGATCGAGAACGTGAAGCGGGTGCCCCCGCGCGTGCCGTTGGCACATCCGACGCTCCCGCCGTGGGCATGGACGATGGCCCGGACGATGGCCAGACCCAATCCGCTGCCACTACGGCTGCGCGCTCGGGAATCGTCACCGCGGACGAAGGCCTCGAAGATGTGGGCTGCCACGTCTTCCGGTATCCCCGGCCCCTCGTCCTCGATGCCGAGGATGAACGCCTCGCCATCGCACTCCCCTTCGATGCACAACACCCCTGGCGTTGCATAACGGCGCGCATTTTCCAGCAACGCAACCACGACCTGCCGGATACGCGCCACATCGCACTCGACCTGGCAGGACGGCAAGCTCAGCTCGAGGGCGAGCTGGGCGGCCCGCAGGTCCGGCTCGACAAGTTCGACGGTGGCGCGGATCTCCGCCGCCAGATCGACGACATCGGTACGCAGGCTCAGATGGCCGCTATCCGCCAGGCTCAGCACGCGCAGATCCTCGATCAGGCGGGACAAGCCCTCGACCTGCGCGAGCAGACTGCGAAACAATGCCTCGTCGGGCGGGAACACGCCTTCGGCCAGCCCCTGCAGACGCCCACGCAGAATGGTGACCGGCGTTCTGAGTTCGTGAGCAATGGCGGCATTCCAGATGACGAGCTCGCCGGTCATGCGCTGCAGGCGCTCAGCCATGGCGTTGAAGTCCTCCACCAGCGCGGAGGCTTCGCCCGGCGAGTGATCCTCGGCATGGGCCCGGGCGTCGAGGTCACCGTGGGCAAGCCGCCGCACGCTCTCCGTCACCGAGTTGAGGGGCTGGATGATGCGCCGGGAAAAGCGGGTCGCCGTGTGCACCGCGAGCGCCAGGCCCAGGAGCGTGATCGTTGCGATCAGGATCCACTCCGAGGTGGTCGGCGGCCAGCTATCCGCGGTCGGAGAGACCAGGGACGGATTGAGCCTCATCGCGATGGCGTAGAACACGTAGAAGCTGACATGCAGCAGCAACATCACGCTCAGGGCCATCGCCGACATGGACAGCACAAGCTGGCGACTCAGGCCAGACTTGCTCATCAGGCAGTCTCCTCGAGGCGGTAGCCGACACCTCGCAGACTCACGGGCACGCCCTCGACGCCCACATCCTCGAGCTTTCGGCGTAGCTTGCTGATGTGGCTGTCGACAGTCCGCTCCAGCACCTCCCCTTCCGGCAGGCAGGCGGCAATCAGCTCGGCCCGGCTGAAAACCCGGCGCGGAGCCCGGGCCAGGTGGGCCAGAAGACGGAACTCGGTCAAGGTCAGGTTCAGGACGAGACGCGAGGCATCGTCGGGCACCACGGCCACCCTGAACGCCTCGAGATCGATCTCCAGCGAGCCCACACGCAGCACCTCGCGACTTTCAAAGTCCACGCGACGCGTCCGTCTCAGCACGGCCCGCACCCGGGCAGCCACCTCGGCCGGATTGAAGGGCTTCACCACGTAGTCGTCCGCGCCGATCCTGAGGGCCATCAGCTTGTCGATGTCCTGATCGTGGGCGGTCACCATGATGACGGGCGTCTGCCCCCGCGCCCGGACCTCGGACAGAACCTGCCATCCATCCACGCAGGGCATCCGCACATCCAGCAACATCAGATCAGGCTTCAGGGCGAGGTGCATTTCGAGCGCAGCCCGACCATCCGCTGCCCACACGGCACGTATTCCCTCCCGCGCCAGATAGGCCTTGAGGATGTCCACGATCTCCGGTTCGTCCTCTGCGATCAGCACCAGCGCCTGGGTGTCGCCACCGGCAGGTCGCTCAAAACCATGATTCATCCGCATCCTCACTGGAGATTGATGTCCGTCTCCATCGTTTCTCCATCCTTCGCCCGCTGAAGCCCAACACTGCGCGCCTAAGCTCGCGGTTTCATGTTCGGCCCGCGTCGCATCAAGCCCGGCCAGCCTCGATTTTTCATGAGACATACAACGCTTCTTCGCAGCATTTCGCTGCTTGGCCTCTCCGTGGCACTTTCGGCCTGCACTTCCGGGGAACCACCGGCGCAAGCTCCCGAGCCGCCGCTCGTCTCCACCATGCAGGTCGCGCGCACTTCCGTCCGCCTGCAGGATGAACTGCCGGGGCGCGTTGCCGCCGTGCGCAGCGCGGAGATCCGCCCCCAGGTTGGCGGCATCGTACTACGCCGTCTTTTCGAGCAGGGCGCAGAGGTGCGCGAGGGGCAGGCATTGTTCCAGATCAACCCGGCCCCCTTCAAGGCAGAAGTGGAGAGTTCGGAAGCGGCCCTCAAGCGCGCCGCGGCAGCGCTCGAACGCGTCAGGTTGCAGGTCGAACGCCTCGACCCCCTGGTCGAGGCCGACGCGGTGAGCCGTCAGCTCTACGATGACGCGGTATCCCAGCGCAACCAGGCTGCCGCCGATGTCGCCCAGGCCCGCGCAACCCAGGCACGCAAGCAGCTGGATCTCGGCTTCGCCACCATCCGCGCACCAATCTCGGGACGTATCGGCGAGGAGATGGTGACGGAAGGCGCCCTGGTGGGGACCACCGATACGGCGCCGATGGCGCGCATCCAGCAGATTGATCAGGTGTATGTGGATGTCCGCCAGCCGGCGTCGCGGCTCGAAGTCCTGCGTCGATCGGCGGGCCGGCCCCACGGGCCCGACGGCCAGGCCACGATCCTCGACGCCCAGGGCAATCCCTATCCGGTCAAGGGTGAAATCCTGTTCTCGGGCATCAACGTGGACGCGGGAACCGGCGACGTCGTGCTGCGGATTCGCGTCGAGAACACCGAACGCCAACTGCTCCCCGGCATGTACGTCCGCGCCCGGGTTCCCCAGGGCGGGGCGACCGAAGGGATGCTGGTTCCCCAGCAGTCGATACTCCGCGCCGGCGACGGGCTGGCTCGCGTCTGGGTCATCGACGGGTCGGGCAAGGCGCACCAGAAGGCTGTCCAGCTCGGCCAGCTGGTGGATGGGCACTACCTTGTTTCCGGTGGCCTGAAGGCAGGCGACAAGCTCGTCGTGGAGGGGCTGGATCGCCTCAAGGACGGCGATGCCGTGACCGAGCAGCCGTGGAAGGGCGCGCCGCCCTCCCCCGACACCGCGAAGCACTGAGAAGGGATCGAGCATGCCCGCCTTTTTCATCAGCCGGCCCGTCTTTGCGTGGGTCGTGGCCCTGTTCATCGTCCTGCTCGGTCTCATCGCGATCCCGAAACTCCCGATCGCCCGCTATCCCAGCGTCGCACCGCCCGCGGTCAGCATCTACGCGGCGTATCCCGGCGCCACCCCCCAGACCATGAACGACGCGGTTGTCGGTCTCATCGAGCGGGAGCTGTCCAGCGTCAAGAACCTGCTCTACTTCGAATCCTCCACCGATACCTCCGGCTCGGCGGAGATCCGGATCACCTTCAAGCCGGGCACCCATCCCGAGCTCGCGCAGGTGGACGTGCAGAACCGCATCAAGACGGTCGAACCGCGGCTGCCGGCCGTGGTCCGTCAGAACGGACTCAAGTTTGAATCCGCCGCCTCGTCCTTCCTGATGATCGTGGGGCTGAAGGCCACCGACGGGCAGTATGACGAAGTCGCGCTGAGCGACTATCTGGCGCGCAACGTGGTTGAAGAACTGCGGCGCGTGGAAGGGGTCGGGCGGGTTCAGCTGTTCGGCTCGGAGCGGGCCATGCGGATCTGGGTGGATCCGGCGCGGCTGCAGTCTTACCAGCTCTCGATGGGCGACCTCAGTGACGCGATCACCCGCCAGAACGCCCAGATCGCCCCAGGGCGCGTGGGCGGCGCACCGACGGTGGCCGGGCAGCGGGTGACCATTCCGGTAACGGTTCAGGGGCAACTGCAGACCCCCGAGCAGTTCGCCGCGATCGTGCTGAAGGCCAGCCCGGACGGCGCCAAGGTGGTCCTCGGCGACGTCGCGCGGATCGAGCTTGGTGCGCAGACCTACGCCGAGTCCATCCGCGAGAACGGGCAACCCGGGTCGGCGCTTGCGGTGCAGCTGGCCCCCGGGGCGAATGCGGTTCGTACCGCCGCGGCGGTCCGCGCCCGCCTGGCAGAACTCTCCGCTTCGATGCCGGCCGGAATCAGCTACTCCGTGCCCTTCGACACCGCCCCGTTCGTGCAGATCTCGATCGAGCAGGTCGTCCAGACACTGGTCGAGGCAATGGTGCTGGTGTTCCTGGTGATGTACCTGTTCCTCCAGAACATCCGCTACACCGTGATCCCCGCCATCGTTGCGCCCATCGCCCTCCTCGGCACGTTTGCCGTCATGCTGGTGGCGGGCTTCTCAATCAACGTGCTGACGATGTTCGGGATGGTGCTGGCGATCGGCATCATCGTGGATGACGCGATCGTGGTCGTGGAAAACGTCGAGCGACTCATGGCGCAAGAAGGCCTGTCGCCACGGGACGCAACGCAGAAGGCCATGAAGGAGATCAGCGGCGCCATCGTCGGCATCACCCTGGTGCTGATCGCAGTATTCATCCCGATGGCCTTCGCCAGCGGCTCGGTGGGGGTCATCTACCGCCAGTTCTCGCTGTCCATGGCCGTCGCCATCCTGTTCTCGGCTTTCCTCGCCCTGAGCCTGACACCGGCCCTGTGTGCCACCCTGCTCAAACCGGTGGCCGGACATCCGCCGGCGCGGGGCTTCTTCGGCTGGTTCAACCTGCGCTTCAGCCGCATGACCGAGCGCTACGAGCGTGGTGTTCTGGGCCTCGTCAAGCGTAGCGGCCGGGTCATGGTGCTGTTCGCCGCCCTGGTCGCGGCGCTGGGTGTGAGTCTGGATCAGCTGCCCTCCGCCTTCCTGCCGGAAGAGGATCAGGGCTACTTCATGACATCCATCCAGCTCCCCTCGGATGCCACCACGGAACGCACCCTCGAAATCGTCAAGACGTTCGAGGCGCACGCGGCCACCCGTCCCGGCATTGCGTCCACCCAGTCGGTACTCGGCTTCAGCTTCTCGGGGGCCGGCCCCAACGCAGCCATCATCTTCTCGAACATGAAGGAAAGGGAACACCGGGAAGGCGCCTCGGCACAGGAAGAGGTCGGCCTGGCCCAGGCGGCGATGGCGCATACGACGGAGGGGATGGTCATGAATCTGATGCCGCCAGCCATTGAGGAACTGGGCACATCGTCCGGTTTCAGCATGCGCCTCCAGGACAGAGCCAACCAGGGATTCGGCGCCCTCATGAAAGCGCAGGAAGCGCTACTCGCGATGGCTGCCCAGAACCCGGCCATTGCAATGGCCTACCCGGAGGGGCTCGCCCCGGGAACCAATGTCCGCCTGGATATCGACCGCCAGAAAGCCGAGGCGCTGGGCGTTTCCTTCGCCAGCATCAGCGACACCCTGTCCACGGCGATGGGCTCGCTTTACGTCAATGACTTTCCCAATGCAGGACGGATGCAGCAGGTCATCATCCAGGCCGACGCCCGGGCGCGCATGCAGGTGGAGGACATCCTGAAACTCTACGTCCGCAACAACGCTGGCGGCATGGTGCCGCTAGGCGCAGTGGTGACGCCGGTCTGGACCGATGCACCTTTACAGCTCATCCGCTACAAGGGCTATCCCGCGGTGCGCATCGCCGGGAGCGCCGCACCGGGTGTTTCAAGCGGTGAGGCGATGGCGGCCATGGAAGCCCTGGTGGCGCAGCTGCCCGCGGGATTTGCGGTCGAATGGACGGGCCAGTCACTACAGGAGCGCGAGTCGGCCGCCCAGGCGCCCGTTCTGATCGCCCTGTCGATGCTGGTCGTCTTTCTGGTGCTGGCCGCGCTCTACGAGAGCTGGGCGATCCCCCTCTCGGTCATGCTGGTCATCCCGCTCGGCTTGATCGGGGCGGTTCTGGCGGTCAGCCTGCGCGGCATGCCCAACGACGTGTTCTTCAAGGTCGGGATGATCACGGTCATCGGTCTCTCCGCCAAGAACGCCATCCTGATCATCGAGTTCGCCAGACAACTGCGCGAACAGGGCATGACCCTGATCGACGCCGCCGTGGAGGCCTCCCGGCTGCGCTTGCGTCCGATCCTGATGACCTCGCTGGCCTTCGCACTGGGCGTCGTGCCCCTGATGCTGGCCAGTGGCGCCGGCGCGGAAACACAGCACGCGATCGGCACCGGCGTGTTTGGCGGAATGATCACGGCAACGCTGCTGGCCGTGTTCTTCGTTCCAGTCTTCTTCGTCTTTGTCCTGGGATTTCAGGCGCGGCGGCCACGACGTACTGGCAAGGCCCGGACGATCCCGCACGAGAACTGAACCATGCACTACGTCTACACCTCGCTGGCCCTGCTGCTGGGCGGCTGTGCGCTGACCCCGCCACTTGAGCGTCCTGCGCTACCGATTCCCGCCGTGTATGCCGATGGCACCGACACCGCCGACACCGGCGGCAACGCCGCCGATCTGGGTTGGCGACAGATGTTCGGCGACCCGCGTCTGCAAGCACTGATCGCCACTGCGCTCGACAACAACCGGGATCTGCGCATCGCCGTCCTGAACATGGATGCCGTACGCGCCCAGTACGGCATCGAGCGAAGCGCCCTGCTTCCGCAGGTCGATGCCAACCTGACAGGCGGACGGGAGCGCACGCCCGCAAACCGGGGCACCCCCGCCGTCGCGCAAGGCAAACACACGGCAGGCGTTGCCATCAGCGCGTTCGAAATCGATCTTTTCGGCCGCGTGCGAGCGCTGTCCGAGGCAGCGCTGGCGCGCTACCTGGCAAGCGCCGAGGCGGCCCGCTCGGCCCGTATCAGCCTGGTTGCCGCCGTCGCGGATGCCTACATCGAAGAGCGCCTGGCGATGGAACAGCTGCGCCTTACAGAGACCACCCTGGCGGACTGGCGCCAATCCCTGAATCTGGCGCGCCTGCTGAAGGACGCAAAGCAGAACAGCGGCCTCGATGTTGCCCAGGCGGAAGGTCAGGTCGCTTCGGCCGAGGCTGATCTCGAAGGTCGTCGACGAGACCTCAAGCAAGCTCGCAACGCGCTCACCGTCCTCCTCGGGACGGCCATACCCGGCGATTTACCTGCCGGGATGCCGCTGGAGGATCAACCCGTACCTACTGCGCTACCTCCCGGCCTGCCCTCGGACCTCCTGCTACGCCGCCCGGACATCCTGCAGGCAGAACACAACCTGCGTGCGGCCAATGCGGACATTGGCGCCGCCCGAGCCGCGTTTTTTCCGCGCCTCTCGCTCACCGCAACACTGGGCTACGCCAGCCCGGCGCTCGGCAGCCTATTCCAGGGTAGCCAGCTCGCCTGGGGCTTCACTCCACAATTGAGTCAACCGCTGTTCAACCACGGCCGCCTTGAGGCCGCACTGGATCTTGCCCAGGCCCGACGCTCCGCTGCGGTTGCGGAATACGAAAAATCGATTCAGACAGCCTTTCGGGAAGTCGCTGACGGCCTCGCCGGCCAGGCCACACTGACCCGGCAGATCGAAGCCCAGCAACGGGTAGTCGCCAGCGCGGAACGCCGACGCGACCTGTCCAGCCTGCGCTACCGCGCCGGACAAGACAGCCGCCTCGAACTACTGGACGCACAGCGCCAGGCGTACGCCGCCCGACAGGGCCTGCTGAGCCTGCAGCGCCTCGCCTTCAAGAGCACCCTTTCGCTCTACAAAGCCCTCGGTGGTGGCCTGCAGGAAACCGCGGCGGATGCCACCTGAGCCAAGCGCGCCGCGCCCCTCAGATCACCTCGAGCTACGGCAGCCCATCTGCCGGGCCCCGGCCACCAAGATGGGCGTGTTGGTAAGGATGTTGCACGCGCATTGTTAGACCGTTTGACCACAGAAATTGGGGTCGAAACGTTGCCTCGCGGGCGCCACGACGACCGACAGAAACGAGGAGATGCGAACCAAGAACCTCCCGAAAAAACCCGGAGATCCTGAATTGCTGACGTCTGTCAGGAACTCGCAAAACAAAACGGGTTAGGCCGAAGCCTAACCCGTTGTTTTCTTTGGTGCTGCTGACCGGAATCGAACTGGTGACCTACTGATTACGAATCAGTTGCTCTACCGACTGAGCTACAGCAGCAGCGAGCCGCGGATTATACGGGACGGCGCATTTCGCTTCAAGCCCATAGATGCACGCTATTCACGGATGATCCGCCAGTTTACGACTCGGGGTTCGCCCGATTCGGACACCGTGTTGCCGTAGATGCTCGACTTACCCTTCACGTCGGTCCCCAGCACCCGGATGCTGGAGCCGACGCGAACCAGCGTGGTATCCGCGAGGCCGCCCAGGATGGGGTCGGTCATTTCAATCTGCTTGTAGAGGCCGCTCTCCAGTTTGTACAGCACGCTCTGGCCGGTTCCGTAGTGAACCGCATACACAATGGCGTTGCCGTTGGCGTTGCATGGATCGTCGTTCATGATCGAACCTACCCACGTCACCACGCCGTCATTGGCCTGCAAACTCAGAATGATCCGTTCGGTGACGCCTGCGTTGGAACCCGTGAGGTCGTAGCGCCAACCCATCGGCTTGGCGCTGTCGAGCTTGGCACCTTCGATCAGGTTCGTGACCTCCACAAGATTGCTTCGCGTCACCGGGAAGAAGCCGCCGGACGGGAACGCCACCTGGTAGGGCTTGGTGCCGAAGGCGCGGGTCTTGGTACCGTCACGCACGGCATACATGGTCTGCTGCTGGGTATTCCCCTGGTCTTCGGACGAAAGCAGCCGGCCAGTCCCCACGAACACGTAGCGCTTCAAGTCATCGGCGGAGTATTCGATCTTCGGTGCAGTGGTGATCGGCTGCCCGACGCCGCCAGTGGAAAATTCGGCGATCTTGGTCACAGGCGGGAGATCATCCGCCGGATTGCTGAAATCGAATCGCCACAGGTTGCCCTTGAGATCGCCACCATAGACGTAGTCGAGGGTGTACTCCTGATAGCTGGGCGTGTAGCCCTCGATCTGGGTGAAGCCCGAGGGCGCCGTGGCGCTTCCGGAATCGGCACCGGTATAAACAGGCGATGAACCCAGTAGCTCACCTGTCTTGGCATTGAGGATGAACAACGCACCCTGACCCGGCTTGGTTCCGCCGATGTTGTTGTAGCCGCCGGTCAGGATCACCACCCATCCCCAGCGGCGGGTCTTGGCGATGAGCGGACGACCGAAACTGAAGCCCATGTCGGCATGCGAGAACTCCCACAGCACGCGACCGGCGACCTCGTCTTCGGTGAGCGCATCCGAGATGTCGGTGACGTCCACCGCGACGAAGCTGCGACCACCCTTGCCCTGACCGGTGACCAGGATGGTGCGCCAGTCGGCTTCGGCACCTACGCCGAAGGAGTCGAGACGCGCACCGGTACGTGCGAAGTCCACGTCCCGGATTTCGGGTGTGGCATTCATGTAGTAATGATGCGAATAAGTCTTGCGGGCCAGGGCCTGGATGCCACTGACTTCCGGATTGAGATCGGGCCCTTCGTACACCGAGTACGGCACCAGCGCGAAGATCTCCTGCCCGCCCTTTGCCCCTTCGGACGCATCAAAAGCGTGCAGCATGCCGTCGTTGGCACCCACGAAGATCAGCGGATTCCGTGCAGCCTTATCCGCCTTGAAACGGGTGTAGCCTGGGTTGTAGGACTCGGCATAGGTCGCACTCGGCTTGCCAAGGTAGACCACCTTTGAATCGACAATGTCACCCAGCAGCGAGGCGCGCTGGCGGTACAGATTGCTCACTGCCGCGGTGGATTCGAAAGTACGGTCGCCCCGCAGGTAGCCGAGGATGCGCTCGCCATCGACCGGATCGCCCGTGGGGGCCGCCGAGGTCTTGCTCAGATTGAGCTGCTGGGTCGGGCTCAGGTTGGCCCAGCGGAAAGCCGTGCCCTGGAGATCGGCCGGGGTCGGCTTGGTCAGTGTCTTGTCCGTGGGCGCCAAGGTGACGATCTTGCGGCCAGAACTGCCCTGGGCATCGACCTTGGCAGCGGCGCTCCAAAGGGTTGTCACGTCGAGGGAGTCGTCGGACGCCAGCTTATTGACCCTCGAGGCGGTGATGTCGCCCGACCAGGACGCGGCGTCATACGAGCCCTGATAGGTGTTCGAACCACCGCTCGAAGCATTGACCTGGGAACTCGACAGGGCCGCACCGGCCGCGGCCCCCGAACCGGAAGCGATGCTCTGGAAAGCGCTGCGCAGGCCGGCGACCATGGAATCCGGGCTATCGGCGGTGAAGTAGTTGTTGGGCAGCGGGTCAGTGCCGCGGGAGCGAATCGGCACGCCGGCAGCCGTCTTATCCACCCAAATGTCTTTGGACGAATCGAAAGGCCCCGGCGGCGTCGCCTTGTTGGGCTTCTTGTAGCCACCGTACTTGGCAGCAAGCCAGTACTGGTTCTTGGAAACGTAGCCCACCTCCATCACGTCCATCCAGTAGGTGTCGACTGTCTGGATGCCATCGATGTCGCTCCGCAGATCGTTGGAGTGAGCGTAGTAGGCCAGCCCGGCGATGTAGTAGCTGCCGCTGTAGATCGTCTTGGCACTGAGGCTAGAAATTCCTTCCAGCGCGCCGACTTCATCCGTCCACGCCTTGGCAGTCTTGAGGGAGCCCATGTTCGCATCGACATCGGCCGGATAACCTTTCGGCGAGCCGGAAAGGTTGAAGTCGTAGTTGGTGTTGGTGTCGCCGATGCCGACGATGAAGTTCTTCTTGCAGGAGAGCGGGCCCTTCTTAGGGTACTTGGCGTCGGTGGCCGGATCGTTCCAGGAGGTGAACACCGGGAAATTATCACGATTGGCGGCGTCAACACCGGACACGTAGGACTTGGTCGGGGGAAGGTTCTTGAAATACTTGATCGCCTCGGCGTACAGCTCGCTCACCGGATCCCACAGCTTGTACGACTTGGACTGCTGACCAAACTTGTTGAGGTAGTTGATCGTACCGCTGTAGGTCACACCCTGAGCGGCCAACATGTTGTAGGGGTCGGTGACGAAAGCACCGGTTTCGGTGAGCTCTGCGTCGACGCTCTGAACCATTGCCCGTAGCACACCACCATCCTTGTTGATGTTGGTGACGCCATCAGCATCCGTATTGTTCTTGTCGTTCAGGAGCAGGTAACCGAAGGCCCCGAAGTACATCTTGTCCTTGTACTGCTGAATCAGGCCGACCGGCTTGTAGAGGCTCTTGGTGCCGGAAGTGTTTGCATACTTCTTGCAGTTGCCTTCCAGCAGTGTGCCGGTGCCATCCGGATCGCGGCAGACTTCTGCCCGGACGTTGAGGAGAACAAAGCTGTCACGGCTGTTGAGCTTGAGGGCAAACTGAACGCCCTGCCCCCCGTTGCGGATGAGCAGCGAACTGCTCGAGGTGATCGATCCAGACGAGCCACCATAGTCACCCGGGTTGGTGTACTTGACGATGTCCATCCCGTAAATGGTCTTGTCGGGAAACTGGGACGTATACGACCCCTGCTTCGCAGCGTATGCGCGCTCGAGGATGGTCTGGGCAGCACCGCCGTCAGAGAACAGCTTGGGCGTATCGGTACTGCGATTACCGCCGGTGAGCGCCCACCGGAAGATGTCCGCACCCTGCATCGTGGCCCAATTGAGGAAGTGACCGCTCCACGCCCCCGAGCACGTGTAGTTGGAGCCCGACTTGCTGATCGGCCGGAAGTAGCCCTCGGTGCCACCCGTGTACTCGTAACACTTGTAAGGATCGAAGTAGCCCAGATAAGGTGCCGTAGCAGTGCCGTCGAAGCTGCTCTTGAACGCCCGGTTCATGGCGGTCGGGAACTCCACCGACAGGGTCAGCAGCACGTTGGCCGGCACGTCGGCAACAAGGATCGGCTGATCGGCCAGCGGCGTCGTGGCAGCACCGGCCGCGCCCGCGATGCCGACGGACAGCACCGCGGCGGCTAGCGGGCGAGACAGGCCGGATCCGCTGACGAAAGTCGATTTCTTCATTTGCAACATCCTTCTCGACGTTTCTGGGTTACTTGACGCGAGTCGTGACCGTAGCCTGGACGTAGGTCTGCGTGTTACGCACACCGTCGCTACGAATGGTGATCCGGTAGAGCGGAAGGGAGATGGAGCCGGGCTTGTCCTGGCGATAGGAGCCACCGCGCTCGTACCGGTCGGATACCGAGCACTTCTTTTCGTCGGAGGGGCCGTAGTCCGAGCACATCCGTTCGATGATGAAGCGGGTCTCATTGCCACCTTCCAGCGTTCCGTCTTCCTTGTTCGGTTTGATGGTGGTGAACTTGGCGTCGAACGCCGTCTTGTCCTTGAGCACCAGGGGGATACCGTTGCCGTCAGTTTCAAGCAGACGGGGCGAATAATTCTTCTTCACCCAATTGGCGACGATTCCCGCGCAGTCGGGGGTGGTTGGCACGCAGTTATCAAACTTATCCAGCTCCACATCCCCGCCCCGTCCCATCAGCGCCTTGAACGCCGCGTTCATGCCAACCGTGGAGCGGTTGACCGAATCGCGCTTGAACGCGAGATTGCCCGACAGGATCGAGGAGGTGTCGATGGACCGAAGGGTGGAGACACCGCCGAGCATCATCACGACGAGCACCACGAGCACGACCGCGAGCACCGCCCCCTGCGACCGGCTCGGGCGTGACGAAAAGTGAGGGCGAACAGTGGAAGCCATGACGATACCTAGGATTTCGGGGTGGACTTCATGTTGCGCAGGGGAATGACCCAGTCGTACACCTGATAGCCGTAGCGCTGCTCGGTGGCGTCGAGCTTGCGGGTAACCTTGCGGACGTCACTCAGATCGCTGAACAGCACGACTTCGGTGAGCTTGGCGTCGTTGATGACGAGTTGGGGCGAGCGGACCACGACGCCAACCCGCACCGCCTTGATCTGGTCGATCTTCTGTTCGGTGGCGGTTCGGCCGTCCATCAGATCCGCCAGCGTCCAGCCGGCTTCGCCGGGCGAGATCCACTCATCGACCACATTGTCGTTGGCCACGCCGCCCGCGCCGTTATCCACGCCGTAGCGCACCTTGAACAGCACGACGTTCTCACCGAAGGGCATCATCCCTGCGCGCTGGAGCAGGTCGAACTCGACCAGCTCGCCACCTTCATTCACCGAGATCAGCGAGAACGTCGGCCCGGCTTCGCGGCCCAGGTGGAACGCAGACGGGCTATCCGCCGTGGAAGTCAGCGCGCCGTAGGACGCGGCACCAATGTTGAGCTTGATGTTGGTGTACGAAGCCGGCGCCGTGACCGCCGCCTCGGCAGGCATCATCTTGAGCCCGTAGGACGGATCGGTGACCGCCTTGCCCCCCGAGAAATCGGACGCCACCTGGACGATCTGGCAATCGCCAGGGCCGGCGGCCACGTCCTGGGGCACCGCGAGGAGCAGGTCATCCACCGCCAGGCCTGTGTTCGCAATACCGACACCGTTGGGGTTGGCCACATTGAGTGTCTTGCCATCGCTGTCAAAGGGTACGTCCCGGTTGCTGGAGGCCGAACTACCCGAGATCACCAGCACGATGTCGGAATTCTCACCGCCATCGAGCACACCCACCGGCAGCACCCGGACGTTCTTGGTAAAGGCTGCGAAAGGATCCGGAAAGCTCGGCGCCGGGAGCAACGCCGTCTTGCCGCGCGTCGCCATCAACCTGCAACCCCAGATGTTTCGCCCCTGGACCAGCGAGGCGCCGGCTTCCTCGAACAGCATGCCAAGTCGCGCCCCGACCAGGGACGCCGTCTGTACGGTGTCGGCCGAACCGCTGACGTTACGGCGGAACGTCTCGCTGCCAGAGAACGAACGCATGACGACAAGGGACGCAATCACGCCGATGGCCATGCCGACGACCACCTCGATCAGGCTCACGCCAACTTGGCCGCGCCGTCGCGGCAGACCCGGAACAAATCTGGTGCGCATGGGCAATCCTAGAAAAGCAGCGCCTTGGTTTCGTAGATACCCTTCACTTCGCGCCCTCCCTTGTCCAGCGTGGTGCCGGGCAGGGTCCACTCGATGCGGACGTTGACCAGCATGGTCTGCGAGGTGGCGGAAGCGGTGAAGGTCGGGGTGACGACCGGATCGGGCAGGCGGCTGCCGCCCTTGACCCGGTTGGTCACCCAGGTGGTCAGTTCGTCGCCGCCAACGGCGTAACTCGACTTGACCTTGGTGATATCGGAGGCGGCCATCTTGGCGACAAGCTCGTCGGCCAGCATCGCAGCCTCGGTACGGAAACGGCTGTCGGAAGCGATCTTGGCCGACGCGGCCTGGAAGCCGATGAGCCCGAGAAGGCCGAGGGAGAAGATCAACAGCGCCACCAGCACTTCAAGCAGCACATAACCGGCCTGAGCCCTGTTCTTCTCCATGGTCGATCGCTCCATCACGGTTTCGGACACTTATCGGCAGACACCAGCGGCAGGCACGCAAACGGCTTGCCAGAGGTGATCGCAGGATCACATGTCCGGATGCCGCCGCCGGGGGTGACGATGACGCACATCGCCCGATCCGCGCCGGGCCGGGAAACCCTGAAAACCTGGTATTCGGTGATCGGCGCACCCTTGATGTCGAAAACCCGGCCATTGCCGCTGAAGACGACGTTCGCCGGCCCCTGGAACACCACATCGGCCGACACATCTTTTGTCCGGAAGCTGTTCACATAGGCCAGGGTGATGTCGGCAAGCGGCGCGAAATCGGCGCCGATAACCCGCGATGCCCAGTTGGCACCGTTGACTGCCGCGGTGAGGGTCTTGATGGAATCCTGGCTCGGGGATTCGTTGGTCAGCAGAAACTCGACCCGCTGGTTGCGCCGGATCGCCTCGGCCTCGGCCTGGCGCAGGCCATTCTGGATGATTTCGGCCGCAGACCCGACCGAGTTGCGCCGCACCCAATCACCCAGCTGCGGCACACCGATCGCCATCAGGATGCCGACGATCGAGACGGTGACGATGAGCTCGAGGAGGGTCGCGCCACGCAAGCGGCCGCGTTGCGTCGTCAGCATGTCGTCTGGGCCTTGGTCTTCAGCCAGCAGGGCTGCGCCGCGAACACGGCCGGCGTCTTGGAAGTCTTCTCGCCCGACTGGTTGATCGTGTAGGTGTAGCCGTCCATCGTCGTGCCGGACGTGCCGCTGGCGGTCAGGGTGAAGGTGGTGTTCGTACACTCGACGGCGATGCCGAAGGACGTGTCCGCAAACAGGCCCGCCAGATTCGGGCAACTCGCTCCATCGACGTAATAGCTGCGCATCGAGTTGAAGGTCTGCTCCATCCGGACCTTGCCCTCGGCAAGCGCGCCGGTCGCCTCGGCGATCTTGCCCTGGGTGATGTGGGACGTATAGGAGGGCACCGCGATCATGGCAAGAATGCCCGCCACCACCGCCACAATCATCAGTTCGATGAGTGTCACACCACGCTGCTTTTTCATTCCACATCTCCTTTCAACTTACGATGCCATCGCCCTGCCAGCAAGGCGAGTGCCGCTCGACCAGCGGGAAGCCAAGCCCGACAGGCGGCAGCGCCCCCCCGGAACCTTGGGCTATCGTGCACCGCATCGCCTCCCGAGCCGCTTTTTCTCACGTCCGTCGGTGCCCCCAACCACGCCTCCGCCCCGCCCGTCGACCATCCGGAGAATGGGCTTTGCCCTATCCCTGTCGCTGATCGCTCACACCCTGGTGGTGAGCCTCATCGCCCGGCCCGGCGGGGACCGCAACGGCAGCACATTGCCGACAGCGCCACTCGTTGCCCGGCTCGCGAATCCTCCAAAACCTGCGATGCGCGCAGAGACGCGCCCGGTACCTGCAGCGCCCTCTGTCCAACGGACAGCGCCACGGCCAACACCCCGCCATCCCGAGCCGACGCCGGACGAGCCGCCAACCAGCGCGCCCGTCGCCAGCCAGCCCGACGCTCCCACGGGAATCCCGGCAGGCTACCTGCCCCTTGCCGGCTTATCCCGCGAACCCGAACTCGTCACCGACGTCCCGGCGGACGTCTGGCCCCCGCTGCCCGATGCACCCACCGGCGTCTTCCAGCTGGAGCTGGCGATCGGCCCCGACGGCGCAGTCGATCTGGTGGTGCCACGTTGCGACCCGGCCCTGTGCCCCGCTGCCAACACCTACGCCGAGATCGTCCGCCAATGGCACTTCCAGCCGGCCGAAATCCTCGGCCGACCGGTGCCGAGCCGACTCAAGCTCGAATTCGAACTGGGCGATCCGGCCGCCGCCAGCGATCAGGCCCCGCGCCAGTAATCCGTCCGAGCGAAGTAGCCGCGCAGGTGGTCGATGAGCAGCCGCACCCGCAGCGGCAGCCGGCGGTTCTGGGGAAACACCGCGTAGATCCCGGTGGCTGGCGCCGCGTAGTTGTCGAGCACCGACACCAGACGTCCATCGGCCAGATCCCGCTCCACCTCCCACATCGAGCGCCACGCCAGCCCGATGCCGCCGAGCGCCCAGTCGTGGAGCACGGTGCCGTCGTTGCACTCGAAGCGCCCCGACACCTTGATGGTGCGCACCTGCCCCGGCGCCTCCAGATCGGCGAACACCCAGCCGCGCTGCGGGTCGAGGGACAGGCAATCGTGCTGGGTCAGATCCTCCGGCCGCACCGGCGCCCCGCAGCGGGCGAGATAGGCCGGACTCGCCACCACCACCCGACGATTGTCGGCGAGGCGAACCGACACCAGGCTCGAATCGGTCAGCTCGCCGATGCGGATGGAGCAATCGACGCCTTCGTTCACCAGATCGACGAGACGGTCTGAAAGATCCAGGCTGCACGTCACCTCCGGGTTGGCCGAGAGGAAATCCCGCACCAGCGGCGCCACATGCCGCCGCCCGAAGCCCGCCGGCGCCGACACCTTGATGTGCCCGCTGGCCTTCACCCCACCCAGGCTCACCGACGCCTCCGCGTTGGCGAGGTCGTTCAGGATGCGCTGGCAATCCTCCAGAAACGCGCTACCTTCAAACGTCAGGCTGAGCCGCCGCGTCGAGCGCACCAGCAACTTCACACCCAGCCGCTCCTCCAGCGAATCGATGCGCCGGCCCATCATCGCCGGCGTCACCCCCTCGGCCCGCGCTGCGGCCGAGAGGCTGCCGCGGGTGGCCACGCTGACAAAAGTCTCGATTTCCTTGAAGCTGTTCATTTAATACCAAAAGTAAAAAATCATTTGATTTTATTATGGCTTCTTTTTTCTTTAATCGTTGAATAAACTTCGCGGCATTGCAACAAAACCGATCCGCCCCCGGCACCGAACATGGCTCAGCCCGCACCGTCCACCAACCGAATCCAGGCCGTCGCCTTCGATGCCTTTGGCACGTTGTTCGACGTCTATTCGGTCGGCCTGCTGGCCGAGCAGCTCTACCCCGGCAAGGGCAGCCAGCTCGCCGAACTGTGGCGCCAGAAGCAGATCGAGTACAGCTTCATCCGCACCCTGTCGGGCCGTTACAAGCCCTTCTGGGAGATCACCCAGGACGGCCTGACCCATGCTGCGGCGCGGCTCGGGCTCGAACTCGACGCCCCCCGGCGCACCCAGCTCATCAATCAATACGCCTGCCTGTCGCCCTTCCCCGAAAACCTCGGCGTGCTGCGTGCGCTCAAGAAGGCCGGCATTCCCACCGCAATCCTCTCCAACGGCACGCCCGAGATGCTCTCGGTCGCCGTCAAGAGCGCCGGCATGAACGGCCTGTTCGACCACCTGCTGTCCACCGACACCGTGCAGCGCTACAAGCCCCACGCCGACGCTTACGCCCTCGGCCCGGCCGCCTTCGGCTGTCCGGCCGAGCGCATCCTGTTCGTGAGCGCCAACGGCTGGGACGCCGCCGGCGCCACCTGGTACGGCTACACCACGTTCTGGATCAATCGCGGCGGCCAGCCCGTCGAAGCCCTCGACATCACCCCCACTGCCAGCGGTCGCACGATGGACGACGTGCTCGCCTTCATCGAAGGAAAGGGCCGGTGATGGACGCCAGCCAGATCCTCCTTGTCGGCGGCGGCGCCTTTCTGGCCGGCGGCATGAATGCCATGGCCGGCGGCGGCACCTTCTTCTCGTTTCCGGCGCTGCTCGCCGCGGGTGTACCGCCGGTGATGGCCAACGCCAGCAACTCGGTGGCCATGTGGCCGGCCAGCCTCTCCAGCGCCTGGGCCTATCGCCGTGAGGTGAGCCGTCATCCGCGCTGGACGGCGCTCCTCGTCGCCCTCTCGTTCGTTGGCGGGATCTGCGGCGGGCTGCTGCTCCTGTCCACCTCCAACGCCGCCTTCTCACGGCTGGTGCCATGGCTGCTGCTGGTCGCCACCGCCCTGTTCGCGTTCTCCGGCCAGGTGTCGCGGCTGGTTGGCAACGCCAAGGCCCGGCTGGGGATGGGCAAGTCCGAAAGCGGCACGCCGGGCGGCATGGGCGGGCTGGTGTTCCAGTTCATCGTAGCGGTGTATGGCGGCTTCTTCGGTGCCGGCATGGGCATCCTCACCCTCGCCGCGCTGGCGATCCAGGGCGTCGAGGACATCCAGGAACTCAACGGCCTCAAGAACCTCACCTCGGCCGTCAATTACACCGTCGCCGCGGCCACCTTCATCCTCGCCGGCGCCATCAGCTGGCCGCACACCCTGCTGATGATCGCCACTGCCATGGTCGGCGCGCTCGCCGGCGCCAGCCTCGCCCGCCGCCTGCCCGCCATCTGGCTGCGCCGGCTGGTGGTGGCGGTAGGGGCAGCCCTGAGTGTCATCTACTTCATCAAGACTTATTCTTAACGTACTTCAACCTTCACCACCAGGAGTCATCATGAGCCTTACCCTTCCCGCCGGCATGCAGATCAACGCCCCGATCCTCCCGGGCTACGAATCCATCCTCACCCCGGAAGCCCTCGAATTCGTCGCCAAGCTGCACCGCGCCTTCGAGCCCCGTCGCCAGGAACTCCTGAAGGCCCGCGTCGAACGCCAGGCCCGCATCGACGCCGGCGAAATGCCCGACTTCCTGCCGGAAACCAAGCACGTCCGCGAAGGCGACTGGAAGGTGGCCCCGCTGCCCAAGGCCCTCGAACGCCGTCGCACCGAGATCACCGGCCCGGTCGAAGCCAAGATGATCATCAACGCCTTCAACTCCGGCGCTGATTCCTACATGACCGACTTCGAGGATTCCAACAGCCCGAAGTGGGAAAACCAGATCCAGGGCCAGATCAACATCTTCCAGGCCATCCGCCGCGAACTGTCGTTCAAGAACGAAGCCGGCAAGGAATACAAACTCAACGACAAGATCGCCACCCTGCAGATCCGTCCGCGCGGCTGGCACCTGGATGAAAAGCACGTCACCGTCGATGGCCAGCGCGTCTCCGGCGGCATCTTCGACTTCGGTCTGGTCTTCTTCCACAACGCCAAGGAACAGATCGCCCGCGGCGCTGGCCCGTTCTTCTACCTGCCGAAGATGGAAAGCCACCTGGAAGCCCGCCTGTGGAACGACATCTTCGTGATGGCCCAGGATCACATCGGCCTGCCGCAAGGCACCATCAAGGCGACCGTGCTGATCGAGACCATCCTCGCCACCTTCGAGATGGAAGAGATCCTCTACGAGCTGCGCAACCACTCCGCCGGCCTCAACGCCGGCCGCTGGGACTACATCTTCTCGTGCATCAAGAAGTTCAAGAAGAACAAGGATTTCTGCCTGGCCCAGCGCGGCGCCATCACCATGGAAGTGCCCTTCATGCGCGGCTACGCCCTTGCCCTGGTGCAGGCCTGCCACAAGCGCGGCGCCCCGGCGATGGGCGGCATGTCCGCGCTGATCCCGATCAAGAACGACCCGGAAGCCAACGAAAAGGCCCTTGCCGGCATCCGCCACGACAAGACCCGCGACGCCAATGACGGCTTCGACGGCGGCTGGGTGGCTCACCCGGGCCTCGTCGCCATTGCTGCCGAAGAGTTCCAGAAGGTCCTCGGTGACAAGCCCAACCAGTGGGAAAAGCAGGTGGATGGCAAGTTCGGCCCCGAGCAGTGGCTGGATTTCCGCCCGACCACCCCGATCACCGAAGCGGGCCTGCGCAACAACATCAATGTCGGCATCCACTACCTGGGCTCCTGGCTCGCCGGCAACGGCTGCGTGCCCATCCACAACCTGATGGAAGATGCGGCCACCGCCGAAATCTCCCGTTCCCAGGTGTGGCAGTGGGTGGTCAGCCCGAAGGGCATCCTGGACGACGGTCGCAAGGTCACCGTCGAGATGGTCCGCCCGATGATCGCCGAGGAACTCACCAAGGTGAAGGCCACCGTCACCGCCCAGGGCGAGGACACCGCCAGCTACGATCAGGCCGCGGTCATCTTCGACAAGATGTCCCTGACCCCGGAATATCCGGAGTTCCTGACCCTTCCGCTGTACGAAGCGATGGATTGATCGGCCGGCAAGCAGCCCGCTGATTCAAACGGCGCCTGGGGAAACCCGGCGCCGTTTTTTCATTGCTGACGCAAGGCCCGCCCAGCGCCAGATCTATCCGGGCGAGCGGCAGGCCACCCTCAGCCGCCCAGCACCGCCAGCGCAGCGGCATCAACGCCCGTGAGGCGCACCCGCTTGGTCCGGGACGTATCGCCGCTCACCAGCGCGACAGCCGATTTCGGCACACCGCAGGTCTTGGCCAGAAACGCGATGAGCGCTGCATTGGCCTTGCCGTCCACCGGAGGCGCGGCCAGTCGGATTTTCAGCGCCTCGCCGTGCAGGCCGGCAATCTCGGTCTTCTTGGCACCGGGCTGGATGTGCAGGTTCAGGACGAAGCTGCCGTCCGCCGCACGGTTTAGCCAATCCATGAATCAGGCCAGTCCGAGAAGCATGTACTTGCCCATCGCCAGCGCGTTCTGTGCCAGCTGCAGGACCAGCAACAGCGCGATCGGGCTCAGATCCACCCCGCCGATCGAGGGAATGATGCGTCGAAAGGGCTGCAGGAAAGGTTCGGCCATCGCGTAGATGACACCCGCCAGCGGCGCGTGGGGATTGACCCACGAGAAGATCGCCGACATCAGCACCACACCCATCAGCAGGTAGAGCCCAACCTTGACCGTCTCGAGCAGCCCAACCCCCCACAGGGCCACCAGAAGGCCGACGGGATCGGCGCCCTCAATGGCCCCGCGCACGGCCAGCGCAACAAAGACCACGAGCACCTGCACCACCCACGCCGGCAGCAGGCTCGCCAGATCCAGCCCCTTCAGCCCAGGAATGAAGCGACGCAGCGGAATCACCAGCCAGTCGGTAGTCGCCACCACAAACTGACCGATCGGGTTGCGGAAGGAGATGCGCTGCCACTGCATCACGAAGCGCGCCAAGAGCACACCGGAGAGCAAGCCGCCAAGGGTGTCGATCAAGGTGAAGAGAAGGCTGCCAAGCATGGTGGTCCTCCTCAGTCGCGGCCGAGCTGGTCACCCAGCTCACGCCCGCGGGCTTCGGCAGCCTTGACCGCACGCTCGACGATGGCCGGAAAGCGATCCGCCGCAAAGGATTTGAGCGCCGCCTCGGTGGTGCCCCCCTTCGAAGTGACCCGCTCCCGCAGCACGCCCGGCGACTCCTCGCTGCCGGCAGCCAGTTTGGCGGCGCCGAGCACGGTGTCGATGGCCAGCTTGCGGGCGGTGGCCGCGTCGAAGCCGATGGCCTCGCCCGACGCCTGCAGACACTCGATGAAGTGGAACACGTAGGCCGGGCCGCTGCCGGAGATCGCCGTCACGCCGTCGATCTGCGCTTCGGCCGGCACCCAAACCGTGCTGCCGACCGCTGCCAGCACCTGCTCGGCCGCCGCACGCTCCGCCGCATCGACGGACGCATCGGCAAACAGCCCGGTGATACCTGCGCCGATCAGCGCGGGCGTGTTGGGCATGGCGCGCACCAGCTTGTGGTAACCGCCCAGCCAGCGGCCGATGTCGGCCAGCCGCAGCCCGGCGGCGATACTGACGACGACCTGGCTCGACAGCCGACCGGCAATCGGCGCCACCGCCGCCTTGAGCTGCTGGGGCTTGACCGCCAGGACCAGCACATCGCAGGCCAGGGCCTGGTCGTCGAGGGCGTCAGTCGCCCGCACGCCAAACTGGCCGGCGAGCTTCGCGCGCCCTTCGGCGGTCAGCTCGACCACTTGCACGCCCGCTGCATCAAAACCCTGCTTGACCAGTCCGCCGATCAGGGCCGCCGCCATGTTGCCGCCGCCCAGGAAGGTGATTTTCATCGTGTCAGTTCCACCAATTGGTTTGAAATCGCCCTGCGCGCATGCCGCCGGGCAGGGTGAATCGGATTGCGTCTCAGCTCGCGTAATTGCGCGCCCCGAAGATCGCAGTGCCTACGCGCACCATCGTCGAGCCTTCGGCAATCGCAGCCTCCAGATCGTCGGACATGCCCATCGACAAGGTATCGAGATCGAGCCCGTCGGCCCGCAACCCGTCCATCAGCTGCCGCAACATGGCGAAGCGCGACCGCTGCAGCGCCACATCCGACGTCGGTTCCGGAATCGTCATCAGGCCGCGCAACTTGAGGCGCGGCAACTCGGCAACCGTCTTTGCCAGGTCCGGTAGTTCGGCCGGAGAAACACCACTCTTGCTCTCCTCGCCGCTCACATTGACCTGAATGCACACCTGCAGCGGCGGCAGAAACACGTCGCGCTGCTCCGACAGCCGCTGGGCGATCTTGAGCCGGTCGATCGAATGTACCCACGCAAAGCTGTTCGCAACCGGCCGCGTCTTGTTGCTCTGCAGCGGCCCGATGAAATGCCATTCAAGCTTCAGATCGGCAAGCGCCTCTACCTTGGCGACGCCCTCCTGCACGTAGTTCTCGCCAAAGGCATGTTGGCCGGCACTGGCCGCCTCACGCACGGCTTCTGCCGGCCAAGTCTTGCTGACGGCCAGCAGGCGGATGCCTGCGGGGTCACGACCGGCATCGGACGCTGCCCGGGCGATGCGGGTGACAAGGTTTTGGAGGCGGCCGGAAAGGCCTGACATATAATTGCTCAACGCTTAATTTCGGGCTGAAAAGGCCGTTGAGTATAGCATTGGCCCTAGAACGGAAATCCGGCCGGGAGCCTGCCTGCAAGCACTGCTGCCCACCCCTCCCTCCAGCAACGAGTCTCCACGATGGATATCACCGAACTGCTCGCTTTCACCGTCAAGAACAAGGCGTCCGACCTGCACATCTCTGCCGGCCTGCCGCCAATGATCCGGGTCCACGGCGACGTGAGGCGCATCAACCTCCCCGCCCTGGCCCACAAGGACGTGCACGGCATGGTGTACGACATCATGAACGACGCCCAGCGCAAGCAGTACGAAGAATTCCTCGAAACCGACTTCTCCTTCGAGATCCCCAATCTGGCCCGCTTCCGGGTTAATGCCTACAACCAGAACCGGGGCGCGGCCGCCGTTTTCCGAGTCATTCCGTCCAAGGTGCTGACCCTCGACGAACTCAACTGCCCGAAGATCTTCAAGGAGATCTCCAACCAGCCCCGGGGCATCGTGCTGGTCACCGGCCCCACCGGCTCGGGCAAGTCCACCACCCTCGCGGCGATGGTCGACTACGTTAACGAAAACGAGTACGGCCACATCCTCACGGTCGAAGACCCGATCGAATTCGTCCACGAATCCAAGCGCTGCCTGATCAACCAGCGGGAAGTCTCCCGCGACACCCATTCGTTCAACGCAGCACTTCGCTCGGCCCTGCGTGAAGATCCGGACGTGATCCTGGTGGGTGAAATGCGCGACCTGGAAACCATCCGCCTCGCCCTCACCGCAGCCGAAACCGGCCACCTGGTGTTCGGCACGCTGCACACATCCTCCGCCGCCAAGACCATCGACCGTATCGTCGACGTCTTCCCGGCCGCCGAAAAGGACATGGTCCGCGCGATGATGTCCGAATCCCTGCGCGCAGTGATCTCCCAGACCCTCCTCAAGACCAAGGACGGTGCCGGTCGGGTGGCGGCCCACGAGATCATGATCGGCACTCCTGCCATCCGTAACCTGATCCGCGAGAACAAGGTGGCGCAGATGTACTCGGCGATCCAGACTGGTCAGAGCGTTGGCATGCAGACCCTCGACCAGTGCCTGGCCGATCTCGTCCGCCGCAACATCGTCTCCGGCGCCGAGGCCCGCCTGCGGGCTGCCAACAAGGACAGCTTCCCGGTCTGAGCACCGCCCGCCCCCAATTCGACCCCGCCGGCCACGGCCGGCCGCAACAGGAATCCACCATGGAACGCGATCAGGCACTCAAGTTCATGCATGACCTTCTGCGGCTCATGCTGCAGAAAAATGGCTCCGACCTCTTCATCACCGCCAACTTCCCGCCCGCCATCAAGATCGACGGCAAGATCGTTCCCCAGTCAAACCAGCAGCTCACCCACACCCACACGGCCGAGTTGGCCCGGGTGGTGATGAACGACCGCCAGGCGGCAGAGTTCGAAGCCACCAAGGAATGCAACTTCGCAATCTCACCGCCGGGTATCGGCCGCTTCCGGGCCAACGCCTTCATCCAGCAAGGTCAGGTCGGCCTGATCCTGCGGACCATCCCGCAAAAGATCCCCAACTTCGACGAACTCGGCCTGCCGCCGGTACTCAAGGACATTGCCATGTCCAAGCGCGGGCTGGTGGTCTTTGTCGGCGGCACCGGCACCGGCAAGACCACCTCGCTGGCGGCGATGGTGGACTACCGCAACGAGAAGAGCTTTGGCCACATCATCACGGTCGAAGACCCGATCGAGTTCGTGCACGCCCACAAGAACTGCATCGTCACCCAGCGTGAGGTGGGCATCGACACCGACTCGTGGGAGCCTGCCCTCAAGAACACCCTGCGCCAGGCGCCAGACGTGATCCTGATGGGCGAGATTCGCGACCGCGAGACGATGGACTACGCCATCGCCTTCGCCGAAACCGGCCACCTGTGCCTCGCCACCCTGCACGCCAACAGCGCCAACCAGGCCATCGACCGGATCGTCAACTTCTTCCCGGAAGAGCGCCGCCACCAGCTGCTGATGGATCTTTCGCTCAACCTGCGGGCGCTGATCTCCCAGCGGCTCTTGCCCATGTGCGACCGCAAGGGCCGCGTGCCGGCGGTGGAAGTCATGCTCAATTCGCCGCTCATCTCCGACCTGATCTTCAAGGGCGAGATCCCGGGCATCAAGGAGGTGATGAAGCGCTCCAGCGACCTGGGCATGCAGACCTTCGACCAGAGCCTGTTCGACCTCTACGAGCGCAACCTCATCACCTACGAAGACGCGCTGCGCAACGCCGACTCGATGAACGACCTGCGCCTGCAGATCAAGCTAAAGAGCAAGCGCGGCGACCGCGACGTGCTCTCCGGCATCCAGAACCTGGACATTGTGTAATCCCGTGAGGAGTGATGAGAGAGGAGTAAGGCGGCCGTGCTGAAAGCGCCAGCGCTGACGATCGTCAGCGCACACGCGCAGATAACGGCCTCCTGACTCCTAACTCCTCACCCCTCCCCGCCCTTGGGCTTGCGTGCAGAGCCCACCACCATCAGGTATTCAAACAACCGGCACTCGATCGCGCCGTTGAAAAGCGGCGTGCGCTTGCTGGCCTTGAGGCGCACACCCTTCGGTAGCAGCGGGTCGCCGGTGAAGAAATACGCCCGCCAGCCGCTCCAGTTGGCCTTCAGGGCATCGCCGAGCTTCGGGTAGAAGGCTTCGAGCTCCGATGTATCCGACAGCCGCACGCCGTATGGCGGATTGGCCACCAGCACGCCGCTCGCCGCCGGTGCCTGACGTTGGAGCAGATCCGACCGCTCCAGCTCCACACAGCCTTCCAGCCCCGCGCTGCGCAGATTGACGAAGCTCTTGCGCACCTGATCCTCGACGATGTCCGAACCGTAGATCGCCAGCGGGCGCGGCGCCTGCCGGCGGGCATCTGCCGCCTTGCGGATCGGCAGCCAGGTGTCCCGCTCGAAGTGCTTGAAGCGCTCGAACGCGAAGTGCCGGCCGAGGCCCGGCGCCACGTCGAGGGCGATCTGGGCGGCTTCGATCAGGAAGGTGCCGCTGCCGCACATCGGGTCGCACAGGGCGTCCTCGCCCGGCTTCCAGCCAGTCAGGCGCAGGATGCCGGCAGCGAGGTTTTCCTTCAGCGGCGCCTCGACGGCCGCCGACTTGAAGCCACGCTTGTAGAGCGGCTCGCCCGACGTATCCAGGTACAAGGTCACCGTATCCGCCGACAGGAAGGCATGCACGCGGATGTCCGGCGCCTGGGTATCCACATCCGGCCGGCGCCCGGCGATGGTGCGGAAGTGGTCGCACACCGCGTCTTTGATCTTCAGCGTGACGAACTCCAGGCTGCGCAGGGGCGACTTGTGGGCGGTGACGAACACCCGGATCGTCTCATCGGGTGTAAACCACTTGGCCCAGGTGGGCGCGTAGGCAATGCGATACACATCGTCCTCGTTGCGGTAGCGGCCCATCGAGACCTGCCACAGCACGCGGGTGGCGATTCGGCTTTCGAGGTTGGCGCGATAGCACAGCGCCCAGTCGCCGGAAAACTGCACGCCGCCAGGCACGGCCTTCGGATCGATGGCGCCGATGGCGCGGAGTTCATCGGCAAGAAGCGGCTCAAGACCGCGAGGGCAAGGGGCAAAGAAGTTCAAGGCTGCAATCCGGTTCGGAAATCAGGTTCGGTCGATCAGAAGGGTTTCAGCACGACGAGGAAGACGCAGGCGAACAGCACAAGTACCGGCACCTCGTTGAAGAAGCGATACCACACGTGGCTGCGCGTGTTGCGCCCTTCGGCAAAGGCCCGCATCAGCCGGCCGCAATACAGGTGATAGACGATCAGGAAGGTGACGAGCGTCGTCTTGAGATGCAGCCAACCTCCGGCAAAGCCAAAGCCGAACCACAGCCACATGCCCAGCGCCACGGCGAGGATGCCCAGCGGCGTCATGAAACGGTAAAGCTTGTTTTCCATCAGCGCGAGACGCTCGATGGTGGCCTTGTCGGTCGCCATGGCGTGATTCACGAAGAGCCGCGGGAGGTAGAACAAACCGGCAAACCAGCTGGTGACAAAAATGATGTGCAGGGCTTTGATGCTAAGAAAAAGCATGATGTGGGCTCGAAAGAAAGGAATCAGGAAACCGCCACGCGGCGCGCGCGCAAGGCGTCGGCCACGGTCGGATACATCAGGCGGGCACGCAGTTCCCGCTTGATGCGGTCGTTCTTCAGGCGCCGCGACTCCGACATGAACGAAAGCGTAAGCGGCGACAGCCGTCCGGCAAGCTCTGCCCGTGGCAGCCGTGGCGGCCGCGGCAGGCCGACAGCATCGGCCACCAGATCGAAGTACTCGCCCATCCTCAGGCTGCTGTCGTCCGAAGCGTTGTAGGCCCGATTGGGACGGCCCCGAAACAGCGCTAGTCCCAACAGTCGGGCGAGGTCGTCAGCGTGGATGTGATTGGTGAAGACGTCGTCCGCAGGCGCGAGCACCGGATCACCCTTTTCGAGACGCGCCACCGGCAGACGCGCGTCGCCATCGTAAATCCCGGGCGCCCGCAGCAGGCTGACCCGACATCCGGTACGCCGTCCGAATTGCCGCAGGTGACGTTCGGCTGCAACGCGCCGCATCGCTCGGGGCGAGGCCGGGCGCGGCGGCCGGGTCTCGTCCGACCAGACGCCTTCGCAATCGCCATACACACCCGTGGTACTTATGTAGATGATCCGCCGTGGTAGACTCGCGCGACGCGTCAGCGCGGCAAGAAGACTGCGCGTACGCGGATCGTCGCCACCCATATTGGGCGGCGGAGCGCAGTGCAGGACGTAGTCCGCAATGCCGGCCAGCCTTTCCAGGCTTTCCGGTTTGTCCAGGTCGGCAAGCAAGGTTTCCGCACCGAGGGCCCGCAGGGTTGCACGTTCTTCAGGGCGGCGCACCACGGCGCACACGCGAAAGCGTTGCAGCAGCCACGGGATGACCCTACGTGCCACATCGCCGCTGCCAACGATCAGGACTTGCTTCATTTTTCGACGTTTCATTTAACGATTATCTCACGGCCACCCATCATGTCGTTCCAGGTCACCCTCCAGCCCAGCGGACTCGATTTCCCCGCCGCGGCTGACGATACCGTTCTCGAATCGGCCCTCGCCGCCGGCCTGCTGCTTCCTTACAGCTGTCGCGACGGCGCCTGCGGCGTGTGCAAGAGCAAGGTGCTCGCCGGCGAGGTGGATCTGGGCCGGTTTGGCGAAAGTACGCTGACCGAAGCCGAACGCGAAGCTGGCATGGCGCTGTTGTGCTGCGCCCACCCCCGCTCCAACCTCGTCCTCGAAGTCCGCCAGGTGAGCCGCGCCGGCGAGATCCAGGTCAAGAAGCTGCCTTGTCGCGTGCAGAAGCTGGTGCGCGCCGCCGACGACGTAATCGTCCTTGAACTCCGCCTGCCGGCCTCCGAGAAGTTCCAGTTCATTGCCGGCCAGTACATCGATTTCCTGCTGGCCGACGGCAAACGTCGCAGCTTTTCCATCGCCAACGCCCCCACCGGCGCCGAGCACCTTGAACTGCACATCCGCCACGTGCCAGGCGGCTTCTTTACCACCCAGGTCTTCGAGAGGCTCAAGGAGAAGGACATCCTGCGCTTCGAAGGTCCACTGGGTGGTTTCCGGCTGGACGAAGGGAGCAAGCGTCCGATCGTGCTGCTGGCTGGCGGCACTGGCTTCGCGCCAATCAAGAGCATCGTCGAATACGCCATCGCCACCGGCATCCAGCGTCCGATGACGCTTTACTGGGGGAGCCGCAACCTCGCCGGGCTCTACCAGTTCGAGGTGGCGAAGGGCTGGGAATCGCGGCTCCCGGGCTTCTGCTTCGTGCCGGTTCTCTCCGACAGCCCCGCCGAGGACGGCTGGACCGGCCGCACCGGCCTCGCCCACGCCGCGCTGATGGCCGACCTGCCGGATCTCTCCGGGCACGAAGTCTATGCCTGCGGCTCACCGGCGATGATCGACGCCGCCCGTGCCGACCTCACCCGCCAATGCGGCTTGCCCGCCGACGCCTTCCACGCCGACGCTTTCAGCTTCTCGAACGACGCCAAGGCTGGCTGAGCCGGCACCGGACCCCGCCCATGAGCAACTCCGTCCTGATAACCCGCGAGCCGGTGATCAACAAGCAGCACAAGATCACCGCCAACCGCCTGATCGTCCACGCCACGTCGGTTGGTCAGGCCGTGGAAACCCTGTCGAACCTGGCGGACGTGTGGCCGACGACCCATCCGGTGTTCGTGAGTCTCTACCGGCTGGTACCCACGCCGGATCTCCTGGGCTGGACAGCCCCCGCCAACGCGATGGTCGAGATCCCCACGCAGGCCATCGCCCACCCGCTCACCCTCGAGCTCATCCCCAAGTTGCAGGCTGCCGGGATCAGCCTCAACCTCACCTGGTATCAGCCCGACACCGTTGTCCCGCCGGATGTGGCATGGCGCTTCGTGATCATCGATGCCAAGCGTCAGCCGGTGCCGATCGCTCCACCGGGCCTGGCACTCGCCTGGGGCTTGCAGGACGTACCGGCCTTCCGCAACGCCATCATCGGCGGTTACGACGGTGCGTCCGGGTGGTTCTTTCTGCACGGCGTGAAGACCGACGGCAAGCTCGCGCCCTCCCACGCCCAGATTGTCCAACTGCTCAATCTGGTGCGAAAAAATGCCGAAGTCAAAGAAATTGAAAATGTCTTAAAGCAGGATGTGGCGCTGTCATACAAATTGCTGCGTTACATCAATTCTGCCGGTTTCGGGTTGATGTGCGAGATCCAGTCCTTCCGCCACGCCGTCTCGATTCTTGGTTACGACAAGCTCCACAAGTGGCTGTCGGTGCTGCTGATCTCTGCCAGCCGTGATCCTTCCGCGCCGGCCCTGATGCAGACCGCAATCGCCCGCGGACGCTTCATGGAGCAGATCGGTGCGGCGTTCTTCGAGAAATCCGAACTCGACAACCTTTTCATCACCGGCGCGTTCTCGATGCTTCACCTGCTGTTGGGGGCAAGCCTGCAGTCGGCGCTCGACGAGATGAATCTTCCGGCTCCGATCTGCGACGCCCTGCTGGGCGGGGATGGCGTTTATGCACCCTTTCTCAAGCTCGCGCGGGCGCTGGAGAGCTTCGACGACAAGAATCTGGCATCCATTGCCAATGATCTTCACATCACGCCGGAACGCATCAACCGGGCACACCTTGAAGCGCTCTCATTCGCGGACAGCCTGCAGTTCGGCTGAATGCCGCGCCGCCAAAGGCGGAGCGAGACGCAAACTCTTCACAACGGCGCGAACTGGGTCACGCTTGGAAGTGCAAGCGCGGGCGCGGGAGAGCATAAGTCACAGGCGAGAGCCGGGAGGGTACGGTTAGAATTCAAAGCACTAAATCTGTGAAATACGTGCTTCATTCATGCCCACCACCCGAATATCCAAAATGCGACGTCCCCTAGCTGCACCGACATCGCGTCTGCCAGCGCTGCGGGAAACCGCTTCCGCGCTGCTGCGGATACTCTCGGCTGGCGAAGCATCCCGGCACGATATTGCACGCGTCATTATCCTCGATCCAGTGATGGTTTTCGAGTTGCTTTTGACAGCGCCGCTGAGCAAGAGCGATTATTCCATTGCCCTTATCGACGTGCTCATCGAGCGACTCGAACGGATCGATTCGGGCCTGCTGCAAGCGTGGTCGTTGCGCCACATGATCCAGCAGCCACTGCACCGCATCTCGCCCCGCGCCCACAGGCATCACACGATGCACAGCCTGTTCGTGGCCGAACTGGCTGTCAACCTGGCCCGCGAGATAGGCTACCCCCATCCCGACGAAGCCCGCTCCGCCGGCTTGCTGCATGACCTGGGTCTGCTCTGGCTCAACGAATACGGCGAACAATACGGCCGTGTGCTGGCAGACGCCATTGACGAGCGCAGCCTGTCGGCCGCCGAATGGGAACGTTACGGCCTGGACCACGCCGAAATCTCCGCCGACCTGGCTGCGCGCTGCGGCTTCCCCCTGGGCATCATCGACGCCATTGCCCTGCACCAGGCCGAGCCGGAAGCCGTCGATACCGCCCACCCGCTGGTACGCGTGATTGCCGCTGCCGAAGAACTCGCCAGCTACCGGGGCAGCCAGTCCGCAGCCAGTCTCGAGGGCGCCAGCCGCCTCACCAAGATTGACGGCAGCGTGCTGGTCAGCCTCCTCGCCGACACCACCCGAGGCATGCAGGACATGGTGAAGACCCTCGAGGTCGCCGTCGAGCCGACCATGCTCACCCTGCCGTGGGCCACCCCGGGCACCGAGCCGGAGCGGGAGAACATGGACACCGGCATCGCCCGCACCGCGCTCACCGCCTTTGCCCGCAGCGCCTTCATCGACTCGGCCACCGCACGCCAGAGCTTCGACGTGGCCACACGCCTGCTTCTTGGTCTCGACGCCCCGGTCCTTTTCGTCAAATCCGACGGCGAGGACGCCCTTGTGGGCGCCGCCACGATCACCCATCCCGGCCTCGACCAGATCAAGATCCTGGCCCGCGACGAGCACAGCGCCGTGGCCGAGGCCTTCCGCAACAATGCCGAATCCCGTTACCAGAGTGGCCCACGCCCACCCGGAAAGTGTGCCGCCGACTGGCAGCTGGCCCGCTGGCTCGACAGCGATGGCCTGCTCTGCGTGCCGTGGCAGAACGCCAACGAGACCGGCGTGGCGGTATTTCCCTGCGCGGGCGCCGAGCAGCCGGGCAGTGGCATGGAACCCGCCCTGCGCCGAGCCGTCACCGATGCCGCCACCGGCCGCATCTCCGAGCGTCGCGCCGAAGATCAAATGCGGCTCGACCTCGAAGACAGCATCGCCCGCCGCTACGTGGATCACGCCCGGCGCATCGCCCACGAAGCGAGCAACCCGCTCACCGTCATCAAGACCTACCTCGGCCTGATCGACGAGCGCGTCGAAGACCCGACCCTGAAGGAACAGCTCGGCCTGCTCAGCGAAGAACTCGACCGCGTCGGCGCCCTGGTTCGCAAGGCCAGCGACTTCACCTCGATGACCCCGTCCGGCCCCGCCCATAGCGGCGTCGCCGAGATCCTGCACGACCTGCGCGCCCTGTATGGTGAGGCACTGTTCGCTCGCAAGGGGATTGCCTTCGAGCTGCGCACCTCGCCCAATCTGCCCGCCGCCGCGATTCCGCCCGACGCCCTCAAGCAGGTGTTCCTCAACCTCTTCAAGAACGCCGCCGAGGCGATCCCCGAAGGCGGCAAGCTCACGGTGTCTGCCGTCGCCGGCATCAACGCCAACGGCAGCCAGTGCATGGAGATCCGGATCGTCGACAACGGCCCGGGCCTGGCCCCCGAGCGCATCGAAACCCTCTTCAACCCAGGCGCCCGCAACAGCGACAAGCCGGGTGGTGGTGTCGGCCTGCCGCTGGTCCGCGAACTGGTTGCCGCAGTCGGAGGCACCATCCTGTGCCGCAGCCAGCCGGGTTCCGGCACCGTATTTCAGATCTTCATGCCACTGGCGGCGACCCACTGACTTGATGCATCATTGCCGCGCCAATTAGAAGAGCCATGTCCGGGAGTCACAATGGTCATCCCCTGGGAAGGCGCGTCCTTCCCGACAGACGCGAACCGACGAACGTCGGCCGAGTCTCTTACCCGAATCCTAGTCGTCGACGATGAACCGTCCTTGCGACGGTCGGTTGGCGCCCTCCTCCAGAGCAGCGACCGGCTGATCGAGGACTGCGGCTCCGTCGCCGAAACACTGGCTCGCCTCAACACCCGCTCCTACGACCTGCTGATCCTCGACTACCGCCTCCCCGATGCTTCGGGGCTGGCCGTGATGGACTGGCTGCTCAGCAACGACCGCCGCGAATCCGTCATCATGATCAGCGGCGAACAATCCATGGAAGCCGCCATCGGCGCCCTGCGTCGTGGCGCCGATGATTTCCTCATCAAGCCCTACGGCGCCGACCAGATCCGCCGCGCAGTGGCGGGAGCACTCGTCAATCGCCAGTCCGAACGCACCCATCGCCTCAGCCAGCAGCGCCTTCAGTCGTCCGAGCAGATGCACCGCTACATGGTCGAGAACTCTCTGGACCTGATCTACACCCTCGACGCCGAAGGCCGCTTCAACTACCTCAACCTGCGCGTCGAATCGCTGCTGGGTCATCCCCGCAACGCCCTGATCGGCAAGCACTTCTCGGAGATCGTCCACCCCGAGGATCTCGAACGGGCGCGCTACGCGTTCAACGAGCGTCGCACCGGACCCCGCGCCACGATCAACGTCGAGCTGCGCCTCGCCCGCAACCCCTACGGCGCCGACGGCGACGACACCGGCCCGGTGGCCGTGGTGCTCAACGCGATGGGCATCTACAACAGCATCGAATCGCGCTCACCGTCCCACTACGCCGGCACCTACGGCGCCGCCCGCAGCCTGCCGGCGCTGCGCACCATCGAAGCCAGCCCACGCTACCAGACCTACCACGACCCGCTCACCCAACTGCCCAACAACGAACTCTTCCAGGACCGCCTCAACCTGGCGATCACCCAGGCCAAACGGCGCAAGGGTCTCATCGCGGTCATGTTCATCGACATGGACCGCTTCAAGCAGGTCAACGAAAGCCACGGTCAAGGCGAAGGCGATGCCCTGCTCCGCTCGGTGGCCCTGCGCCTCAAGCAGTGCCTTCGCCGGGGCGACACCCTGACGCGCCACCGTAGCGACGAATTCGTGGTGCTGCTGCCCGACATCAACGACCAAGAAGACGCCCGCGCCATCGCCGAAAAGGTGCTGCTTGCCTTCCGCAAGCCCTTCCCCTTGAGCGAGGGCGAGGTGCTCATCACCATCAGCATGGGCATCGCGCTGCACCCCGAAGACGGCGACACCGCCGAGGATCTCGTCCAGCACGCCAGTGTGGCGATGCATCAGGTCAAGGGCGACGGCCGAAACGCCTACAGCTTCTTTTCGCCGGACATGCACGCCAGCTACCGAACGCGGGTATCCCTCGAAAAGGAACTCCGCCTGGCCATCAGCCGTAACGAGTTCGAGCTTTATTACCAGCCACTCGTCAGCCTGTCCCAGGATCGCATCACCGGCATGGAAGCCCTGGTGCGCTGGCGCCACCCCGCTCACGGCATCGTCGCCCCATCGCGCTTCATCCACTTTGCCGAAGAGGTCGGGATCATCCACGACATCAGCCGCTGGGTGCTCGAAACCGGTTGCGCGCAGCTGGCCGTGTGGCGCCGCCAGTTTCCAGACTTGCGCCTTACCGCCAATCTGTCGTCGCGGGATTTCGATCAATCCGATCTCTCCGACACCATCTCCCGCACCCTCTCGCGCAACGGTCTCGCCGCGGGCAGCCTCGAACTGGAAATCGCCGAAAGCCTTCTGCTCGAAAGCATCGAACGCGTTGCGCCGCGTCTCCAGAACCTGCGCGAGCTGGGGGTTGGCGTGTCGATCCACGATTTCGGCACCGGCTATTCATCCCTCGTCAGCCTGCAGCGCTATGGCGTCACCCGCCTGAAGATCGATCGCAGCTTCGTGCGCGACATGAACGGCCACGGCAACCACCCCATCGTCAGCGCCATCGCCGGCATAGCCCAGGGTTTCGACATCCGCCTGGCCGCCGAAGGCGTCGAGCGCGGTGAGCAGATGACCACCCTCGACGGCATGGGCTGCGACGAGATGCAGGGTTTCTACTTCTCCCGCCCGGTGGATGCCGAAGCAGCGACCCGCCTGCTGCGGGATTTCCGCCCCTCACGCATGAGCGCACACCACTCGCCCGTCGCGTCCTGAGCAGCGCAGCCACCTCAAACCGTCATACTTCGCCGCTAGATTTGCGCCATCGTCGAACCCTTGAGGTCCTCGCCATGGGAATCTACCGCCTCGTCCTTGCCTCCCCCCGCCAACCCGAAACCCTCAGGCTGGTCGCCGAGCACATCGACCCGTCGTGGCTCAAGCAGCGTGGCTACGAGATCGCCCGCACCCTGGGCGACGCCGCCGCGGTCTGGGCTGCCCGCCCTGGCAGCGACCGACAGCTCGCCCTGCATTGCCGCACCGGCCACGCGCTGGCCATCGTCAGCGGCTGAAACCTGCGCTGTAAACGACAGACGGCGGACCTCACGGCCCGCCGCCGGGTACCGCAAACAGGGTTCAGCGCCGGAAGGGAATCAGCTCTCCGGCGGAATAACCCTTTTCCTTCAGTCTGTTCTGGACAGAGACGGCATCGCGCCGGTCGTTGAACGGCCCCACCACCACCCGGACATCCAGTTGGGCCGGAATACCCTCGGCCGACAGGCGCGAACGCAGCGCCTCCGCCTCGGATACCGTCGCGAACACCCCCACCTGGACCGCGTAGCTGCCCTGGGCATCGCTGGCGACGGGCGCCTTGACTGCCACCGCAGGTGCCGGTGTGGCTGCAACCGACGCGGGCGCAGGCGACGAGACGGCTGCGGATGCTGCAGGCGGTGGCACTGCCACCGCACGAGGCTGCGGTAGCTGAGCCACCACAGGCGGAACCGCCGGTGCCGCTCCGCGCTCGCGGGCCGGCTCGGCGGATGGCGCGGCAGACGGGCTGTGCCCCCCCTGTCGCAGCACCGGGCGGGTTTCCTCCACCGGCCTGCGCACACGTTCGACGAGCCGGTCGCCCTTATCGCTCGTCGGCAGTGGCGGCGGGGCCGAACTGCCCTCGACGGGCGGCGGTGCGGCGGGTTCGGCAGGCGCAACGGCACGCACCACATCGGGCGGCGCGTCGCGGCCCGGCTCGGGTGGCGGCGTCATCTGGGCCGGGGCAATCGGCTTGGTGGGCACCACCACCGCCTCGGGCTGAGGCGGCCGGGACAGGTGATCGAAAACCGCCAGCCCCCCCAGAAGGACGGCAATCAGCCCCCCCGCCACGCCGGCCCGCACCCATAGCTGCCGTCGGGGATCGTCGTCCTCATCGACTTCAGGCACTTCCGGTCTGTCCGTCATGCTCCCCCCTCGGCCCGCGCCAACGCACAGACCAGTTCGGCTTCTGCCACCGAAATCCCGCAGTGTTCGGCGATCTGGCTCGCCGGAATACCGCGCCCGGCCAGCAGCATGGCTTCGGAATGCTGCGGCGATTCGGGGCGCACATACTGGGGTTGTGGCTGCTGAGCCTGCGCTCTGTCATGGGCGGCCTGCATTTCATTGAAATCGAGACGCAGGGCCACCAACTCGCTGCGCAGGAAATCCTGCTCGGTACGCAGCTGCGCCACATCCCGGCGCAGCTGCTGGATCTCGAGTTCGTTCAGGGTTTCCTGGGACACTTCGAGCGGGACGCGCGACGATACCGGAGCAGGCGCCGGCATGACCGGAACGTCGGCTACCACCGTCTGGGGCGAAGGGCCGGACGCTTCAGGGGTACCAGCGGACTTGCCCGGCAGGGCCAGACGGAACAGGATGATCGCCAGATAGATAGAGAGTACTGCGACCAGCGCCCAGACACCCTCCCGCAGACCTACGTCGATCATCCCGCCAACTCCCTGGCAGCGGCGCCGCATGCTTGTTTATGAAACTGATGGCTGACGATGATCGTTCCCCTGGAAACCGGCGCGTATACGACGTGAATTTAACGCAGCGATGATAGCCGCGCGCCTCTTCAGCCACAATGCGAGTTCTTGGTCTGCGTGCGTCTTTTCATCATGTTCTTCGTCAAAAAGCTGATTGCCCTGCTTCTGATGCCGCCCCTCGGGCCGCTCGTCCTCGTAGGTGCCGGACTGCTGCTGCTGCGCTGGCGGCCGCGGGCGGGTCGCGCGCTGGCCTGGGTCGGCCTTGTGCTGGCCCTCCTGGTGACGACGCCCGCCACGGTGGACACGCTCCTCGACGGCCTCGAGGATCTACCGGTCCCCAGCGCGACGCAGCTCGCCGACGCCGGCGCAATCGTGATCCTCGGCGGCGGCGCACGGACCAACGCGCCCGAGTTCGGCGGTCAGACGGTCAACCGCATCACCCTCGAAAGGGTGCGCTACGGCGCCCGGCTGGCCCGTGAATCGGGCCTGCCGGTTCTGGTGAGCGGCGGTGCCCCAAGCGGCAGCAAGCCCGAAGCCGAACTGATGAAGACCACGCTGGAAGAGGATTTCCGGGTGCCCGTGCGGTGGGTGGAGGCCGCATCGCTGGATACCCGCGACAATGCACAGATGAGCGCCGCCACGCTGCGTGCTGCCGGTGTGCAGCGGGTGGTGCTGGTCACCCACGCCGCCCACATGCACCGCTCGGTAGAAGCTTTCGAGGCCGCCGGGCTGACGGTCATTCCGGCGCCGACCGGCTTTCTCCACCGCGGCCGGAACGACGACGCCCTGCCCCGCCTGCCCAACATGAACTCCGCCTTCGCCGGCACCTATGCCATCCACGAGTGGCTGGGGCTGGTGGCCTACCGCATCACCCGCTGACCCACGACACCCGCTCATGTCCGACGACAACCGCCCCGCCGATCACACCTGCCGGCAATGCCGATTCTTCATGACCGCCGAAAGCACCCTCGGCACCTGTCACCGCTATCCGCCGGCCTTTGCGGGCGCCCAGTCTCCTCGGGAGGACCACCGCTGGCGCTTTCCGATTGTCAGCGGCTTGGCCTGGTGCGGCGAGTTCCGGCCGCGCAGCTGACCGGCTTCAGCCGTTGAATCGGGCCTTGCGCTTGCCCAGGAAGGCGTTGATGCCTTCGTCGAAATCCGGCCGGGCCGCGCAGCGGGCAAAGGCTTCGGCTTCGAGCAGCAACTGGGTGTCGAGGCTCTGGTCGGGCGACTGGTTGAGCAGGCGCTTCATCTCGGCGTAGGTTTCCCGCGGGCCGCTGAGGATGCGACGCACCAGCGCGCCCACCGCGTCGTCCAGTTCGGCCAGCGGCACGACCCGGTTCGCCACACCCAGGCGCAGGGCTTCAGGGGCGTCGAAGCGGTCGGCCAGCAACAGCAATTCGAAAGCCTTGTGGCGCCCGACGATTCGCGGCAGGAACCACGACACCCCGCCGTCGCCCGACAACGCAATGCTCGCGTAGGCGGTAGTAAAGTAGGCGTTGTCGGCCGCCACCACCATGTCGCAGCCCAGCGCCAGCGACAGGCCAAAGCCGGCGCACGCGCCATGCACGCGGCCGATCACCGGCACGCGCAGCTCGGCCAGCGCCTCGACGCTGCGGTTGATGTGCTGTTCGATGGTCGCCCGAAAGCTGGCGATCCGGCTCTCCGGCGACAGGTGCAGCTGGCCGGCAAAATCCTTCAGGTCGCCACCGGCCATGAAGTGGTCGCCCGCACCCTGGATCACCACCACCCGCAGATCGTCCCGATGGGCGAGCTGGGCGGTGATGTCGGAGAGCGCATGCATCATGTCGAAGGACAAGGCATTGAGCGCCTTCGGCCGGTTGAGGGTCAGCGTCGCGACGCCGTCGACCATGTCGAGCAGGATGGGAGAAGTCATGAAAGGCGGTTCCTGTGGTTCAAGATTCGGTAGGCGCCATTCTGCCCCCTGAGCCCGGACGACGAAAGCCGCCCGGGCGTGCATCCGCTCAACCCGCGGCGTAGCGCTCGCGCATCTGGCGCTTGTTGATCTTGCCGACGCTGGTCTTCTCGAGGCTGTCGGCAAAGCGCACCTGATCCGGCACCGCGAAGCGGGAGATCCGCCCCACATCGGCAAAGGCGCGCAGGTGGGCGATGATGTCCTCCGCCGTCACTCCTTCGGCGCCGGCCTTGGGCACCACCACTGGCAGCGGCCGCTCACCCCAGCGGGCGTCGGGGATGCCCAGCACCGCGACTTCGGCCACCGCGGGGTGCTGGGAGATCAGCGTCTCGATCTCCAGCGAAGAAATCCACTCTCCGCCCGACTTGATCACGTCCTTGATGCGGTCGGTGATCTGCAGCGAGCCGCTCGCAGCGATGCGCCCGATGTCCTGGGTGTGCAGCCAGCCACCGCGCCATAGCTGGCGGGTGGCGTCGGCGTCGTTCAGGTAGCCCTGGGTAAGCCACGGGGCGCGTACCACCACCTCGCCCTGGGCCTGGTCGTCGTGGGCCACGTCGTCGAGGTTGCCGTCGACGATGCGCAGGTTCACCAGCGGAATCGGCAGGCCGGTGCGGCAGCGGTCGGGCACCGTCTGCTCGGGGGGCAGCGCCAGGTCGGCGGGCTTGAGTTGGGCGAGGGTCAGGATCGGGCAGGTCTCGGACATGCCGTAGCCGGTGAACACGTCCATCCCCCGCGCCACCGCCTGGGTGGCGAGGCCCACGGTGAAGGCTGAACCGCCGATCACCATCTTCCAGCCGGATAGATCCATCTCCTTCGCTGCTGGCGCCAGCAGGAGCATCTGCAGGATGGTGGGCACGCAGTGGGAGAAGGTCACGCCCTCGGTACGGCGCAGCTGCAGCAGCATGTCCGGCACGTAGCGGCCAGGATAAACCTGCTTCACGCCCAGCATGGTCGCCACGTAGGGCAGCCCCCAGGCGTGCACGTGAAACATCGGGGTGATGGGCATGTACACGTCGCCCCGATGGAAGCGCTGGCCCGACACCGCGCCGGCCAGCCCGCCCAGCGTACCGAGGGTGTGGAGCACCAGCTGACGATGGCTGAAGAACACGCCCTTCGGCAGCCCGGTGGTACCGGTGGTGTAGAAGGTGGTGGCGCGGGTGTTCTCGTCGAAATCCGGAAACACGTGCTGCGGATCGGCATCGGCCAGCAGGGCTTCGTACTCGCCAATGGCGCCAACGGCGGCCGGGTCGCAGGGCTCGTCGGAGAGCAACACGACACGCTTGAGCTTGGGCAGGCGGTCGCGGATACCATCGAGGATGGGCAGGAATTCGGTGTTGATGAGCAGCGTCTCGGCGCTGCAGTGATCGATGGTATAGGCGATCTGCTCCGGCGACAGGCGCACGTTCACGGTCATCAGCACGGCACCCAGCATCGGGATCGCGAAGTAGCTCTCGAGATAGCGGTGGGAATCCCAGTCAGCCACCGCGACGGTGTCGCCGCGGCCCACGCCCAGCCGGCTGAGGGCACTGCCCAGGCGGCCGATGCGGGCCACCAGATCACGGTAGGTGTGGCGGCACACGTCGCGATAGACGATCTCCTGATCGGGCGCGTGGGCCAGTGGCGTGTGCAGGAGCTGCTTGATGAGCAGCGGGTAGGCGTAAGGCTGGTCGGCGGACGCGGCGGCGTCTCCGGCGGCGCGGATGTCGGCTTGCACGATGGTCTCCTCGGACTGTTATGGTATGGCGGAAGCGACCGCAGCTTAGCCTTAGGGCGGGGTGAAATCGCCCCCCCGAAAAGGGGGGCGGCGGTGCGCTTCAGCCGGCCGGCGGGCGCAGCAGACCAGCCTGGCAGGCCCGGTGGATGGCCTCGGTGCGGCTACGCACGCCGAGCTTCGCGTAGATATTGCTGAGGTGCCACTTCACCGTTTCGGGCGTCACCTGGGCGTCGCGCGCAATGGCCTTGTTCGACAAACCCTGCGCCACCCGTTGCAGGATGTCCCGCTCCCGGGCCGACAACGGCACCGGCACGGCAACCGCGCCGGCCCGGGCTTCGGCCAGCAGCGCCTCGACGCGCGGGCCGGCATCCAGCAGGCTGCGCACCATCCCGGCCTGCGCGGCGTGGGGCAGCAGCGCCGCGAGCTCCGCCACCGCACGAGGGCGCTGACCGGCCAGATCGAGCGCCTCGGCCAGCAGAATGCGCCGCTGCAGCGCCCGGTAGTGAAACCCCGCCTCATCGGAGGCCACCACCAACGCGTCGAGCCGGGCCACCGCGTCGGCGGCTCGCCCCTCGGCCAGGGCGAGCACGGCCAGGGCTTCGCTCCACGCAAGCCAGGTTTCCATCAGGCTGCTCACCTGCCGCGGCGGGCGGGCCGGCATCGTGGCACGCAGCGCCTCGACGCGCTCGCGCAGCGCCACCACCTCACCGCCCCGCCACAGGATGCGCGCGGCCTCGACCAGCATCAGCGCCCGCATGCGCAGCCAGCGACGGGACGCGCCCAGCTGATCTGCCGCATCGAGCCGGGCCAGCGCGGCGGCCCGGTCGCCCCGCAGCAAGGCCAGTCGGGCGCCGATCACCGCAAAGCGGGCACACGATCCCAGCGGGCACGTTTCGGCCACGACCTCGGCGCGACCGCCCATCACGTCGGCCAGTGTCTGCAGGTCGCCCCGCTCGTAGAGCATCTCGGCCAGATAGCCGACCGGCAGCGCGGCCACCGCCGACAGCGGGCCGGATTCGGCCACGGCGCGCGCCAGCGCCTCGCGCAGCAAGGCCGACGCCTCGCCCAGCCGACCGGCAATGCCGTGCCCCAGCCCGGACATGCTGAGCCGATACACCATGCCGAACAGCGGACAGCCGCCCGCCTCCAGCGGCGCCGAGCGGGCCGCCAGATCCGTCGCCTCGTCAAAGCGCGAGGCCGTGTGCAGCCCGAACAGGATCACGCTGCGCGCCATCTGGGCGACCCACGAATCGGCCCGCGTGGCCTCGTCCAGCGCCTGCCGGCCGAACACCATCGCGGCCTCGCTCTCATCCGACAGCCCTGCGATCAGCCCCTTCACCGCCGCCAGCTCACCCGGCTCGGCCTGCACCGGCAAACGCCCACTGGCCACGTCGGCCTCGATGCCGCTCACCATGTCGCGGGCTTCACCCAGCCTAAGCCCGAAAGCCAGCGCCCAGGCGTGGGCCAGCCGCAGGCCCAGGCTGCCGGCCACCAGCGCCGGAGGTAGCAGGGCCAGCCAGCCGGTGACGGTGCGGATGTCGCCGGCCTGCACCAGCCCCATCGCGCAGGCCTCGGCCCAGCGAGTCGCGCCGGGCGCATCGCCGCCGGCCAGGGCGTAGCGCACCGCCTCCTGCCACAAGCCCGCATCGGCGCACCAGCGGGCCGCGGTGAGCTGGATGCGGCGCAGGCGTGCCGGATCGTCCCGAGCCAGGCGTGCGCGAAGGTAATCGGCAAACAGCGCGTGGAAACGGAACCAGCCGTCGTCGAGCGGCTTGACGAAAAGATTCTGCCCGGCAAGCGCGTCGAGCACCCGACGGGCGTCGGGCTGACCGCTCACCGCAGCACACAGCGCCGGGCAGAAGCGGTCGAGCGGACCAGCCGCCAGCAGGAAATCCACCCGGGCCGGGTCGAGCCCGGCCAGGACGTTCTCGGCCAGATACGCCGCCACGCCCTCCCCGGCCCGGATGCGGATGCCGTCCATCAGGGTGTCGGCGTCGTCGGCAGCGCGCACCGACAGGGCCACCAGATACATGCCGGCGGCCCAGCCTTCGGTGGTGCGCCATACGGCGTCGGCCACGGCGACTTTGGCCAGCGGGCCGCCCAGGCCTTCAAAGCAGTGTCGCGCCTCGTCGGCAGCGAAGCGCAGCTCGGGTTCGCCGATGCTGGTCAACTGCCCCCGCGCCGCCAGCGTTGCAAACGGCAGGGCCGGCGCACCGCGCCCGGCGAGGATCAGCCGGAACGCGGGCGGCGCGTAGCGGACGAGGGTCTGCAGGGCGTCGAGGAGCGATGGCGCGGTGAGCGCGTCGGCGTCATCGAGGATCAGCGCCACCGGCACCGGCGAACGGGCCAGCCCGTTGATGAGCGCTGCCAGCACCGCGCGGGGCGAGGCCAGCGCATCCCCGGCCAGGAGCTTCGCCGCCTCGCGGGCCACACCGTCGTCGCCGCCCAGCGCAGCGACAACGTACTGAAAGAACAGGCCGGGATCGTCGTCCTCCCGGTCGAGGCTGAGCCAGGCCACCAGCCAGCCCAGGCCGCCAAGGCGTTCGCGCAGCTGGGCGAGCAGGGTCGTCTTGCCGGCACCTGGCGAGGCGCACACCCGCAGCACCGGCGGCTGCCCCGGCGCACAGAGCGCATCCACCAGACGCGGACGAAGCAGCACGCCCGCCGACAGCGCCGGCGGGCGTAACTTGGTCTGGATCAGCAGGGACGGACGCATGTCGGCCCGTGCCGCCGGGAGCGGATTCATCCGGACTCGGGCACCCCGGCCCGCAACGGGCCGGGGACGCGGCAGATCACACTTTCTCGAAGATGCCCGCGGCACCCATGCCGGTACCGATGCACATGGAGATCATGCCGTAGCGAGCCGAGGTGCGCTGGAAGGCGCTCATCAGCGTGGCGGCACGGATCACCCCGGTGGCGCCCAGCGGGTGGCCGAGGGCGATGGCGCCGCCCTGGGGGTTGATCCTGGACGGATCCATGTCGAGCTGCTTCATGACTGCCAGGGCCTGGGCCGCAAAGGCTTCGTTCAGCTCGATCCAGTCGAGATCGGACTGCTGGATGCCGGCCGCCTTGAGGGCACGGGGGATGGCCTCGACCGGGCCGATGCCCATGATCTCCGGCGGCACGCCGGCCACCGAATAGCTGCAGAAGCGCGCGATCGGCTTGACGCCGTAGCGCTTGACCGCCGCCTCGGACATCAGCAGCACCGCACCGGCGCCGTCGGACATCTGGGAGCTGTTGCCGGCCGTCACCGAACCCCGGGCGGCGAACACCGGCTTGAGCTTGCCGAGGCTCTCGACGGTGGCGTCGCCCCGCGGACCTTCGTCGGTGTCGCAGATGCGCTCGGTGACGCGCACCGTGCCGCCCTCGCCCGGCGCGTGGGTGCGCACGGTGTAGGGCGTGATCTCGTCACGGAAGGCACCGGCGGCGATGGCTGCGGCAGCACGCTGGTTGGACTGCACCGCGAAGGCATCCTGCGCGGCGCGGTCGATGCCCCACTGCTGGGCGACCTTCTCGGCGGTGAGGCCCATGCCGAAGGCGATGCCGAGGTTTTCATCCTTGGCGAAGATGGCCGGGTTGAGGGAGATCTTGTTGCCCATGATCTGGGGCATCACGGTCATGCTCTCGGTACCGGCGGCGATCATCACGTCGGCTTCGCCCAGGCGGATGCGCGCGGCGGCGTCAGCCACGGCCTGCAGGCCGGACGAGCAGAAGCGGTTGATGGTGATGCCCGGCACGGTGTTGGGCAGGCCGGCCAGCAGCACGCCGATGCGCGCCACGTTCATGCCCTGCTCGGCTTCCGGCATGGCACAGCCGACCACCACGTCACCGATCTCGGTGGCGTCGAGCCCCGGCACCTTGGCGACGACCGCCGACAGCACATGGGCCAGCATGTCGTCCGGACGCACGTTGCGGAACATCCCGTTGCGCTTGGCCACCGGCGTGCGGGTGGCGGCAACGATGTAGGCTTCCTGAATCTGTTTCATCGAATTCTCCTTTGGGGCAGTGAGGAGTAAGGCGTGAAGCGTGAGGAGACCGGCACCAGCCTTGGTGCGCTGACGATCGCCAGCGCACAGGGGCGCAAACAAGGCCTCATCACTCCTTTCTCCATACTCCTCACTGCAATCAATCAGTTGCGCAGCGGCTTGCCGGTTTCCAGCATGTGCACGATGCGCTGCTGGGTCTTTTCGGTCTTGAGCAGATCCACGAAGAGCGCGCGCTCCACGTCGAGAATCCACTGCTCCGACACCTTCGCGTTGGTTTCCACCTCGCCGCCGCACAGGGCGGTGGCGGCCGCTTTGGCGACGCGGTAATCCCACGCAGAGATGAAGCCACCCTCCTTCATGTTGATGAGCATCATCTCGCAGGTGGCGATGCCGTTACGGCCAGCCACCTGCACGGCGCGCTGGACGAGCGGCGGCTGGTAGCCGGATTCGGCAATCGCCCGGGCGCGGGCCAGGGCCACATGGAGCAGCTCGTTGGCGTTGAAGAGGATGTCGTCGGATTCCTTCGCGAAGCCCAGCTCCACCGCCTGCAGGGCGCTCTTGGAGACGTTGGCCATGGCGATGGTCTGGAACATGGTCTGGATGAAGGGGAACACGTCGCCACCCGCCGCCCGGCTGGCGAGGCCGGCGGCCCGCAGCGCGAACTCCTTGCAGCCGCCGCCCGCGGGGATCAGGCCGACGCCAGCCTCGACGAGGCCCACGTAGCTCTCCAGCGCCATCACCCGATGGGTGGCGTGCATCACGAACTCGCAGCCGCCGCCCAGCGCCATGCCCTGCACCGCCGCCACGGTGGGCACCGCGGAATGCTTGAGGGCCATCGAGGCCTGCTGGAACTTGGCAACGGTCTTCTCGAGGCGGTCGAACTGGCCAGCCTTGCAGGCTTCAACCACCTGCGCCAGGTTGGCGCCCACGGCAAACGGCGCCTCGTGCCAGATCACCAGGCCGTCCAGGTCGCGCTCGGCGCGGGCGATGGCTTCGAGCACACCGTCCAGCACCTCGTCACCGACCGCGTGCATCTTCGACTTGAAGGAGATGATGCCGATGCGGGCGTCCTTGGCCGGGAGATTCCACAGGCGCACGCCTTCGTTTTCCCACAGGGTGACGCCGGCATCCGGCGCGGCCTCGCCGAGCACGCGCTCGGGAAAGAGCTGGCGCTGATACACCGGCAGGGTCGAGCGGGGCTTCAGGGCCGCGTCGCTGGCGCTCCACGAACCGTCCGGCGTATGCACGCCCTGGCGGCCGTCGAACACCCAGGCGGGCAGCGGCGCACTCACCATCGCCGCACCGGCTTCGATGTCGTTCTTGATGGCGTTGGCGATGGCCTGCCAGCCGGCGGCCTGCCAGGCCTCGAAGGGGCCCTGCTGCCAGCCAAAGCCCCAGCGCATGGCGAAATCCACGTCACGGGCGTTGTCGGCAATCGAGCCGAGCTGGAAGGCACAGTAGTGGAACACGTCGCGGAAGATCGCCCACAGGAACTGGGCCTGCGGGTGCTGGCTCGCGCGCAGCTGGGCGAATTTCTCGGCCGGGTTGCGGTTCTTGAGGATGGCCAGCACTTCGGGCGCAACCTCGCCGGCGCTGGGGCGGTAGGCGCCCGAGGCCAGATCCAGCACGTTGATGACCTTGCCTTCCTTGCGGAAGATGCCGCCCTTGGTCTTCTGGCCCAGCGCGCCCTTGGCGATGAGGCCGGCGAGCCACTCGGGCGACTTGAAGTAGCCGTGCCAGGGGTCGTCCGGCAGGGTCGCGTCCATGGTGCCGACCACGTGGGCCAGGGTGTCGAGACCCACCACGTCGGCGGTGCGGTAGGTGGCGCTCTTGGGACGGCCGATGAGCGGGCCGGTAAGCGCATCCACCTCGTCGAAGCCCAGGCCCATGCGCGCGGTGTGGTGCATCACCGCGAGGATCGAGAACACGCCCACCCGGTTGGCGACAAAGTTGGGGGTGTCCTTGGCGCGGACGATGCTCTTGCCCAGACGGGTGGTGAGCCACGCCTCGAGATCATCAAGCATCGCCGGCTGGGTGCGGGCGGTGGGGATCAGTTCGACCAGCGCCATGTAGCGCGGCGGGTTGAAGAAGTGGATGCCGCAGAAGCGGTCCCGCATGGCTTCCGGCAAGCCTTGATCCAGCGAATTGATCGACAGGCCGGAGGTGTTGGACGCGAAGATCGCATCCGGGCGGATGTAGGGGCCGACCTTGGCGTACAGGTCGAGCTTCCATTCCATCTTCTCGGCGATGGCCTCGATGATGAGGTCGCAGTCGCGCAGCTTTTCCAGATCCGAACCGTAGTTGGCCACCTCGATGAACTGGGCCCGATCGCGGGTGGCGAGGGGCGCCGGATCGAGCTTCTTGAGCCCGTCCACGGCCTTCTTGGCGATGGCGTTGGGGTCGCCTTCCTTCGGCAGGTCGAAGAGGATGACCGGCACGCTGGCGTTGGCGCAGTGGGCGGCGATCTGCGCCCCCATGACGCCGGCACCCAGCACGGCCACCTTGCGAATGATGAGTCTGCTCACTTGCTCCTCCTTCAGATGCGGCCCGTCGATAGGCCGGCTTTATGGTTCAAGAATTCCGCGATTTATTTGAACAACTGTTCAAATCTTAGCGCAATCATGAATTTAGATGCAACAACCAGAAAAAATCAGAGCCCGACGGAAGTCGGCAGCGTGCCTTCCGGGGCCAGAAAACCCGCCACCACAAAGGGTCGCAGGCGAGCCATGATGCCTTCAGGATTACCGGCGTCGGCGAGGGAATAGGTTTCGGTCATCCGCATCACATCCTTTCCGGCCATCGCGTAGGCGACGATGCCGACGAAGAAGTACATCCGCCACACCACGTCATCCTGGGTGAGGTGGGGTAGCGTGCGCATGAAGGCCTGACGGTAGCGATCCACCGCTTCCCGGTATTCGTCGGGAAAGAAGGCCTCGGTACCCGGGCCGGGCTCGTAGAAGGCACGCCCTATGAGCTGTTTGAAGACCTCGCCCGAGATGGTGTCCTTGCGGGTGAGGCGCAGCGCCGACGACAGGAAGGCATCCACCAGCACGTCCACGGCAATGGGCTTGCCGGCGGCATCCAGCTCGAGCTTGTCGAGGAAGCTCACCCGGCTGCCACCACGGCTGCCCAGCGCCCGCTCGTACACCGCCTCCATCAGCCCCTGCTTGGAGCCGAAGTGGTAATTGACCAGTGCCACCGGCACACCGGCGGCGCCGGTGATCATGCGGATCGAGGTGGCGGCGTAGCCGTTTTCCATGAACAGCCGCTCGGCGGCGTCGAGGATGCGGGTCTTGGCGTCGGGGGCGGAGTCAATGCGCGGCATGAAGGGGCCAGATGAAGACCGGCGCCCGTGATGCAGGCGCCGGGAGAGTACGGCAGATCAGAAAGCCATCGAGTACTGGCCGCCGAGGATCCACACGCGAGCGTCGTACACACCCGTCACGCGACCACGACCCAGGGCCGCCTGGTTGTTGTCGATGTGCGACTCGGCCACGCGCAGGTAAGCCGCGCCGAGATCAAGTGTCGAATCCTTGGTGACCTTGATCTGTGCACCGGTGGACAGCCAGGTGCGGTTGCTGTCCGGCAGCGACACGAGGCGATGCTGATCGCTCTGCACCGGGCTCTGTTCGTAGGCCACGCCGAACTTCAGCTTGACCTGCTCGTTCAGGCGGTAGTTCGTGCCCAGCGCCAGGCGCCAGGTGTCGCGGAACTTGGTGTCGAGGGTCTGCACCGTCACGCCATTGAGCGCGCCCGCGGTGCGCACGATGTCCACCTTCGGAATGCTGCTCCAGCCGGTCCAGGAGACGTCGCCGAGCATCTCCCACTTCTCGTTGAGGTTCTGCACCACGCTCAGGATGAAGGTTTCGGGCAGTTCGACGTCTGCCTTGGCCGCACCGGTGGTGAGCGCCGCGTTGGCGCCGGCAGCCGGGCCCGCAACGGTCAGATCACCCTTCAGGTCGTGCTTGATGGACGAACGGTAGGACACGCCCACCTTGGTCGTCGGGCTCAGGGTGAACAGCGCACCCACGTTCCAGCCCCAGGCGTCGTTGTCCGCCGACAGGGTGGCTGTGGTGGCGGCAAGGGCGGCGGAAGTGACCGTCGCCTGGCGGATGTACTCCACCTTCATCTTCTGGTAGTTGAGACCACCGCCCACCGAGATCCTGTCGTTGATGCGCCAGGCCAGGCTGGGGTTGAGGTTCATGGTCTTGATGTCGAACTTCACCGCCTGGGCGCCGCCCAGCCACGGGTTGTCGTATTCGGTGACCAGCCCGAACGGTGCGCCGATGCCGAGGCCGGCGTAGACGTCCTTGGTCAGCGCCCACGACAGGTAGGCGTTGGGAATGAAGGCCCAGCTGCCCGCGTCGTTACCTTCACCCGCAGAAGCGAGCGCGCCAAGGCTCGACGAACCCCGGTTGTCGAACTTGAAGGTCGGACGCACGGCCGACATGCCCACCGACACCTCCCGATCCTTGAGCTGCGTCATGCCCGCCGGATTGAAGAAGATCGTGCTGGCGTTCTCGGCAACCGCTGCCGACCCCGCGTAGGCGTTGCCGATGCCGCTGGCGTTCTGCTCGAGCAGCTGAAAGCCGGCAGCGGCGGCCTGACCGCTGGCGAAGCCGGCGGCCAGCAGGGGGATCAGACGGGCGATGGTTTTCATCTTCATGGTGTCTCCTCACATGGGCGCTGTCATTGTGTGCAAGCCTCGGGCTGCGCGACGTCCCGGGCGTGTCTGGTTGGACGAATCCCCTGGGGATTCGCGGCAAGGGTGATGACGATTCCGGGTCAGACGTTCGATTCAGGCGGAATTTCCCGCTTCTGGCCGTTCTTGTCCACTGCCACGTAGGTGAGCACGGCCTCGGTCACCTTGACGACGATGGGGTGCTCGGGGTTGCGCTCGGCGTACACCGCCACATCCACGGTGATCGAACTTTTGCCCACCTTGATGACTTCCGCGTAGAAGCTGACGATGTCGCCCACCGACACCGGCTGCTTGAACAGGAAGGAATTGACCGCGATGGTGGCCACCCGGCCGCGGGCCCGCTTGATGGCCGGCACGGCGCCGGCGATATCCACCTGGGCCATGATCCAGCCGCCGAACACATCGCCGGACGGGTTGAGATCGGCCGGCATCGGCATCACGCGCAGGACCGGCATCTGGTCTGGCGGAAGCTGGGTGGGTTGATTGCACATGGAGCGGTTCCTCGGGTTGGTTCAGCCGGCGCTGCCGGCGCGGGACAGATTCAGTGGCCCGCCGGTGAAAGGCGGAAAGCCGGTCCCGAATATAACCCCGGCGTCGGCCAGATCGGCATCCTCGACCACGCCTTTTTCAACGCAGCGCCCGGCGGCAGCCAGCAGCGGCGCGGCAATCCGTTCGGCCAGCCCGGCCGGCGGCGCACTCGCGGCAGCCTTTTTCGCCTTGCCATCGATCCACGTGTAGAACCCCTGCCCGCTCTTCTTGCCGAGCTGGCCGGCGGCCACGCGATCGGCCAGGGCCTTCGGCAGCACCGCGTCGGCGCCCGCCAGGGTCTTGCCGGCGGCCACCGCGATGTCGAGGCCGACCGTATCCATCAGCTCCACCGGCCCCATCGGCATGCCGTAGGCCACCAGCGCGGCATCGATGGTCTCGGGCGCGACACCTTCGTCCACGCAGCGCAGCGCCTCGTACATGTAAGGCCCGAGCACCGCATTGACCAGGAAACCCGGCTCGTCCTTCACCGGCAGCGGCAGCTTGTCGAGCTTGCGCACGAAGGCTGCCGCGCGGCGATAGGGTTCGTCGGCCGACACGGCGCTCTTCACCACCTCGACGAGCGGCAGCACGGCCACCGGGTTGAAGAAATGGATGCCCACCAGCCGGCTCGGATCGGCGAGCGCGGTGGCGATGTCGGCGATGCGCAGGCTCGATGTGTTGGACGCCAGCACCGCGTCGGGCCGGGCGCGCTTCTCGATGTCGGCAAACAGGGCGCGCTTCGCGTCGAGGTTCTCGAAGATCGCCTCGATGATGAGATCGGCCTGGGCCACGCCAGCGCCGGCCGGGTCGGGGATCAGACGATCGAGCGCAAAGCGCGCCTCCCGCGGCTTGCCGCGGAACTTGCGTTCGATGCGCTTGCCGGCCCGGGCGATGGCCGGGGCCATGCGTTCGACGGATTGATCCTGCAGGGTCACGATCATCCCGCGTAGCGCGCATTCGGTGGCGATGTCGCCGCCCATCACACCGGCGCCCACCACATGCACGCGCCTGGGCTCAAAGTCCGAACCCTTGCCGAAGCCCTTCATGCGCTCCTGCAAAAAGAACACCCGTATCAGATTCCTGGCGGTGGGCGAGCGGAAGATCGCCTCCAGCGACGAAGGCGAGCTGGCCGGCACCGCCAGCGCGTTGCCGCCGTGACTGGCCCAGATGTCGATGATCGCGTAGGGCGCCGGGTAGTGCTCCGGCCGGGCCTTGGTGGCCACCTGCTGGCGCGCCTTGCTGGCCACGATGCCGGACAGCGGGCCGTTCATCAGCTTTTGCAAGAAGGGCAACTGGCGCGGCTCGCGGCCGGATAGCACCAGCATTCGCGCCGCGTTGTCCATCACGCGGGCAGGCACGGCTTCGTCGGCGAGGCCCAGGCGCTTGGCCTTGCGGGCATCCACGCCCTTGCCAGTGAGCATCAGGTCCAGGGCCGCAGCCGGGCCGATCAGCTGCGGCAGGCGCAGCATGCCGCCCCAGGCCGGGTAGATGCCCAGCATTACCTCCGGCAGCGCCATGCGGGTGCCGGGCTCATCCACCGCGATACGGTAGCGGCAGGCCAGCGCCAGCTCGAAGCCGCCGCCCATGCAATGCCCGCGCACCAGCGCCAGCGTGGGGTAAGCCACGGCGGCGAGGCGGTTGAAGAGCTTCCAGCCCCGCTCCACCAGCACCCGCGCCGCGGCGGCGGAGTCGATGGCGGTGAATTCCTCGATGTTGGCCCCGGCGATGAAGCCCGCCGCCTTGCCCGAGCGGATCACCAGCCCGGTGGGGGGCTGGCGGTCGAGTTCGTCGAGGAGCAGCCCCAGTTCGGTCATCACTGCCGCGCCGAGGGTGTTGGTGGTCGAATCGGCCACGTCGAGGGTGGCAAAAGCGATACCATCCGCATCGCGACTCAATTTCCAGTGAATCATATTCATCACAGCGTCTCCACCAGCATCGCGCCACCCAGACCACCGCCGATGCAGATGCTGGCGATCCCCCGCTTACCGCCCGTGCGCCGCAGGGCGTGGAGCAGATGCAGCACGATGCGCGCCCCGCTCGCCCCCACCGGATGGCCCAGCGCCACGGCGCCGCCATCCACGTTGAGCCTCGCCGGGTCGATGGCGCCCAGCGCCCCGGGCAGGCCCAGGCGCGTGCGGCAATAGTCGTCGCTCTGCCAGGCCCGCAGGCAGGCGATCACCTGGGCGGCAAAGGCTTCGTTGATTTCCCACAGATCGATGTCGTCGCGCATGAGGCCGTTGCGCGAGAGGATCGGCGAGGCCGCATGCACCGGGCCGAGGCCCATCCGCTCGGGCTCCAGCCCGGCCCATTCGGTGTCGACGATGCGGCCGATGGGTTCGAGCCCGTGCTGCGCGACGGCTTCTTCCGAGGCGAGGATCAGCCACGCGGCACCGTCGGTGATCTGCGAGCTGTTGGCGGGCGTGACGCGGCCGTATTTCTTGTCGAAGAAGGGCTTGAGCTTGGCGAGGCCGGCCATCGACGCGTCCCGGCGCAGGCCGTCATCCTGGGCGTAGACGGTGCCATCCTTGTCCACCAGCGGCACGATCTCGGCAAAGTGCCCGGCGTCCTGCGCCGCGGCAACGCGGCGGTGGCTCTCCACCGCAAAGGCGTCCATCTCGTCGCGGGTGATACCGAACTCGAACGCCAGGTTCTCGGCGGTCTGACCCATCAGCTGGCCGACGATGGGATCAGTCAGCCCCTTCATGATGCCGATCACCGGCGCCAGATAGCCCAGCTTGAAACGCCGGATCATCGCCAGCTTTTCACCCACGCTGCGGGCACCCATCCAGCCGGCAAACCAGCGCACCATCGGGTCGGAATACAGCAGCGGCGCCCGCGAGAGCGCATCCACGCCGCCCGCCAGCACAAGCTGCGAACGCCGCCGCTCGATGTTGGCGATGGCCGAGTCGATGGCCTGCATGCCCGACGCGCAGTTGCGCATCACCGTCCAGCCCGGCACGTCGATGCCGCAGCCCATGCGCAGGGCCACCACACGGCCGATATTCACCTCGTCGGGCGACGGCGCGGCGCAGCCGAGGATGACCTCGTCCAGCTGGTCCGGCGCAAAGCGCTGGCGGGCGAGCAGCGCGCTGCCGGCCGCCGTGGCCAGATCCGACGCCGCGAAAGGCCCCGGCGCGTTGCGAGCCTTGAGGAATGGGGTGCGCGCCCCGTCGATGATGTAGATCGGCTGGTTCATGGCGGAGCTCAGGCGGCCTGCTTCTGCGGTTCGGTCATGTCGGCGAGCGCCTCGCGCAGGCCAAAGTCGTAGGGGAAGTCATCCACGCGGATCACCTTGTCGCGCAGCTCGCCGCGGCGGCGGATCAGGCGATGCTCGTCGCCGCTGATGATGCCGGCGGTGAAGGCCGCGTCGTACAGCGCATCGACGCCGCCATTCACCAGCAGGCCGGGCTTGAACTCGCCGCGCTTGATCGCCTGGCGCACCTTGGCCTCGACGGGCTCGGCGGCGAGGGTGGCCACCAGCGCGGCCTCCAGCGCGCCGACGGGCTCTTCCAGATCGGTGGGCAGATGCACGTCGGAGGTCAGGCGGTCGCGGGTCTCGGACGGGTTGATCAGCAGCGTCGCCACTTCGTGGCCCAGCTTGTCGGACGGCACCACGTAGGGCCGGCCCAGCGGGAAGACCACCACCCGGCGCAGCAGCAGCGCGAAGAAGCGGTTGGGGAAGTTGGCGATCACGCCCTCGAAGGCGCTCTGGATCTTGAACATGCAATCCCAGATCGCCCAGTGGAGCAGCGGCAGATCGGCACTCTGGCGGCCTTCGTCCTCGAAACGCTTGAGGGTGGCGGACGCCAGATACATCAGCGAGAGGATGTCACCCAGTCGTGCCGAGAGCTTCTCCTTGCGCTTGAGCGCGCCGCCGAGGGTGCCCATCGAGATGTCGGCGATGAAGGCGAAGGCAGCCGAGAAGCGGGTGAGTTGCTGGTAGTAACGGCGCACCTCCGGCGCAATGCCGTCCGGCACCGCCACGAAGTGGGATCCGGTCATACCCATCACCAGTGCCCGGCCGGCGTTGCCCACGGTGTAGCCGATATGGCCCCAGAAGGCGTCGTCGAAGGCCTTGAGATCGCCACTGCGGGCGGCATCCATCTCCTTCAGCACATACGGGTGACAGCGGATCGCGCCCTGGCCGAAGAGGATCAGGCTGCGGGTGAGGATGTTGGCGCCTTCCACGGTGATGCCCACCGGCACCTGCTGGTAGGCGCGGCCGAGGAAGTTCTGCGGGCCCAGACAGATGCCCTTGCCGCCGATCACGTCCATGCCGTCATTTACCGATTGCCGGGCGCGTTCGGTGACGTGGTATTTGACGATGGCCGACACGACGGACGGCTTTTCGCCCAGGTCGATGGCGCCGGCAGTCATCACCCGGGCGGCGTCGCACAGGTAGGCGTTGGCGCCGATGCGGGTGAGCGCTTCTTCCACGCCCTCGAACTTGCCCACCGCTGTCTTGAACTGGTAGCGCACGCGGGCATAGGCGCCCACCGCGCGGGCCGTCATCTTGAGCATGCCGGTGTTGGAGCCGGGCAGCGAGATCGAACGGCCGGCCGCCAGGCACTCCATCAACATCCGCCAGCCCTGCCCTGCCATCGCCGGCCCGCCGATGATGAACTCCAGCGGCATGAACACGTCCTTACCGCGGATCGGGCCATTCATCCACACCGCGTTGAGCGGAAAGTGGCGCCGGCCGATATCCACGCCCGGGTGGTCGTGGGGCACCAGCGCGCAGGTGATGCCGAGATCTTCCACGTCGCCCAGCAGGTGCATCGGGTCATACAGGCGGAAAGCCAGCCCGAACACCGTGCACACCGGCGCCAGGGTGATGTAACGCTTGTCGAAGCTGACGCGCATCCCCAGCACCTCGCGGCCCTGGAAAATGTCGCGGCAGATCACGCCCGAATCCGGGATCGACGCCGCATCCGAACCCGCCCACGGGCTGGTGAGCGCAAAGGCGGGGATATCCTGACCACTGGCGAGGCGCGGCAGGTAGTGGCGCTTCTGCTCTGGCGTGCCGTAGTGCAGCAGCAGCTCGGCGGGGCCGAGGGAGTTGGGCACCATCACCGTCACGGCCGGCGCCGACGAGCGGGTGGACAGCTTGGTCACCACCTGCGAATGGGCGTAGGCCGAGAAGCCCTTGCCGCCGAACTCCTTGGGAATGATCATCCCGAGGAAGCCCTTCTCCTTGATGTAACGCCACACTTCGGCCGGCATGTCCTGCTGCTGGGTGCATTCCCAATCCTTGGTCAGTCGGCACAGTTCATCGGTTTCAACATCCAGAAAGCGCTGCTCCTCGGGCGTCAACGTTGGCTTGGGGAAAGCCAGCAGGCGGTTCCAATCCGGCTTGCCGGCAAACAGCTCGCCTTCCCACCACACGGTGCCGGCCTCGAGCGCGTCCTTTTCGGTCTGCGACATGGAAGGCAGCGCCTTGCGGAAAGGCTTGAAGATCTGCGCCGTCACCAGCCCGCGCCGCACACCGGGCAGCAGGAAGACCGCCCCGATCGCCGCCACCGCAGCCACCGCGCCGGCAGTCAGCGCCACTGGCCACGCGGCCAGCCAGCCGAGCGCCGCAATCCACGCCAACCCCACCCCATACCAGGCAAAAAAAGGCGCTCGCCCGTAGGCGAGCGCGACCACCAGGGGAGGGAGGGAAACCAGAAACCAGTAAGCCATGAGATGTCTCCTCACGTGCGGAGCCGTCAATAGCGGCCCACATCCAATTCTTTATGGGTTCGAACCAAAATCCGCCAGCGGCGCCCGCAGGCCGCCCAGCAGAAAACTCATCAACCGCGGCGCCAGGCGCGACGGGTGTTCATCATCGAATTTGCCGGTGACAAGTTGCAGCGCGTCGGTGCCGGCGATGGCGTAGGACATGGCACCCATCATGAAATGGAAGCGCCACAGAATCTCCTTGCGCTCCACCTCGCGCAGTGCCCTGTACAGCGCCGAGAGAAAGCGCTCGACGCACTCGGCGTACTCCTCCGCCAGAAACTTGCGCACGAACTCGTTGGGTTCGGTGTAGGTGCGGCCAAGCAGACACATGAAGGTATGCCCGCCGCCCTCCACATCGGCCGCCATCCGCAGCGCGGTGCCGAAGAAGGCATCGACGATGCGGCTCGGCTTGAGCGGTGCCCCGCCCGCCTCGGCTTCCATCTGATGCAGCACCGCCAGACGCGCGTTGTTGAGATCGGTCAGCCGCCTGCGAAAGACCTCCTGGATCAGCAGTTCCTTGGCGCCGAAGTGGTAATTCACCGCGGCCAGATTGACCCCGGCACTGCCGGTGATCATGCGCATCGACGTCCCGTCGAAGCCATGCTCCATGAACAGCACCTCGGCCGCATCGAGGATGCGACTGCGGGTATCGGGCGAAGTCTTGGCGGAATCGTCGCGCATGGGCGTGGCCTCGAAAGATGGCTGACGGAGCAAAATCAAACAGACGTTTTAATCATACGTTTAGTTTGATCAAAGTCAACGGGTTTGCGCATCACCGGGCGCGGCATTTGCGTAGGTACAAAAGCGGATTCCAGCCACAGCCACGCTCCCCCTCCATCGACCCTCACCTGCCCGACCCACGCCCACGGTCGTCGGCAGCGACGATCCGTCGCCTGAGACGTAGAATCGCGAGGTTTTGCCCAACTCCGGGGCATGCGCCGAACCGCTCACCCACAAGAACAATGAACCACCAGGCCCTCTCGTCCTTCATCTGGTCCGTCGCCGATCTGCTGCGTGGCGACTACAGACAATCCGAATACGGCAAGGTCATCCTGCCCTTCACCGTCCTGCGGCGCCTCGACTGCGTGCTGGCGGCCACCAAACCCGTCGTGCTCGCCGAGCTGGAAGCCAAAACCAAGGCCGGCCTCAACCCCGACCCCTTCCTGCGCCGCGCGGCCGGTCAGCGCTACTTCTACAACACCTCGCCGCTCGATCTTTCCACCCTGCTCGGCGACCAGGACCACATCCGCCAGAACCTCTACGCCCACATCCAGGGCTTCTCGCCTGCGGCCCGCGACATCTTCGAGCGCTTCGACTTCTTCACCCAGGTCGAACGCCTCGCCAAGGCCGGGCTGCTCTACCTCGTCACCGAGAAGTTCGCCAACATCGATCTGCACCCCGACGTGGTGGACAACGTCCAGATGGGCCTCGTCTTCGAAGAGCTGATCCGCAAGTTCGCCGAAATCTCCAACGAGACGGCCGGGGAGCACTTCACCCCGCGAGAGGTCATCCGCCTGATGGTGAACCTGATCTTCATCGAGGACGACGACGTGCTCACCGCCGGCAACGCCGTGGTGCGCGCCCTCTACGACCCCACCGCCGGCACCGGCGGCATGCTCTCGGTGGCCGGCGAATACCTGCACGAGCACAACCCCGCCGGCCGCCTCAACCTGTTCGGGCAGGAGCTCAACGACGAGTCCTACGCCATCTGCAAGGCCGACATGCTCATCAAGGGGCAGGACGTGCACAACATCGTGGCGGGCAACACCCTGTCGGACGACGGCCACGCCAACACCAGGTTCGACTACATGCTCTCCAACCCGCCCTTCGGCGTCGAGTGGAAGAAGGTCGAATCGGTCGTGCGCAAGGAAGCCGCCGAAAAAGGCTTCGACGGGCGTTTCGGCCCCGGCCTGCCGCGGGTCTCGGACGGCTCGATGCTGTTCCTGCTCCACCTCATCAGCAAGATGCGCCCGGCGGTGGATGGCGGCGCCCGCATCGGCATCGTCCTCAACGGCTCACCGCTCTTCACCGGCGGCGCCGGCAGTGGCGAATCCGAGATCCGCCGCTACGTGCTCGAGAACGATCTGGTGGAAGCCATCATCGGCCTGCCCACCGACATGTTCTACAACACAGGGATCAGCACCTACATCTGGGTGCTCTCCAACAAGAAGCCCGACGAGCGCAAGGGCTGGGTGCAGCTCATCGACGCCAGCAGCTTCTGGCAGAAGATGAGGAAGAGCCTCGGCAGCAAGCGCAAGGAGCTCTCCGAGCAGCACATCGCCGACATCACCCGGCTGTTCGGCGAGTTCGTCGAGGCCGAACATGCCATCGTGCTCGACGCAGCGGGCAAGGAAGTCGCCCGCCAGATCCTGCTCTTCGGCGACGCCGAGCCGGCAGCCCCCGAAGGCGGCAAGGTGAAGCGCGTGCCCATCTCCCGTGTCTTCAAGAACGAGGAGTTCGGCTACACCACCATCACCGTCGAGCGCCCGCTGCGCGACGACGCGGGCAACATCGTGCTCGGCGAGCGCGGCAAGCAGAAAGGCAAGCCCCAGCCCGACAGCAGCCTGCGCGACACCGAGAACGTGCCGCTCACCGAGGACATCGATGCCTACTTCCAGCGTGAAGTCCTGCCTCATGCGCCGGATGCCTGGATCGATCGTGAGAAGTCCAAGGTCGGCTACGAGATCCCCTTCAACCGCCACTTCTACGTCTTCGAGCCGCCGCGCAGCCTGCACGAGATCGACGAGGAACTGAAGGGCGTCACCGCGCGGATCATGGCGATGCTGGAAGGGCTGGCGGAATGAGCCTGCCGAGGTATGGGAAGTACAAGGACAGCGGAATCGCCGGCGTCGGGGAAATTCCAGCACACTGGGAGGTAGTTCCATTACTGCACCTCAGCGAACTCTTGCAGACAGGGCCGTTTGGAAGTCAGTTGCATGCAGATGACTACGTTGATGGCGGCATTCCGATAATCAATCCATCCAATATCTCGGATGGCCGTCTAGTCCCCGACTACACCTGCGCTGTTAGCGAAGTTGATGCCCAACGACTGGAACAACATCGGCTCAAGCCGGGGGAAATAGTCATTGGCCGCAGAGGAGAGATGGGGCGGTGTGCGGTAGTTTCGGACAATGCGACCGACTGGCTTTGTGGCACTGGCTGTTTGAAGGTCCGTCTCAAGCCCCATGCCTCCGCTGCGTTCGTAAGCTCGTGGCTGCGTAGTGGGCCTGTCCGGGAGACGCTTTCGCTCCAGTCAGTGGGCTCAACGATGGACAACTTGAACGCAGTCATCTTGGGTCGGATTCGCGTCCCCTTGCCAGTATTCGAGGAGCAATCGAACATCACCACCTTCCTCGACCGCGAGACCGGGAAGATCGACGCGCTGATTGCCGAGCAGGAGACGCTGCTGCGGCTGCTCGCCGAAAAGCGCCAGACCACCATTTCCCATGCCGTGACCAAGGGTCTGAACCCGGATGCGCAGATGAAGGATTCTGGAGTGGCGTGGCTGGGGGAGATGCCCGAGCATTGGACTCTTCTGCGCATCAAGCATCTCGTAGCAAGCCTGGAGCAAGGCTGGAGCCCTCAGTGTGAAGGCTTCCCAGTGCAGTCCGAGGACGAATGGGGTGTCCTTAAAGTCGGCTGCGTGAATGGTGGGGTTTTCCAACCTGAGGAGAACAAGACTTTGCCGCGCGAGTTAGAGCCCCTTCCGGAACTGGGCTTGGCATCCGGAGACTTGTTAATTTCACGCGCCAACACCCGCGAACTAGTTGGTAGCGCCGCTGTCGCTTTGCGGAGCTACCCCAGGTTGATGCTGTGCGACAAACTGTACCGGCTACGCTTGCGCACCGACGCCTGCTCGCCTCAGTTTCTAGCTTCGTATCTCGGTACTCCACAGGTTCGCGGTCAGATTGAGCTTGCTGCAACGGGAGCCAGCAGTTCAATGCTCAATATCGGGCAATCCACCATCCGGGAATTGAGTGTTGTCGTCCCCCCAAGGCACGAACAAACCGCCATCATCTCTTTCCTCGACACCGAAACCGCCAAGCTCGATTCGCTGAAACTCGAATCCGAGCGCGCCATCGCCCTCCTCAAGGAACGCCGCACCGCCCTGATTTCCTCCGCCGTCACCGGCAAGATCGACGTCCGACACCAAGCCGCGTAAGCCATCGCGCCCCCATGTCTCTGATTTTCCATCTGGCTCCTGTCTTCGACTTGCCAGTCATTGAATCCACCTTCCATGCGGCGAAAGGCTGCCCGGAATCCTGGCTGCATGTCGCCACCCCGAGGGGTTCGTCGCTCGCGGCCCCGAGTCCGTCCGACAGGCGCGACGTCGGATCGAAGACAGCCGACCGCATGTTTCGGGGGATGGCATGGGCGGCAACAACTTTCACCAGGCGCAGATGCGTACCGGCAAGGGCAACGACGCGCTCCTGAGCTAACTGAGCGCCGGCCATCGGGTTTCCGTTGCGAACCTTCGGCAGGCGGCCCTCGGCACTGAAGCCTTGCACCGATCGGCGCCGCTGCTGCAACAACCGACCCGGCACGTCGGCTACGGGTTCGAGCAGTTCGTGCTCCGCGAGGACGGCGAGTCATGGCGCTGGAACATGGCGCAGGTGGAAGGGCGAGCACGGGCGTTATTTCAGATGCCTGGGCTTTGATCTGGCGTTGCACAGGCGCCGCGCGATTGGTTGCGTGGCCAGTTTCAGCTTGCCAATCGCATCAAGATCGGCAAGTATTCGTAATTCGCGAATTGCGAATATGGGGAACGATGGAGCTGAAACCTCAAGACCTGCTGGTGCTGCTGAAGGCGGCTGCGAACCCGTCACAGCGCTGGACCTATGCCGCGCTGGGCAAAGCCCTTGCCATGAGCGCGTCGGAGACCCACGCGAGCGTAAAGCGCGCCGCGGCCTCCGGCCTGGCGGTCGCGCCGGCGCGCGGCGAGTGGTCGCCGGTCAGGCCGAACCTGCTGGAGTTCATGCTGCACGGGGTGCGTTACGTCTGGCCGGCCACTCAGGGGCCGGTCAAACGCGGGGTACCGACGTCTATCGGCACGGAACCGCTAGCCGGCCGGATGACGGTCGCCCCGGGGGACGCGCCCGTCTGGGCGCATCCGACCGGCTTCGCGAAGGGGCCCACGCTCTCGCCGCTCTACAAGACCGCCCCTCAGGCCGCTCTCGCCGACCCTGCGCTGCATCGCCTGCTGGCCCTGCTGGACGCATTGCGCACCGGGCGTGCGCGCGAGCGAGCCCTGGCAGCCCAGTTGATGGAAGCCGAGCTCAATCAGCTCGGCCCGGGGAGTGCCGATGCGAACCAATGACCCGAACTTGCCCCATCTTCGCCAAGTCGCCGAGGCGCTGGGCGACTTGCGGGAACAGATGGTGTTCATCGGCGGCGCCGTGGCCGGCCTGCTCTTGACCGACCCGTTGGCCGACAGCGTCCGTGCCACCCGCGACGTGGATGCGGTGGTAAGTGCAAACCGGGCCTTGTTCCATCGAATCGAGGCATTGGTGGCCACGCGTGGGTTTGCGCGTGACGTCAGCAGCGACGTGATTTGTCGCTGGGTGCACAAGGCATCGGGTGTGCTCTTCGACCTGATGCCGGTGCAGCCGGATGTGCTGGGCTTCTCGAACCGTTGGTATCCCTATGCAGTCGAAACCGCCATGCCCGTGGACCTGGGCAATGGCGTGACGATTCGGCTGGTGAGCGCCGTGGCGTTTGTCGCAACCAAGCTGGAGGCCTTTGCCGGCCGCGGTGGCGGCGACTTCCTGAGCAGCCATGACCTTGAGGATGTGCTCAACATCGTAGATGGGCGCGAGGCGCTTGCCGCTGAGTTGGCCGCCGCGCCTGCCGACGTCCGGCAGGCCGTCGCTGCGGCATTTGGTCCTGTGCTTGCGAGCCCGGACTTCGTGAACGTGCTGCCGGGCCTGTTGGCCGAGCCGGAGCGCGTCGGCGTTGTCCTGGGGCGACTGAAAGCCATGAGCCCATGAACCTGCACCAGGAAATCCACTTCGAAGCCGCCATCTGCGATCACCTGGCCCGGCACGGCTGGCTGTACGCCGAGGGCGACGCCGCCCACTACGACCGCCCAAACGCCCTCTTCCTGCCCGATCTGCTGGCCTGGGTAGAGGCGACCCAGCCCGAGAGCTGGCAGGCGCTGGCCAAGACCCACGGCGCGGCGCTGCCCAAGGTGCTGGCCGAGCGGGTGCGCAAGTGCCTCAACGAGCACGGCACGCTGGAGGTGCTGCGGCGCGGGGTGGAGCTGGTGGGGCTGAAGAAGCCGCTCTCGCTGGTGCAGTTCAGGCCAGCGCTGGGCCTCAACCCGGCGATCCAGCAGGCTTACGCGGCCAACCGGCTGCGGGTGGTGCGGCAGGTGCATCATTCGCTCAACAACCCTAAGGATGCGGTGGATCTGGTGCTGTTTGTGAACGGCATCGCGGTGGCCACCGCCGAGCTGAAATCCGACTTCACCCAGAGCGTGGGCGATGCGGTAGACCAGTACCGCTTCGACCGTGACCCGGCCCCCAGGGGCGGGCTGGTGGAGCCGCTGCTGGCCTTCCCCGGCGGGGCGCTGGTGCATTTTGCGGTGAGTCAGTCGGAGGTGATGATGAGCACCCGGCTGGCCGGCACGGCGACGCGCTTTCTGCTCTTCAACCGGGGCAACGCCGGCGGCGCCGGCAACCCGCCCAACCCCTTCGGCTTTGCCACCCATTACCTGTGGCAGGACGTGTGGCAGCGGGACAGCTGGCTGGAAATCCTGGGCCGCTACCTCATCGGCAAGCGCAACGACAAGAAGCAGCTCACGAGCGTCATCTTTCCCCGCTTTCACCAGCTCGACGCTACCCGCAAGCTGGTGGCCGACGTGCTGGAGAATTGGCAAAAGCGTGGCCCCCGCGATCGCTACCTGATTCAGCATTCCGCCGGCTCGGGCAAGACCAACTCGATCGCCTGGACCGCCCACTTTCTGGCCGACCTGCACGACGCCGCGCATCGCAAGGTGTTCGACAGCGTGCTGGTGGTGTCCGACCGCACCGTGCTGGATGCCCAGTTGCAGGAGGCGATCTTCGACTTCCAGCGCACTACCGGCGTGGTGGCGACCATCACCGACGAGCACGGCAGCAAGAGCGCCCAGCTCTCCCAGGCGCTAAACGACGGCAAGAAGATCATCGTGTGCACGATCCAGACCTTCCCCTTCGCCCTGAAGGCGGTGCAGGAGCTCGCCGCCACCGAGGGCAAGCGCTTCGCGGTGATCGCCGATGAGGCCCACAGCGCCCAGACAGGCGAGGCAGCGGCCAAGCTCAAGCAGGTGCTGTCGGCCGACGAGCTGGCCGAGCTTCAGGACGGCGGCGAGATCGACACCGAGGCGCTGCTGGCCGCCCAGATGTCCGCCAAGGCGGCCCAGGACAAGGGCCTCACCTACATCGCCTTCACCGCCACGCCCAAGCCGAAGACGCTGGAGCTCTTCGGCCGCAAGGACGCCGACGGCCTGCCGCAGCCTTTCCATGTGTATTCGATGCGCCAGGCGATCGAGGAAGGCTTCATCCTCGACGTGCTGAAGAACTACACCACCTACAAGCTCGCCTTCAAGCTCGCCAACAACGGCAAGGAGTACGACGAGACAGAGGTGGAGAAATCCGAGGCGTTGAAGGGCATCATGCAGTGGGTGCGCCTGCACCCCTACAACATCAGCCAGAAGGTGCAGGTGGTGGTGGAGCACTTCCGCGAGAACGTGCAGCCGCTCCTGGCCGGCAAGGCCAAGGCGATGATCGTGGTTGCCCGCCGCAAGGAGGCGGTGCGCTGGCAGAGGGCCATCACCGGCTACATCCTCAAACGCAACTATCAGCTTGGCGTGCTGGTGGCGTTCTCGGGCGAGATCGACGACCCGGAGAGCTACCCCGAACCGGTCGCCGAAACCAGCACGGCGCTGAACCCCGGGCTCAAGGGACGCGACATCCGCGAAGCCTTCGCCGACCCGAACCATCACCTGCTGCTGGTGGCCAACAAGTTCCAGACCGGCTTCGACCAGCCGCTGCTGTGCGGCATGTACGTGGACAAGCGGCTGGGCGGCATCCAGGCGGTGCAGACGCTATCGCGCCTCAACCGCGCCCACCCGGGCAAGGACACCACCTACATCCTCGATTTTGTGAACGACGCCGAGGACGTGCTGACCGCCTTCAAGACCTACTACGAAACCGCCCGGCTGGAGGCCAATACCGACCCGCACCAGGTCTTCGACCTGCGCGCCAAGCTCGACGGCGCCGGCTTTTACGACAGCTTCGAGGTGGACCGGGTGGCCCACGTCGAGACCGACCCGAAAGGCACCCAGGCCCAGCTGAGCGGCGCCCTCGCCCCGGTGGCCGACCGCCTGCTGAAACGCTACAAGGCCCTGCAGGCCCAGCGGGCCGCCGCCGAAGCCAGCCACGGCAAGGACGCTGCCCAGGCGGCCCGGGACGCGATGGATGTGCTGGTGCTGTTCAAGGGCGACATGGGCGCCTTCTGCCGGCTGTACGCCTTTCTGTCGCAGATCTTCGACTACGGCAACACGGATATCGAGAAGCGCTTTCTCTTCTACAAGCGGCTGATTCCCCTCCTCGACTTCGGCCGCGAGCGGGACACGGTGGACCTCTCGAAAGTGGTGCTGACCCACCACACCCTGAAGAACAAGGGCCAGCAGACACTGAACCTCAAGGCCGGCGAGGCGCCCCGGCTGGCACCGATGACCGACACCGGCAGCGGCGCGGTGCAGGAAAAGGAAAAAGGCCTGCTGGAGGAGATCATCCAGAAGGTGAACGGGCTCTTCGAGGGCGAGCTGTCGGACGACGATCAGCTGGTCTACGTGAACGGCGTGCTCAAAGGCAAGCTGCTGGAAAACGAAACCCTCGTCCGGCAGGCCGCCAACAACAGCAAGGAGCAGTTTGCCAACTCCCCCGACCTCGCCAGCGCCCTGATGAGCGCCATCATGGATGCGCTGGAAGCCCACAACACGATGAGCGCCCAGGCGCTCGGATCGGAGCGTGTGCGGGAAGGGCTGAAGGAAACCCTGCTGGGGCCAGCCCAGCTGTATGAGGCGCTGCGGACACGAGCACAGGGGATGCGGCCGCCCGCCTGACCGCCGCTGGTATCAACCCGGCCGGCGTAGCGGGTCGAGGAGCGCCCGCAGGTTGTTGTGGTCGAGCTCGTGCATCAGCGCCAGCAGCTGGCCCAGCTGCCCGGCGGGAAAGCCCTCCCGGGCGAACCACGCCAGGTAATGCCCAGGCAGATCCGCCAGCATGCGGCCCTTGAACTTGCCGTAGGGCATCGTGCGGGTGACCAACAGGTCGAGGAGTTCCGGGTTCATCGCACCACCGCCGATTAGTGCCGCACCGGCCAGTACCAGCTGGGCACGCCCTTGCGGCCGCCGCCCACGCCCTGCCGGTAGCGGCTGCGCAGATGGCCGTCCACCACCGAGATCCACGGCGCCAGGCAGGCGTCCGCCATCTCCTGGTCGATGAAGCGCTCGGGCAGGCGGTAGGCAAACCAGCGGTAGGCGGCGATCAGGCGCACGGTCGTCTCGGCTTCTTCGAGCGAGGCGCGCTGCGGCACGCGGGGCAGGAAATCCAGCTCGATGGCCTTGCCCTTGTTGGCGGTGTAGGCCCAGTCGCGCCACACGCCGTCGATGGTCTCGTTCTGGGACGCCATCGGCGCCATCGAGAACACATGCTTCTCGTGCAGCGTGAGGTTCTTCATCCGGTCGAGCTGGGCGGCGCGGGCGAGCTGCTCTTCGGGGATGTGCGGCACGAAGAAACCGTCGCCGCAATCGGCGTGGAGCTGGAACAGCGACAGCAGCGCCTCCAGCCGGGTATCGCCGGCCATCGCGGCGATCTGCTCCAGATACGCGCTGCCGGCAGTGATCTGAAAGCCGCGGGTTTCCAGCGGCGGCTGGGGCGCCTTCATCAGCGTGGCAACCACCTTGTGCTCGGCCGGGGTGAGGCCGGCGACGACGCCCGCCTCTTCCTGATGGCCGAAGCGCCCGGCGCGCCCGCCGATCTGCTGGAGCAGCGACGGCGAAAGCGTATCCCGCGTCGTGCCGTCGTACTTCTGGATGGCGGTGAACACCACCCGCTCGATGGGCAGGTTGAGGCCCATCCCGATGGCGTCGGTGGCCACCAGGATGTCGGCGTCGCCGCCGGCAAAGCGGTGCGCCTCGCGCTCGCGCACCTCGGGCGACAGGGCGCCGTAGATGCACGCCACCGACTTGCCGAGGGCCAGAAAGTCGTCGCGCAGGTTGAGCGCGTCGCGCCGCGAGAAGACGATGAAGGCATCCCCCGGCCGCGCCCGCCGCAACGCACCGGCCGGGTTGTGGGCCAGCGCCTCGCCCACCACCAGCGGGTGCTTGCGCTGCTTGCGGCGGATCTCCAGCGGCAGGCCCAGGCGCTCGGCCAGGGCGACAATGGCCGGCTCGGCCGAGGGGGCGCCCACCAGCCACACCTCGGCGGCGTTGGCACCGACCACCGCCTGGGTCCATGCCCAGCCGCGGTCCGGGTCGCTGAGCATCTGGATCTCGTCAATCACCGCCACCTCCAGCTCGGCGGAAGGGTCGAGCATCTCGATGGTCGAGGCGGTCACCCTGCTACCCTCGACCATCCGCCGCTCTTCGCCGGTGACGAGCGACGCGCTCACCCCGAACTCCTCGTTGAGCCGGGTGAAAGCCTCCAGCGCCAGGAGGCGCAGCGGGCCGAGATACACGCCGGCGCGGGCGGTGGCGAGGCGTTCGAAGGCGTCGTGGGTCTTGCCGGAGTTGGTCGGCCCCAGCACCGCGATCAGCTTGCGCGGGCGACGCCGGGCGGCAAAGGTGTCCGGGTAGTCCGACAGGCGCACCGAGCGCCCGATCTGCCCGGCCAGATCCCGCTGGCGACGCCGGGCGCGCAGCTCGGCGAGGGTCTGGGCGAGGGTCTTGGGGAGCGTGGAGAAATCCAGCCGGCCGGCCGACCAGTCGTCCCGCAGGCCGCGCAGGTTGGGCACCAGCCCTTCGGTACCGCAGGCTTCCAGGAAGGCCTCGATCTCGGCAACGGCGGCGTTGAGCGCGGCCTCCAGGTGCGCGCCCTGGGCGGCCAGCATGGCCTGCTCCAGCGTCTGGCGCCCGGCGAGCGGGCGCCGCCGCCAGTGGCCGGCTTGGCCCAGGCAGCTCTCGGGCAGGTAGCCCACCAGCCGGAACTCCTCACCCCCGGCGCGCACCCGGCGGCTGGCGGCGAGCCACACGCGGTTGCTGCTGGTGGTGACGATGAAGCGCAGATCCATCGCGGGGGCGGGTTGGGGAGATTCGGTGTTGGTCATCTTCGGTCAAAAAACAATGGGCCGGCCGCGGCAGGCCAGCCCGGAAAAATCGTTCGGAAAAACAGCCGCGGTCAGCCGATCAGCGGCACGTCCGGCAGGTTGCGCAGCACGGCGGCCACGTCGGGCTCGGTTTCCAGCACCTGCACCACGCACGGCAGCGGCTCGGCCCAGATCTCGGGCAGATCCCGCTCGGCCGGCTCGCGGATCGCAAAGGCCAGGCGCTCGACGGGCGGCACAAACTGCGCATCCACTCCGGGCTTGTTGCCGCGGGCGTCGATGCGGTACCAGCCGAGGTCGTCCAACCACACCGCGTTGAGCCCGTGCAGGCAGTAGGGCGCGCCGGTGTCGCCCACCGACAGGCGCTGGTAGCACAGCCCGGTGGGCACGCCATTGGCCCGGAGCAGCGCGGCGAGCAGGTGGCTCTTGGCGTAGCAGTAGCCGGTGCGGTGGCGCAGCGCGTCCGACGCCTTGCAGGTGACCGGGTTCTGCATGAAATCGGCACTGTGGCGGATTTCGTCGCGGACGAACTCGAAGCAGCGTCGCACGACGTCGCGCGTCGACGTGGCGCCCTCGGCAAGCCGGCGCGCCCGGGCGGCGACGTCCGGGTGGTCGAAGTCGATGTAGGTGCTGGCGGCAAGATAGGGCTGCATGATGCGGTCCGGGCAAGGTGTCGGGGAGCGGGAGCGCGAGCTTACGTGGGCCACGCGCCGCTGTCGAACGCCACGCCGCCTCTTGACGCACTGCCGCATCCCTCCGATGCTTGGCGCTTCCGATTCACGCGTCCACCCCCATTCAGCCACCATGCCTGCCCTGACCGCCGTCTTTGCCGATCTCCAGCCCGCCGCCGTGTGGCGCCACTTTGCCACCCTGTGCGCCATCCCCCGCCCCTCCAAGGCCGAGGACGCCCTGCGCGAGCACCTCCACACCTGGGCCGTGGCCAAGGGGCTCGACGCGCAGGTGGACGGCGCCGGCAACCTGATCGTCCGCAAACCCGCCAGCCCCGGCCGCGAGGCCGCCCCCGGCGTGGTGCTGCAGGCCCATCTCGACATGGTCTGCCAGAAGAATGCCGACACCGACCACGACTTCACCCGCGACCCGATCCGCCCGGTGTTGAAGGACGGCTGGCTGGTGGCCGAGGGCACCACACTGGGCGCCGACAACGGCATCGGCGTGGCGCTGATCCTGGCGGTGCTGGAAGACAGCCGCCTCGTCCATGGCCCCCTCGAAGCCCTCCTGACGGTGGATGAAGAGGCCGGCATGGGCGGCGCGCAGGGGCTGGCGCCCGGCGTGCTGCAGGGCCGGCTGATGCTCAACATCGATACCGAGGACTGGGGCGAGTTCTACCTGGGCTGCGCTGGCGGGCTGGACGTGAACGTCGCCCGCCCCGGCACACCCGCCGCCCTGCCCGCCGGCCACGAGGTGTGGCAGATCGCCCTCACCGGCCTGCGCGGCGGGCATTCGGGCGTCAATATCCACGAGGAGCGCGGCAACGCCATCAAGCTGCTGGTGCGGGTGTTGCGGGATCTGGAGGCCCGCTTCCCGCTGCGCCTCGCCAGCCTTGACGGCGGCACCGCGCGCAACGCCCTGCCCCGCGAAGCCCGCGCCACCATCGCCCTGCCGGCCGACCGCGGCGAGGCGTTGGGTAAAGCGCTGGCCGGCTGGCAGGCCACCCTGCGCCAGGAGCTGGCCGGCGTCGATGCGGGCTTGAGCCTCGGCTACAACCCCGCCAGCATCGACGCGGTGCTCGCCCCCGCCGAGCAGGCCGTATGGCTCGCCAGCCTGCACGCCTCGCCCCACGGTGTGCGCCGCCAGAGCCTGGCGGTACCCGGCGTGGTGGAGACCTCCAACAACCTGGGGATGGCGAGCATCGGGCCGGATGGCGGCAGCTGCAATTTCATGGTCCGCTCGCTGATCGACAGCGGCAGCGAGGCGCTGGCCGACGAGATCGTCAGCCTGTTCGCGCTCTCGGGCACCGCCGCCAGCAAGTCCGGCCACTATCCGGGCTGGGCGCCCAACCCCGCGTCGCCGCTGCTGGCGCGATGCCAGCGGGTCTATGCGCGGGATTTCGGCGGCGAGTCGGTGGTGAAGGTGGTGCACGCCGGGCTGGAGTGCGGGATCATCGGCGCCAAGTATCCGGGCATGGATACGGTCTCCTTCGGCCCGACGATCCGCGGTGCCCACGCGCCGGGCGAACGGGTCGAGATCGCGGCGGTCGGCAAGGTGTGGCGGTTGCTCACCGCCATCCTGGCCGACATCGCTGAGGTTTGAGCCCATCATGATCCGCCGCCTGGCCCTGCTCTGCGCCCTCCTCGTCGCCCCCGCCGCCCACGCGGCAAAAGGCGATGGCTACGAGACAAAAGGCGAATGTGCCGGCCTGCCGGCGGTACCCCTCAAGGTGGCGAAGGGCTTCTGCGTTGGGCTGGCAGCCACGAAGCTGGGCTTTCCCCGGGGCGTGCTGCCACTCTCCGACGGCCGCGTGCTGGTGGCGGATCTGGGCCGCTGGGATACAAACACCGGCCGGCTGCTGATGCTCACGCCCCACCCCGGCGGCTTCGACGTGCAGCCGATCCTCACCCGACTCGACCGCCCCCACGGGCTGCAGACGGGCCCCGACGGCGCGGTTTACATCGGCGAGGCCAGCCGCATCTCACGGGTCCGCCTCGACCGTTCGCCGCCGGTGCTGGAGCCGGTGGTCATCAACCTGCCCGCCACCGGGCGCCACCCGCTCACGCAGTTCGTGTTCGGCCCCGATGGCGCGATCTACGTGAACATCGGCAGCACCACCGACCACTGCGAGGACGGCCCTCCCGGCAAGCCCTGCCCCGAGGCCGAGCGCCCCGACGCCGGCTCGGCGATCTGGCGTTACAAGCTTGAGAACGGCCGCTGGACGGTGAAGGTGTTTGCCCGTGGCCTGCGCAACTCGATGGCGCTCGCCTTCGGGCCGGACGGTAGCCTGTGGCAGGGCGAGAACAGCCGCGACGTGCTGCCGGGCAATATCGTCTCCGACACCCGGCCGGCAGAAGAGCTCAACCGCGTGCGCGCCGGCCAGCATTACGGCTGGCCCTACTGCACCGGCCTCGATGCCTTCGACCCGGCCTTCGGCAGCGGTGACTGCGGCCGCTACGCCAAGCCCGAGCGCCTGCTGCCAGCCCACGGCGCGCCGCTGGGCATGACTTTTTACGACAGCCCGGCCGCCCCCGCTGCATGGCGCGGCAGCCTGGTTGTCGCCCTCCACGGCTACCGCTCTCTCGGCCACCGGATCGTCGCGTACCGCTTCGACAAATCCGGGCAGCCGGCCCGCGAGTTCCATGTGCTGGTGGAGGGCTGGGAACGCAGCGCCAGCCACCCCATGGGCGCACCCACCGACATCAAGGCAGACGCCCGCGGCCGCCTGTGGGTGACCGAAGACCGCAATGGCACCCTGCTGGTGCTGAGCCCCCGCTGAGATCCGGGCGCCGCGGCATCCGCGCCACAGCACCCGGCAGCGCTTACAGCATCATCACCACCGACTTGGATTCGGTGTACATGTCGAGCACCGCCCGGCCCATCTCGCGGCCGATGCCCGACTGCTTGTAGCCGCCGAAGGGCATCGCGTTATCGAGGATGTTGTGGCAGTTCACCCACACGGTGCCGGCCTTGATCTTCGGGATCAACCGGTGCACCCGCGTCAGGTCGTTCGACCAGATGCTGGCGGCGAGGCCGTAGGGCGTTTCGTTGGCACGGCGGGCCACCTCTTCGAGATCCTCATAGGGCATGGCCACCACCACCGGGCCAAAGATCTCCTCGCGCACCACGCGCATGTCGTCGCGGGCATCCACCAGCACCGTGGGCTTCACGAAGTAGCCCAGGCCCTCTCCCGCCATGCCGCCGGCCGCCGCCCGGGCACCTTCGCCCAGCCCGCTCTCGATGTAGCCCATCACCCGCTGACGCTGGATGTTGGAAACCAGCGGCCCGATCTGGGTGGCGGGGTCGATGCCCGGGCCGATCTTCATGGCGTCGGCGATGCCGGCAAGCTGCTCCACCACAGCGTCGAACCGGCTGCGATGAACGAACAGGCGCGAGCCGGCGGTGCACACCTGGCCCTGGTTGAAAAAGATCGCCTGCGCCGCACCAGCCGCGGCCTGGGCCGGGTCGGCGTCGTCGAGGACGATCACCGGGCTCTTGCCGCCCAGCTCCAGCGACACCCGGGTCATGTTGTCGAGGGCCGCCTTGCCCACCAGCTTGCCGACCTCCGTCGATCCGGTGAAGGCCACCTTCTCGATGCCCTTGTGGCTCGCCAGCGCCGCGCCGGCGGTGTGGCCGAGGCCGGTGACCACGTTGAGCACACCCGCCGGGTAGCCGGCGTCCAGCACCAGCTCGGCGAGGCGCAGCGCCGACAGGGGCGTTTCCTCGGCGGGCTTGAGCACCATCGTGCAGCCGGCGGCCAGCGCCGGGCCGAGCTTCCAGGCGGCCATCAGCAGCGGGAAGTTCCACGGGATGATCGCCCCCACCACACCCACCGGCTCGCGGCGGGTGAAGCCGAAGAACTCCCGCTCCCGCACCAGCGGCACCGACACGTCCATGGTCGAGCCCTCGATCTTGGTGGCCCAGCCGGCCATGTAGCGCAGGAAATCCACCGACAGGGCCACATCCACATGGCGGGCCATCGTCACCGGCTTTCCGTTGTCGATGGCTTCGAGCTCGGCCAGCTCCTGGGCGTGGGCCTCGACCAGATCGGCCAGGCGCAGCAGCAGGCGCTCCCGATCCACCGGGCGCATCCGCGACCATTCGCCGGCCTCGAAGGCATGGCGGGCGGCGGCCACGGCCCGGTCGATGTCGGCCGCGTCGCCAGCAGGCACGCGGCAAATGGCCTCGCCGCTCGCCGGATCGATCACTGGCAGGGTCTCGCCGCTGGCGGCCTCCTGCCATTCGGCGCCGATCAGCATGCGGCGGGGTCGGGCGAGAAAGGCGGCGGTGCCGGCCGCGAGCTCGATTCCGTGGAACATTGTCATGGGTCTGTCTCCTTCATGGTTTTTGTGGGTGAAACGGTGCCTGCCAGGCCGGAGCCCGGCATGGGAAGCGGCAATCCGGACGGATTGCCGGGGTTGGGATGGGGTTTCCTTGGGGTGGGCGATCAGGCGTCGCCGGGCTCGCCGCGCAGCACGCCGGAGCGGGCGCTGGCGGCGGCGCGGGCCAGGGCCACGGCGTCCTCGTCGAGCTCGAGCTGACGGGCGAGCCGGCTCATCAGGCGGCCTTCGAGCTTCTCCAGGCCATCGGCGTAGGCCACCTCCCACAGCATGGTGAGGATCTCCTGGCGCTCCTCGGGGCCGAAGCCGACCCGCACCGCCTCGGCAAACTCCCAGTCGTCGAGCGCCTCGGCGTAGCGCACCTCGGCCACCGCGATGAGCTCGTCGACACGCTCCCGGGGCAGATGGAAGTGCTCCATCAGCAGGCGCTTGACGGCCTGGTGCTCGGCCTCCGATGCCACGCGGTCCACGTACATGGTTTCCAGCAGCAAGGCCGCCACGGCAATCAGGCGGCGCTCGAAGGGACCGCGCTCCACGGCCTCGGCCAGCAGTTCGCCCCGCAAGAGGCCGATCAGTCTTTCCAGCATGGTTGGATCTCCGAAGTCATTGGCCTGCGGCTTCACGCAGGAGGCCGTTCTGGCCGAGCAGCACCATGGCCTTGCCTGCGGTGGCGACGGCGGCGAGGTTCTGGCGGTCGTCGCGGATGTGGGTGACGAGCTTGCCATCGCGGGACGTGACCACCGCCCCGCCGGTGCCCACCAGCAGCAGGCTGCCGTCGTCGCGCTCCACGCCGCCGGTGAGGGCCTGGGTGGTGCCGGTGCCCTGCACCTGCCAGTGTGTGCCGCCATCCATGCTCTCGAGCACCTTGCCGCTCATTCCCAGAAGCAGCAGGCGGCCGTCGCGCCGGGCCAGCCCGCCCCACAGGGATCCGCTGACGCCGGTGTTGAGGCGCTCCCAGTGGGCGCCCCCGTCGCGCGAACGGAAGGCCGAGCCGCTCTCGCCGGCGGCGATCAGCGCGCCGTCAGGCGCGGCGAAGATGTGGTTGAGATGCAGATCGGCGTCGCGCCCCTCACCCACCTTCATCGGCTGCCAGCTGCGTCCGCCATCGGTGGTGGAAAGCGCCGTGCCGTAGGCGCCCACCACGTAACCGTGGGTAGCGTCGGTGAAATGCACGCCGAGCAGCACCGGCTTGCCTTCCACCACCTGCTGGAGCGCCCAGTTGTCGCCGCCGTCGGTGGTGGCGAGGATCACCCCGCCGTGGCCCACCGCCCAGCCGTTCTGCGCGTCGGCAAAGCTCACCGCGGTAAGCAGGCCGCTGACCGGCACGCTGGCGGCCTGCAGCCAGGTTTCGCCGCCGTCGGTCGATCGCACCACCGTGCCAAAGTCGCCCACCGCCACCAGCGAGGCGCCGGCGCGGGCGACGGCCACCAGCCCGGCCCGGCTGGCGAGGCGGGCTTTCATGGCCGGGGTTTCGCCGGCCGGGCGGCCTTCGGCGGCGGTCACCAGCACCGCACCGGCGGCAAGGCTGGCGGCCAGCAGCAGGGTCATCGTTGTCTTGCGTTTCATGGGCTTCTCCGTCAGTGCATCATCAGCGGCGCCCGGACCGGCCCGCGACGGGGGATCAGGACGTCGATCATCACGGCCAGGGCTGGCAGCAGGGTGATCGCCATGATCATGTTCACCATGAACATGAAGGTCAGCAGCATCCCCATGTCGGCCTGGAACTTGAGCGCCGAGAACGACCAGGTGGCCACCCCCACCGACAGGGTGACGGCGGTGAACACCGTCGCCACACCCACCTCGCGCAGGGCCTGCTTGAAGGCGGTGACGATGTCCTCGCCGTGGGAGAGGTGCATCTGCAGGCGGTTGTAGATGTAAAAGGCGTAATCCACGCCGATGCCCACCGCCAGCACCATCACCGGCAGGGTGGCCACCGTCAGGCCGATGTCGAGGGACTTCATGAACCAGTAGCCCAGGAAGGTGGCGAGGGTGAGCGGCACGCAGCAGGCGATCATGGCCCGCCAGTCGCGATACACCAGGAACACCAGCACCAGGATGGTGGCGTATACATAGAGCATCATCGGCAGCTCGGAGTGCTCGACCACCTCGTTGGTGGCGGCCTGCACGCCGGCGTTGCCGCTGGCGAGGCGCACCGTGACACCGGCAAAGGGGTTGGCGTCGCGGTACTGCTTCACCGCGGCCACCACCTCCTTGATGGTGCTCGCCTTGTGGTCGGCGAGGTAGAGGTTCACCGGCAGCACGGTGCATTCGGCGTTGTAGAGGCGCAGGCCTTCCGGCACCTGGCGCACGGCTTCGCCGAGGGTGAGCTCCTCTTGCGGCAGCGACGCCCACTTGGGGTTGCCCTCATTCACGCCCGAGGCTGCCAGTTTGGTGAGCGTGGGCAGCGACTGGGCCGACAGCACGCCGGGCACGTTGGTGAGATACCACGTCAGCCGATCCACGTAGGCCATCACGTCGTGCTGGTAGCAGCCGTCCTTGGGCGTCTCGACCACCACCGTGAGCATGTCGAGGCCGAGCCCGAAGCGGCTCACCGCGGCTTCCACGTCCTGGTTGTAGCGGGAATCGTTGTGGAGTTCCGGCGCGCCGGGCAGCACGTGGCCCACATGGCGGCCCTGGCTCTGCCACACCGCTACCACCAGCAGCACGAGGCACACCACGGTGCCGACGAAGGCATTGCGCGGGCTGGCGATATGCACGCCCAGCGCCGCCATCAGCCGGTTGCGCATGCCCTCCACCTTGCTCGCCCGGGCCACGAAGCGGCTGTCGAAGCTGAAGAAGCTGGCCAGGACCGGCAGCATGATGAGGTTGGTGACGATCTTGTAGGCCACGCCGACGGATGCCGTGATCGCCAGCTCGCGGATCATCGGTATGGGCACCAGCACCAGCGTCGCAAAACCCACGAAGGCGGTGATGAGCGCCAGCGTGCCCGGCACCAAGAGACCGGTGAAGCTGCGGGTGGCGGCGGTGAAGCCGTCGGCGCCGTTGATGACCTCCTTGGCGATGTAATTGACCTGCTGGATGCCGTGGGAGACGCCGATGGCGAACACCAGGAAAGGCACCAGCACCGCCAGCGGATCGAGCCCGAAACCCAGCAGCGTGATGGTGCCGAACTGCCACACCACCGACACCAGCGAGCTCGCCAGCGGCAGGAAGGTGAGCACCCATGCGCGGGTGTACCAATACACCGCGCCGGCCGTCAGCAAGAAGGCCAGCGCGAAGAACTCCACGACGCTGGTGGCGCCTTCGGAAATATCGCCCATCTGCTTGGCGAAGCCGATGATGCGGATGTTGGTGTCGGCGTCGGCAAACTTGTCCCGCACCTCGGCCTCCAGCTTGCGGCTGAAGTCGAAGTAGTCGAGGCGCTTGCCGGTGGCGGGGTCCGGGTCGGCCAGCTCGGCGACGACCATCGCGCCGGAGCCGTCGTTGGCCACCAGGCTGCCCATGAAGCCGCCGATGATGGTGCGCTCGCGGATGCCGGCGATGTTGTCCGGGGTGAGGGATTTCACCGTCACGTCACCGCCGATCACGTCCTCCGCCTTCATCCCTTCCTCGGTGATCTGCACCGCGCGGGTGTTGGGCGTCCACAGGGAGGTGACGGTGCGCCGATCCACCCCGGGCATGAAGAACAGCGCCTGGGTGACGTCGTAAAGTTTGGTGAGGGCCTTCTCGTTCCAGATGTCGCCCTTCTTCGATTCGACCACCACGATGATGCGGTTGGCGCCGAAGAGGACATCCCGGTACTGGTTGAAGGTCTGGATGTATTCGTGGTCCTGCGGCAGCTGCTTGTCGAAGCCGGCCGACATCCTGAGCTGTGCGGCAAACACCCCCATCAGGGCGGTGAAGGCCAAGAGCACGCCCAGGGTCAGCAGCCGGTGTCCGAAGAAGAAGCGCTGCAGGCCGATGACCAGTTTCTCGATCATGTTGGGGTTTCCTGTCTGGGCCAGGGCGCGGTGCGTGGCCGCGCCCCGGGCCCGCGGGTCAGAACGAGTAGGAGACGCTGGCGGCCAGGAAATCCCGGTCGCGCATCAGGTTGTTGGCACCGCCGCCCGAGAAATTCACGTACTGCAGGGCGCCTTTCCAGCGGTCCCGGTAGTTGGCGAACAGCGACAGGGTGGCGGCCTTGCGCCCTTCCACGAAGGGGATGGCGTTGGGGCTGGTGCCCTTCACGTCATGGGCGAAGTCGAGTTGGGGCGTGAGGGTGATGCCGCTGCCCATCACGTTGGGGTAGTTGAAGCCGATCTCGGCCACGTAGCCCCAGGACGTGCGATCCGGCAGCGCGTAGTTGGGCAGGAAATACGGCGTGTGGCCCGAGCGGTCGAGATCCGGGTAGTGGGCGACGGCGGCCTCGGAGAGGATGAAGCCGTCGGTGGCGCCCAGCGCGGTGGCCAGCCCGCCCAGCGGATCGTTGCGGGAGAAGGTGTAGAAGGCGGTGACGTGGTACTGCCACTTCTTCTCTTCCACGTAACCCGGGTGGCGGCCCACGTCATACACGCTGTTCTTGTCGAAGGCGCCACCGAACACCTGTCCGAAGGGCACCGTCGGGTCGACGCCGACGCTGTCCCGCGGGCGGAACGACAGCTCCATGCCCACCGCCACGTCGCCCACCTTGGTATTGCCAGAGATGGCGAACAGATCCTTGTCCTGCCCGTAGGCAAGGAAGTAGCCGGTCACCGCGCCGGCATTGGTGCCGGTGAAGCCCAGGAAGGGCAGCTTGTCGTGGTAGCGCTGGTAGGTAAAGGCGAACTCGGTGTCGATCTCCTCGGCGTTGTAGCGCAGGTTGACGCCGAACTGCCCGCCCCAGCCGGGCTTCTGCTGGCCCAGGTAAGGCAGCGCGGTGCCGTTGTTGATCATCTGCTGGTCGGTAAGCCCGGAGCGGTCGCCGCAGGGCGTGGGCAGGCCGAAGTCGTTGCAGATCGAGGTGGGCATGTAGGCCACCCGGTTGCCCTTGCCGATCACGTCGGCGGTGGAGAAGAAGGTGCCGGCCGGGTCGAACTTGAAGCTGTTCCAGGCAAACTGGTAGTAGGCCTCCAGCCCCAGCTTGTCGGTGATGCCGCCGGACCAGGACACCATCGGCGCCGGCACGAAGATCTCCTTGAGCTGGGTGCCGGGCACGTGGAACTTCTGCAGGTCGAGGGCGTTGATCTGGTTCACCCCGCCCAGGATGAAGATGTCCTCACCCCACGAAATCACCTGGTTGCCCAGCTTGATCTTGCCCCGCTGGTCGCCGTAGCGCACCTCCTTGGCGATCCACGCGTCGAGCAGCGTCGCCTTGGCGGTGACGGACGATTCGGTGAGCTCGGTGCGGCGGGTCTGGTCGGAGCGGAAATCGTGGAACCAATACACCCGCCCAAGGGCGCTCCAGCCTTCGGGCGCCTTGAGCGACAGGTCGTGGGTGCCCTTGAGCACCGCCGACACGATGTCGCCCTTCTTGTAGTTGAGGTTGCCATCGTCGAAGTTGGTGAAGTTGAAGTCGGCGTTGGCGTAGCCGTTGGCACCCTGGCGGGCCTGCAGCTCGTTATTGGTGCCGTTGTTGCAGCCGCCGCTGTCGTTGCCGATGGTGCGGCAGTCGATGCCCGACATGCGCCGGGTCATGCCGAAGGACACCACCGAATCGAAGCTGCCCGACAGCCCGTCCTCGCTGCCGAAACGCACCGCCTGGGAAGGGGCGGACCAGCCGGCCACGGCCGCTGCCACCGCGAGGGTCGCCGGCGCCAGGCGAAGCCCGGCCCGGCGATGCGAGATCGCCTGAATGTGCATGATGGGAATCTCCTGAGTGAGGGGCGCAGATCAGCGTTCGCCGCGGCGACGCAGCTCGTCCTGGCTGAAGGTGGCGGCGTTGACGCGGCCTTCCTTGCCGGCGGTGAGGTCGAGCACCTCGCCCTCGGCGGTCCAGTTGTCGGTCACGTAGCGACGGGCCACGAGGTCGTACATCTGGTATTCGTAGGACATGCAGGCCCCCACTTCGGGCGCGGCCCACAGGCTGCCTTCCTGCACGCGCCACAGGTTGCCCTTGGCGTCGTACATATCCACATGGAGCAGCGCCCAGGAATCCTCATCCACGAAGAACACGCGCTTGGCGAAGCTGTGGCGCTTGTCGCCCTTCACTGCGGCCTCGACCACCCACACGCGGTGGGTCTCGTAGCGCATGAAGTCACGCTTGACGTACTCGGGCCCGAGCATGTCCTTGAACTTGTTCTTCTTGTCGATGAGCTTGTAGTTGTTGTACGGGACGATCATCTCCTTCTTGCCCACCAGCTTGAAGTCGTAGCGGTCCGGCGCGCCGGTGAACATGTTGATCTGGTCGACGAAGTACAGGTTGTCGAAGCCGGCGATCGGGTTGTCGTAGGCGAAGGTGGGCGACCGGCGCACGCGGCGCTGGCCGGGGAAGTAGATCCATGCGTCCTGGGGTTTGTCGAGGTAGGCATGGATCAGGTAGCCCTCACCCGCGCGGGACGGCGGCGTGAGCACGTCGTAGAGCAGCTTGGAGTCGATGCCCTCCACGTCCTTGAGGGTGTTCGTCTTGGGATCGTTGAACGGATACATCTCGAAGGACCACTGGCGGGTCTCGACGATGGAGCCGTCCTTGTCCGGCATCAGCGCGGCGATCTGGGCGCGGCGACCAAGGCCGGTGTAGCGGGTCTTGTAGTTCCACAGCACCTCGACGCCGCTCTTGGGGATCGGGAAGGGCACGCCCACGGTGTAGGCCTGCTCGAGCCGCCAGCCGTCGTCGCCGATCTTGGCGTAAGTGGCGTTCTTCCTGGTGCGCTCGGCGACCACGTCCGGTGCCGGGCAGCTGCGGTGGCTGGGATACACGTCCAGCTTGTAGCCCTTGTAGGCCTTGATGAGGGTGGCCTGGCCCGGGGGCAGCTTGTCGGCGTGTTTATCCAGGTTGGACGCATCCACCGAGTACAACGGCTTGTCGTCCTTGTAGGGATCGAGGCGGCCGGGTTTCCAGCCTGCGGGCACCTTGGTCATGCCGCCGTCCCAGGCCGGCACGGCGCCGTCCTTACTGGCGGCCTTCTCGGCGCCGACGGGGGTGAGGTCCTTGCCCAGGCGAGCGGCCTCCTGCTCGGAAACCGCCGCCGACGCAGTGGCGGAAAGCGTGGCGGTGAAGGCCAGCGCGAGGGCGACGCCCACGACACGCGGCCTGAAGGGGGTTGTGGCTTGTTTGTGCATGATGAGAACTCCCTGTCGAAGGTTTGAATCGATGGCTAGCGGATCGTGATGCCCTGCCCGGCAAGCCGGGTGACGATGGCCGCCCGCTCGCCGGCCACGTTGTCCAGCGGGGCGCTGCGCAGCGTGGTGACCTCGGCCTCGGTGTAGGGCGCGAAGTCGGCCGGCAGGGTGGGCGCAGAGAAGCCGCGCACCATCCAGTTGAGCAGGCGGGTGACCTCCCGGTTGGAGAGGGCGGAGTTGGAGGTACCTGGCACCTTCACGAGAAAGGCGCGGCCCTCGGGCAGCTTGAGGAAGTGGCCGAGCTGGCCGCGCATGTCGGGCACGCCGGAATCCGGCGCGCCGTGGCCGTCGGCCTGGTGGCAGCCGGCGCAGTGCAGGATGTACTGCATCCGCGCCGTATGGTCGGCGTCGGCCACGGCCGGCCCGGCGGCCAGCCCACCGCCCGCGAGGGCGGCAACCAGGACGAGCCGGGCCGCCTTCATGACCCGCTCCCCTTGCCAGCCGTGCCGCCCGCCCCATCCCGCAGCTTGCGCACCTGATGGGGCGCGAGCTGCTCGGCCCGGGCCTCGGCCAGGTCGGCGGCGGTGTAGGGCTGGTGGGTGTCGGGCAGCGTGCCGGCGTTGAAGCTGCCGACCACGTGGTTGAGCACCGCCGCCAGATCGGCGTCCGGCAGCTGGGCGAAGGACGGCATCGAGCCGGTGTAGCGCGTGCCCTGCACGGTGATCGGGCCGACCATGCCGTGGGTGACCACCCGGGGCAGGTAACCGCGGCCGGCCACCTGCAGGCGTTCGCCCAGGGTGCCGGCCAGCGGCGGGGCAATCCCCGGCAGGCCGGTGCCGCCCGGCTGGTGGCACATCACGCAGTGGGTGGCGAAGACCGCGGCGCCGTCGGCGGCCGCCGTGGGCAATGCCGCTGCACAAAGAAGGCTGGCGAGCAGGGTGCGCATGGCGTGCCTCACCTCAGCCTTCGGCCACGCCGACCACCGCCGCGAGCGTGCAGTGGAACATCGTCGAGTCGTTGGACATGCACCAGTTGATGTCGTTATGCACGCCCATCCGGTAGGCCGGCCGTTCCCGCTCGTTGGTGTTGCACAGGCAGCGGCCGCAGGCGGTCTTGCCGCAGCAGTCGTTGTAGCTGATGAGGTAGTCCTTGCCGTCGTCCGGGTTGCGGCAGGTGCCGATCCAGGCCACCTTCGAGGCCTCGGTGCCCGGCGGGCAGGTGGAGGCGGTGCCGCCGCAGCACGAGCACAGGTAGCCGTCCTGGGCGCAGTAGCGCCAGTATTCGCAGTCCTGGTCGCCGGGCTTGGCGTTGGCGGCCTTGCGGGCGGCGCCGGCGGCGGCCTGGGCAGTGCGGTCGAAGGGCAGCACCGGCAGCACGAAGGCGGTGCCGACCATCAGCTTGCCGATGCGGATCAGCGCGCCGCGGCGGGAGCTCTGCTGAGCCACCTTGCGGGTCTTCCGCTCGAACAGGTCATCGAGCCATTTCATGGTTGTCTCTCCTCGGGGTTGGGGGCGGTCAGGCGTGCTGGTGGTCGATGAAGTCCTGCACCGAGGCGACGCCCATCTCCTTGGCGGTGAAGAGGCTCTCGAGCTGCTCGCGGGAATTCACCAGGCCCTTGGCCACCACACGGCCGTGCTCGTTGAGGAGCACCGCGTAGGGCAGCTTGGCCACCCGGTAGGCGATGCCGGGCTCGCTGGAGAGCAGGTAGGGGAATTCCGTCAGGTCGGCCTTCTCGTAGAAGGCCAGGTGCTCGGGCTGCTCGCCATCCGAGGTGAGCACCACGCGCAGCCAGTCCTGTTCGGTGCGATTGACCGAGCGGAGGATGGGCAGCAGCTTCTTGCACACTGGGCAGGTGGGGGACAGGAAGAACAGCAGCGTGCTCTTGTCGGCCGGGCGGCCGATGGAGACGCGGGTGTTGCCCACCAGCGCCGGCAGGTCGAACACCGGCGAGGCTTCGCCGACCTTGGGGCCGGTGTCCATCATCAGCGCGCCCATCGGGGCGACGCGCTCGTACAGCACGCCGATCTGGCGGGCCAGGGCAAATAGTCCGACGAGGGCGGCCAGGACGGCGATCCACAGCAGGACGTTCGAAATCATCAGGGCTTCGGTCATGATCAGTTCCTCAATTGAACAAGGCGGGGGTGGTTGGCCATCAGCTGGTTGGCGGTGGCGTAGAGGCCGAACAGGGCGAGGGTGCCGCCGGCGACGGTGAGGTAGTCGATCCACATCAGGTCGCGGCTGCCGCCGTCCTGTCCGCCGAGCACGGCGAGGATCATCAGCAAGGTGTTGCGGGCAGGGAGCGCCCAGCTGAGGGTGGTGTGCCCCCCTGCTCCGCCGCAGCCGCAGTCGATATCGGTGTGGCCGCGCAGCAGGTTGGCGACAACGCCGACGGTGGCAAGGCCGAGCACCGCCACCGACAGCACCAGCCCGATGCTGCGGGTCGCATCCAGCAGCAGGGCGACGCCGGCCACCGCCTCCAGCACCGGGAAAGCCCGGGCGAAGAGCGGCACCAGGGCCTCGGGCAACAGCCGGTACAGGTCGACCGATGCCTCGAAGACCGCCAGGTCGCGCAGCTTCTGCCACGCCCCGGTGAGCAGCACCACCGCGATCGCCGCCCCGCAGGCGCGGGCCAGCACGGGGTCAAGAGCCAGGGCGTCCATCAGTGCAGCTCCATCTGGGTTGGGGTCTCGCCGATGCCTTCCATGCGCTTGGCGAGGGCGAGCCTGCCCTTGGCGTCGAACACCGCGATGGCCGCCTTCACCCCGTCGTAGGCAAACAGGCGGGCGCCCTCTCCCTGGCTCACGGCCAGCGCAATGGCGTTGTTGCCGGGGGTGCGGGCAATGCGCTTCTTGCTGGCCAGATCGACGGTCCAGATTTCCTTGGCCGGCGTCTTGTGGCTGCCCTCGAAGCCCTTGTCGTGCATCCCGACGAACAGCCGGCCGCTGGCGTTGTGCTGGGCGATCAGCTGGTAGCCGCCGGGGCGCCAGCCCTGCTTGCGGTCGGCGGCGGAGAGGATCGACCAGGGGGCGTCGAAGCTCGCCACCTCGCCGCCCAGTTGGGCGGTGTAAACGTCGCCCAGGAAGGACACGAAGCGGTAGCTGTCTCCGTCCTGCTCGCCGTGGATGAAGATCGGGTCCTTGTCGGCGTCGAAGAACTTCGCGCTGCGCTTCTGGCTGGCCACCTGACCCGCGGCGTCGAGGCTGACGGTGAGCAGCGTGCCGTCACCGCAGACGGTGGAGAAGCGTCCGCCGGTGCTGGCCGCCGGCAGGATGCTCCAGCAGCCCGGCGTCGCCACCTCGGCCACCATCCGGCGCTCCTTCAGGTCGATCACGCCGACCGAGGTGGCCGGGGTGGCGAACTGCACGAACAGCCAGCGCCCGTCGCTGGAGGGCCGGATCGTGCCCTTGTAGTTAAGCGACTGGGCATGACGCGGCGGGATGGCGATCTCGCCGGTCTTGACGAGCGTCTGCGCGTCATGCACGTCCACCACGTCGGTGCGGGTGCCGTGGTTGAGGCGGGTGTAGTAGGTGGTCGCAACGAAGATTTCCTTGCGATCGGCCGACAGGATGGCCTGGCCGGCGTAGCCCGTGGCGATCACCCCTTCGTAGCGCAACGAGGAGCCATCCACCACGTGCAGGCGTCCATCCACGATGTGGCCGATGGAAACATCCGACAGATAGATGCGATACGGATTGGCCGGCGGCAGCTTGCCGGTGGTTATCACTTCCGGAGCCAGTTCGGCGCTGGCGCCGGCACACAGGCCCAGCAACAGCAAGCTCCCCGCTAACGATTTTCGAAGCACGTTTTCCTCCTTCTTGCTGAGGTGCCCGGACCGTCTTCTCTCTGTCGGGGGCACCTGTCAGTCGTCCCGCCGGGCGGCGCCCGGAGCGGGTTTCCCGCCTTCCGGATGCTGCGTTCCGGGCTGCGGTTGGAGGCATAGTGGGGGCTACCCCAAAAGGACGCTATCCAATATCGGCAATTCCAATTTGGTGCAAGTGACTGTCCAAAAAGGGGATTTCTGTGTGCACCGCACCATCGTTGTGCGACGCACAATAAGAGTTACAAGACCCTTGCGGATTTGGGGCGATTGGTATTACTTTGATTTTAAGAGTCGTAAGACCGCCCCAAACCACACCCATAAAGAGAGCACGACCATGGACTTGCAGCCCAGGAGAAGCGGCACCGAACCCAGCCCTTTCAGCGCGTTCGCCACCACCCGCACCGAAGACGCCCACGAGCACGCTTGCAGTCTCCAGCAGTGGATCCAGACCTACGAACAGCTCTCGCCGGGCCGCTTCAGGGGCGAGATCGAAGAGGCCTGGTTCGGCAATGTGCAGGTATTCCGTGAGCGTACGAACCAGATGGTTCACGAGGCCGGATCGTCCTGGAAAGGCTCGCGGACATTCGGAATTCCCCTCGACGTCGAGGGCCAGGGCTGGTACTGCGGCGAGTCTTTCGACCGGGACACGATGCTCACCTTGCATGGCGGCGAGGAGCTGGATTTCCGCACCCCGCGGCAACTCGACGTGGTGACCATCACCACCGACAAGGAAGTCTTCAACGACTACGCCCGGCGCACCGAGGGCCGTGACATCGAAGCCGAACTCGGCAAGCGGCGGATCATCCCCAGCAGCGCCGAAAAGATGCAGGAGCTCAGCGCCCTGCTCCTCGCTGTCCTCGACACCGCCCGCAACACGCCGCACATTCTTGGGCACGCCGCCATGCGCAAGGCGATGGAGCACGCCATCTTCGACAGCCTGTTAGCCGTGATCGGCAATGGCGCAGAGGCACTTCGCCCACCGTCCACCAGTCAGGCCCGTCGCCAGATCGTCGATCGCGCCCGGGAATACATGCGTCACCACGTCAATGAGCCCATCACCGTGGCCGACCTGTGCGCGGTACTCAACGTCTCCCGGCGCACGCTCCAGTACAGTTTCCAGGACGTGCTCGACGTGAACCCGGTGAGCTTCCTGCGGGCAATGCGTCTCAACGGCGTGCGCCGCGCCCTGCGTCAGGGCGACGGCCGCGAATCCGTCACCGACGTGGCGCTCCAGTGGGGCTTCCTGCACCTCTCCCATTTCGCCGCCGACTACAAGGCGATGTTCGGCGAACTCCCCTCTGAAACCCTCCGCCGTCGCCTTGGTGCGCCGGACGCAAGCTTCACGACAGACTTCTAACCGAGATCGGCAACACGAGCGGCCCGATCCGGCGCAAAAAAGCAGAAAGCCCTCGATCCGAGGGCTTTCTGCTTACTGCGTTGACGCGCAGGCGCGCTCAGAACCGCCCGAGCTTGCGGTACAGCGTGTTGCGGCTGATGCCCAGCCTGCGGGCAGCGGCGGAGATGTTGCCGTCTTCGGCTTCGAGGGTGCGCTGGATCATGTCGCGCTCGATCTCCTCCAACCGACCGAAGGCTGCAACACTGGCTGGCACCGCGTTGGCAACGCCCATGGATTCGGCAATCGATGCCGCTACAGGCTCGGGCATTGCAGGCACCGATGAATCCAGCGCACCGAGTTCCTCGAACACATCGTCGGGCAGGTGCCAGGTTTCGATCACGTCTTCGTCGTCATCGAGGAGCGCAATGCCCACCTTGATGACGTTGCCGAGCTGGCGGATGTTGCCCGGCCAGCGGTAGCGCAGGAAGGCGTCCATCACCTTGCCGGAGACGGTCACGTCGCGGTTGGGGCCGGCCTCCTCGCGAAGCAGCTTCTCGATCAGGCTGCCGATGTCGCTGCGCTCGCGCAAGGACGGCAGGTTGATGCACAGGCCGTTGAGGCGGTAGTACAAGTCTTCGCGGAAACCGCCACGGGCCACTTCTTCCTTCAGCCGGCGGTGGGTGGCACAGACCAGGGTGATATCCACCGGAATGCTCTTGTTGGTGCCCAGCGGGGTCACGCAGCGTTCCTGGAGCACGCGCAGCAGGCGGGCCTGGAGCGAAAGGGGCATGTCGCCGATTTCGTCGAGGAACAGGGTGCCGCCGTGGGCCTGCTGGATCTTGCCGACGGCGCCTTCCTTGCGTGCGCCGGTGAAAGCGCCGCCGGAGTAGCCGAAGAGTTCGGACTCGATCAGCGTTTCGGGGATCGCCGCGCAGTTGAGCGCCACGAACGGCCCCTGGGCGCGTGGGCCGCTGTTGTGGAAGGCCTTGGCAAACATCTCCTTGCCGGCACCGGATTCGCCCTGGATGAGGATCGGGATGTCGCGGCCGAGGACACGGCTGGCCTTGTCGATGGCCGCCTGCAGGCGCTCGTCGCCGGTGGATAGCGACTTGAGGGTCAGGCCGGCACGGGCGGTCGGGCGGACGGTCTCGGCCTTCGGCGCCTTGCCGACGCGTTCGCCGCGGGCATCCAGCAGCACGGGGCCTGAGGTGGCCAGCGCGGTGAGGTTGCCGCGCAGCCGGCCGTAGAAGCGCTCGCCGTTGCGGCCGCTGATGGCGATCAACGAGGACGGGTCGCGGCGGGCGCGGTCGACCAGGGTACCGAGAGGCACGTCGAACAGCATGGTGTAGTGACGACGCGGCAGGTCTTCGCGGCGCATCCCGAGCAGATCGAGCGCGGCCTGGTCGGCCCCCAGCAGATCGCCATCCGGGCCGATGGCCAGAAGCGCCTCGCACAGGCTGCCCACGTGGTCCGGGCGCGAATGGAAGCTGAGCAGGCCCTGGTGGGCGAACTCGGCTTCGAAGATACGTTTTTCAATGATACGGGACGACATCTTGACGAGACCCAGCGAGTGACGTTGATAGGCTCGGTAGTCGCTGGAGATGTCCAGCGCTCCGATCAGACGCCCCTGCGCGTCCAGGATGGGCGCGGCACTGCAGGTTAAGAAGGCGTTGCTCTCGAAGAAATGTTCGGAACCAAAGACATTAACGGCATTGCGCTCGGCAAGTGCAGTCCCCACAGCATTGGTCCCACGATCGAACTCGTTCCAGCTGGCGCCGGGGCGCAGCGCAACCTGTTCCGCACGGCTGAGAAAGTCCGGGTCGCCATAACTCTGGATCAGCATGCCCTGCGCGTCGGCCAGGATGACCATGCTGTGGGAGTTGCGGATCTGTTCGAAGAGATGCTCCAGCACCGGCTGGGCATGGGATAGCAGGGTGCGGTTGCGTTCGCGGGCTTCGGTCACCGCACGCATGTCCGGATCGCGGGTGCCCTTGAAGGCTGGATCGAGCCCCGCCTGCCGACAGCGTTCCCACGAGCGCAGAACGTTCCGGTCGAGCAAGGCCTCAGGCACCTCTCCCCGATCGAAATAAAGGGAGCGCGCCTCCTGGAGGCTGAGCGAGCGAGCCTCGGTATTGAAAGGTACCTGCATGTTGTCGTCTCCTCCGCAAGAAACGGATTGTGCTCCGGGTTCAGGCCCGGTTTATGGTAGTGCTCCAGATTGGAGCAGTCGAATCATATTTCAGCAGTATGACTGCTCCACTGCGGATATCCCACAGCAAACTCCGTTCCAGTTTATTCGCTCATAAGAAAAACTAAAAACCCCGCCCCCCTTGGCCCAAAATGGAAGCTGACCTCAACAGCCGTGACAAGTGGCACGCCCCTTGCTGATTGATGGCTACCACGGCGATGGCAACGGCGCGCGGCGCCTCATCGCTCGACGCATTCCAATCCAGACCAAAGGTGATCCAGGTGACTGCTCGCAACTTCTTCTCCCGTCCTCTCCGCGCCCTCTCCGTCGCCGCCCTGGCCCTGGCGGCCGGTGCCGTCATTGCCCACGGCGACGTGACCCCCCAAGCGGTGGACACCTCATCGCTCAAGCCGGTCGGCAAAGAGTGGCTCGCCAAGAACCCCTACCTGGGCAACAAGGAAGCGATCCGCATCGGCGACTCCGCCTTCAACCAGAACTGTGCCCGCTGTCACGGCCTGGGCGCCGTCTCCGGCGGCATCGCGCCGGACCTGCGCTACCTGCCGGCCGGCCAGGAAGGCGACGAAATCTTCCTGCAGCGCATCCGCCACGGCGCAACCCGCGACGGTCGTGTGTACATGCCCCCGTTCGAAGGCATCCTGTCCCAGGAAGCAATGTGGACCATCCGTGCCTGGCTGGAGACTGTCCGTGAAGACTGATCGTCGTCGCTTCCTGCTTGCCGCCGGGGCTGCGACCCTGGCCGCCAGCCTGCCGGCCCGGGCCGACGGGCTGGCCGAGATCCGCCAGCGCGGCAGCCTTCGGGTTGCCGTGTATAACGGCTTCACGCCCTGGTCTGACAAGGGCAACGGGATCGACGTGGAGCTTGCCCAGGCGCTGGGCAAGCAACTTGGCCTTGCCACCCAGGTGGTAGGCTACAACGCCGACGAAGACATGGACGACGACCTGCGGAACATGGTCTGGAAAGGCCATTACCTGGGCCAGCCGCCGTCCGACGTCATGATGCATGTGCCCGTGGACTCTTATCTTCAGGGCAAGAACGACAAGGTCAAGATCTTCGGGCCGTACCACCTGGAAACCATTGCGGTTGCCCGCGTCCAGCGGATCGGTTCGATCCGGGGCTCTGCTGCCACGGCGCTGGAAGTCTTCACCCGCGAGAAGATCGGCGTCGAAGGCCGCTCCCTTGCCGACGCCTTCCTGCTCGGCGTGCTCAACGGCCGCCTGCGCGAAAACGTGGTGCATTTCAACAGCGTCGCCGCCGCCGTCGAGAAGCTGAAGGCCGGCGAACTCGCCGCTGTGATGGGCCCCCGTTCGGAGATCGAGCAGGCCCTGGGCAAGGACAGCCGCTTCACCCTCGAAGTGGTCCAGATGCCGGAACTCAAGATCAACAGCTGGCCTATCGGCATGGCCGTGAAGGCCGACGAGCCGTCCCTGGCGGACGCCGTTGGCGAGGCGCTGCGCGCGCTTCAGAAGAATGGTACCGTCGCGGCCATCTTCGACCGTCACGGCATCACCCATGTCCAACCTACGCTCTGATTCCATGATCCGCACGCTGCTGGCCGGCTGCGCCCTGCTCCCGGCAGCGGCGCTGGCCGCGCCTTTTGCCTACGTCCCCAACGAAAAATCCGGCACGGTGTCGGTGATCGACACCGCCACAGATACCGTCGTGCGCACCCTGCCGGGCGGCGCACGCCCCCGCGGCATCGCAACCGACGGCAAGCGCCTGTTCATCAGCGAAGCGCCGTCCGACGGCATGGTGGTCGTCGATATCAGCGCCGACGAACCCACCCGACACATCCACCTGGGGGAATCGCCCGAAGGTGTCAGCGTCTCTGCCGACCGCAAGCGGGTGGCGGTGGCGGTGGAAGAATCCAACAGCGTGGTGGTGCTCGATGCGGGCTCCGGGCGCAAGCTCGCCGACATCCGCGTGCGCGGCAAGAACCCCGAACATGCAGTGTTCAGCCCGGACGGCCGCTGGCTGCTGGTGAGCGCTGAAGACGCCGAGCAGGTCGATCTGGTGGATCTGAAGCGCCGCCGCCAGGTGGCGCAGATCCCCGTGGGCGCCCGCCCCCGCGGCATCGGGTTCACGCCGGACGGCAGCCGCGCCTACGTGGCCTGCGAGCTGGCAAGCACCGTGTACGCCATCGATATGGGCAAGCGGAAGGTGATCGCGTCGGTCAAGGCCGGGAGCTTCTCCAACGGCGTGGCCGTGGCGCCGGATGGCCGTCGGGTCTATGTTTCAAATGGCAGGGACGGCACGGTGAGCGTGATCCGCACCGCCGATCACCAGATCGAAGCCACCCTGCCCGTCGGCAAGCGCCCCTGGAACATGGCCCTCACCCCTGACGGCCGCAAGCTCTACGTTGCAAACGGCCGCTCCAACAGCGTCTCGGTGATCGACACCGAGCGCCTCTCCACGATCAGTGAAATCCCCGTCGGCGAGCTGCCCTGGGGTGTCGTCGTGCAGCCCTGACACAGGGCCGCGCGACACGAACTGGATGTTTTCGACACACCTGCTCCATTCTGGAGCAGGTGTGCACATTGCTCATCAGAGCTTCAGAATCCACTCGATTGCAGCCTTCAGATCGGCATCGCTGATCTTGTCCGGACCATTCGGCGTCATCGGCACCTGACCCCAAACACCGGAACCACCGTGGCGCACCTTTGCGGTAAGCACGGCGACCGCGTCGCTGTGCCCCTTGTACTTGGCCGCCACATCCTTGTACGACGGACCGACGCGTTTCTGATCGACGGCGTGACAGGCCGTACACCGTGCCTTCTTGATGATCTCCTCGGATGCCATTGCAGGCGCGGCAGCCGCCGCCCCCAGCACAAGGGCGCACAGCGTTGGGATGAATTTCATAGCTCCTCCTGGACGGGATTGTGATTGGTATCGGCGGCGGCCTTCAGACCACCGGCACCGCCACCGGAGCAAATTTCGTGCGCCAGCCGCTTCGGCACTGCAAGAGAGAAATATTTATCTTTAAATACAATTGTTTGATGGAAAGCACCACCCACCCGCGGAACAGCTGGCCTGCTCAGCCGTTGCACACCTGCTCCATCTCGACACGCGCCACGGAACACTTCATCCCGCCACGACCATGGTTTCAGGCCATCCGGGCGGCCCAGCCCTCTGGCATGTTTCCTGCAGCACACCGCGCGTGAAGAACACCACGCCCATACTCAACAGCTCACTCGAGGACACCATCCGGCGTTCCTGGGAGCGCTGTGACGCCATCGGACTGCGCAGCGACGAGCCACTGCCCGAGATGGCAGTGACGCGCGCCGGACTCACCGAACGGCTCGAAGGCAACGCCCGCCTCGTGGCTTATGCCCAGCCGATCATGGAACATCTGCACCAGCAGATCGCCCGCTCGTCATCTACCATCCTGCTTGCCGACGACTCGGGAATGATTCTTCGCGCCGTCGGCGACGCAGATTTCGCCGCGCGCGCCGCCCAGGTGGCGCTTCAACCCGGCGTGTCGTGGGCCGAGTGCGCAATGGGCACCAACGCCATCGGCACCGCGCTGGCGGAGCAACGGTCGGTGGCGGTGATCGGCACCGATCATTTTCTCGAACGCAACCGCTTCCTGACCTGCATCGCCACCCCGATCCATGGCCCCACGGGGGGCGTTCTCGGCATCCTCGACATCTCCACATCTGTCCAGCTAAGTCAGGTCCACGCACAGGCGTTGATCCAGACCACCGCCGAGATCATCGAGAACCGTCTGATTGAGAGCATCGCCGAAGCCGCTGTAACGATCCGCTTCCACCCGCAGGTTGAGGCGCTCGCCTCACCGCTCGAAGGGCTCGCAGTCTTCAATGAAGCGGGGGAGATGCTCGCCTGCAGCCGCCGCGGCGAAAATCTGCTCGGAATCAAGGACAGCCGCCGGGAACGCACGTCCTTCGCACGCATCTTTGACACCCGCTGGGCCACGCTCTTCGATCACAGCGTGTCGAGCGGGCTTCGCCCAGCCCGACTTCGCACCCACAACGGCCGGGAGTTCGCCGCGCGGATCCAGGCGCGTCGGTTGCAGCCCCCTCGCCCCGTCACCACCAGCGCACCTGTCGTCATCGCGCGGCGCAGCCTGGTCCTCGAAGACCTGGATATTGGCGATCAGGCCGTCGCGTCAGCGGTCCGCCGCGCCCGGCGTATCGTCGGGCTCGACATCCCGCTCCTCATCCAGGGCGAAACCGGCTCCGGCAAGGAAGTCTTCGCCCAGGCGTTCCATCACAGCAGCCCACGCCGGGACGGCCCCTTCGTTGCCATCAACTGCGCGGCCATCCCCGCCAACCTCATCGAAGCCGAACTCTTCGGTTACCGGGCCGGCGCCTATACCGGCGCCCGGGGCGAGGGCGCCCGCGGCAAGCTGCGCGAAGCCCACGGCGGCACCCTGTTCCTCGACGAAATCGGCGACATGCCCCTACGCCTTCAGGCCGTGCTGCTGCGGGTGCTGGAAACGCGCCGGGTCACGCCCCTGGGTGGCGGCCCCGAAGAGGCCATCGACCTGGCACTGGTGTGCGCCAGCCACCGGCCCCTGAAGGCCCTGTGCGAGACCGGCGAGTTCCGGTCCGACCTGTATTTCCGCCTGTCGGCCATGAGCCTCGCCCTGCCCAGCCTGCGCGAGCGCAGCGACATCGATGCCCTCTCGCGTCACATCCTGCGGGACGAATCCCCCGACCGACCGCTTCGCCTCGCTGCGGCCACCCTCGACGTGATCCGCCGCCACCGCTGGCCCGGCAACATCCGCGAACTGAAGAACGTGCTGCGCCTGGCCACGGCCATGCTGGGTCCGGATGAAACCACCATCACCCCCGACCATCTGCCCCACGACCTCATCGAAACCAGGGAAGCTCGCCCCACCACCCACAGCCTGAGGGCGGCCGAAACCCGGCTGGTGGAGGAAACCGTAGCCCGCCACGCGGGCAACATCTCTGCTGCCGCACGGGAACTGGGCATCACCCGAACCACGCTCTACCGCAAGCTGCGACGCAGCTGAGGGCAGCCCGATTGTTCATGGACAAATAACAATCAGGGAAAAAGTTCATCCAGGCAACACAAATCCCGTCTGCCACCACCCGCCCACGGTAGGCCGTGGGATACTCGCGTGGGTTCTTGTTTACCCTGTCCGCCATGTCACGGTTCCGCCCCACCCTCGCCGTCATTCTCGTCGCCACGTTTGCCCTTGCCGGCTGCGAAGCTCCGCCTTCGCCCCTCGTCCCGGAGCTGCAGCAGCAGTTCAAGCCCGGCCATGCGCTCGCCGACGCCATCCAGAGCCTGAAGGCCCGCAACGCCACCCTCTCGATACACAACCGGAGCGAGTGCGAATCCCTGGCCCGCGCCAGCACCATGTCGTCGCGCCTGCGACCGGGTGGCGGACCATGCATCTTCGGCAAGATCCCGGTCTCCAAGAACTGGCTGGGCGGCCACACCGACGTAATCCTGCAACTCGTCTTCGATCCCCAGGACAAGCTGGCAGACGGCGATTTCGAAGAGATCCGCGTACCCTTCGGCTGGAACTAGCCATCCGGTAGCAGGACCGCCTTCCGGGCGTCAGGCCCACCGCCCGCCGCTTGCCAGCGTCGGCGCGGGAGAAACTGCCACGTCCGTCACGTGCCATGGCGCCCTCGCAGTCCTCCACCCAATTCCTCGCAACCAACCATCCCGCCCCACGTCGCCGCGCCCCCGCGGCGACATCGAACTCTGCCAGATACACTGCCAGTCACTCCCTGGCAGTCTCATGACAGCCATCCCAGTGCGACCGACTGCCGCACACAGAAAACCATCAATTTATTGATTTAAATAGATTTAAAATAATTCACCAGGCTGGCACGGGACTTGATTAGCACTTTCTGATTCACAAGAAAGCTGCCAACCATGTCCCGTTCCACACTGCCACGCCATCTTGGCTGGCTTGTCATCATCAAGCTGATCGCCCTCGTGGCCCTGTGGTGGTTCTTCGTGCGTGATGCGCGGGTCACCGTGCTCGACCAGGACATCTCCAGGCGGCTCGCCCCCAACCCCGCAGTTCAAGGAGCCCCCGATGGTCAGTGAACAACTGGTCGATCTATCACGGCTGCAATTTGCCGCCACAGCGCTTTACCACTTCCTTTTCGTGCCGCTCACCATCGGCATGGTGTGGCTGCTGGTGATCATGGAGTCGGTCTATGTCATGACCGGCAAACCGCTCTACAAGGACATGACCCGCTTCTGGGGCAAGCTCTTCGGGATCAACTTCGCCCTTGGCGTCACCACCGGCATCACCCTCGAGTTCCAGTTCGGCACCAACTGGGCCTACTACTCCCATTACGTGGGCGACATCTTCGGCGCGCCCCTGGCCATCGAAGGTCTGATGGCCTTCTTCCTCGAATCGACGATGATCGGGCTATTCTTCTTCGGCTGGGACCGCCTGGCCCGCACGCAGCATCTGCTGGTCACCGTCCTGATGGCTGTGGGTACCAACCTCTCGGCCCTGTGGATCCTGATTGCCAACGGCTGGATGCAGAACCCGGTGGGTGCAGAGTTCAGCTACGTGACCATGCGTATGGAAATGACCGACTTCTGGGCCGTGGTCTTCAACCCGGACGCCCAGGCAAAGTTTGTACATACGGTGTCGGCGGGCTATGTCACCGGCGCGATGTTCGTTCTGTCGATCTCGTCCTGGTATCTGTTGAAACGGCGAGACGTGGAGTTTGCCAAGCGCAGCTTCGGCATCGCCGCCGCCTTCGGATTCGCCTCCGTGTGCTCGGTGATCGTCCTCGGCGACGAATCCGGCTACACCGTCGGCGAAGCCCAGCAGACCAAGCTGGCGGCCATGGAAGCCATGTGGGAGACCGAACCCGCGCCTGCCGCCTTCAATCTGATTGCCATCCCCAACGAGGCGGAGATGAAGAACGACTTCGCCATCGAGATTCCGTGGGTAATGGGACTGATCGGCACCCGCTCCCTGGACAAGCAGATCCCCGGCATCAAGGAGATCAAGGCCAGGAACCGCGAACGCATCATCTCCGGCATCGAGGCGGTGACCGCCCTCGACGCCCTGCGCAGGAACCGGGATGACGAAGCGGCCCTCCACCGCTTTGAAACCCACAAGGCCGACCTGGGCTTTGGCCTGCTACTCAAGAAATACGTCACCCGCTTCGACCAGTTGACGCCCGAGATCATCGAAAAGGCGGCCAATGACACGGTTCCCCGCGTCGCTCCGATGTTCTGGAGTTTCCGGCTGATGGTGACCCTGGGCTTTGCGATGCTGCTGCTCTTCGGTCTTGCCCTGTGGCATTCGGTGAAGGGTGACTTTGCCGAGCGGCCCTGGCTGCTGCGTGCCGCGCTGTACAGCCTGCCCATGCCGTGGATCGCCTGCGAGGTGGGCTGGTTCGTGGCCGAATACGGCCGCCAGCCCTGGACCATCTACGGCGTGCTCCCCACCCACCTTTCCGTATCCACCCTCAGCGTGGAGAACCTGTATGGATCCCTGGCTGGTTTCGTCAGCTTTTACACGGTGCTCCTCATCGTCGAGATGTTCCTGATGATCAAGTTCGCCAGACAGGGGCCGGGTAGCCTGGGAACCGGTCGCTACGCCAACGAAGCCCACGCCTGAACCGAGGACGACTCAACATGCTCGACTATGAAACCCTCAAACTGATCTGGTGGCTGCTCGTCGGCGTACTGCTGGTGGGCTTTGCCATCATGGATGGCCACGACATGGGCGTGGGCACGCTGCTCCCCTTCGTCGGCCGCAACGACACCGAAAGGCGTGTCGTCATCAACACCGTCGGTCCCCACTGGGACGGCAACCAGGTGTGGTTCATCACCGGCGGTGGGGCCATCTTCGCCGCCTGGCCGCTGGTCTATGCGACGGCGTTCTCCGGCTTCTACTGGGCGATGCTGGCCGTACTGTGGGCGCTGTTCTTCCGCCCCGTGGGCTTCGACTACCGCAGCAAGATCGACAACCCGCGCTGGCGCAGCACCTGGGACTGGGGCCTGTTCATCGGTGGCGCGGTACCGCCCCTGATCTTCGGGGTCGCCTTCGGCAACCTCTTCCTGGGCGTGCCCTTCCGCTTCGACGACCATCTGGTCTCCACCTACTCCGGCAGCTTCTGGAACTTGCTCAACCCGTTTGCCCTGCTCACCGGCGTCGTGTCGACGGCCATGATCACCTTTCACGGGGCCATCTACCTGACCCACCGGACGCAGGGCGAGATCCAGTGGCGGGCCCTGCGGGCAGCCGGATTCTTCGGCGGGCTCGCGGTGCTCGGCTTCGTGGCGGCCGGTGTGTGGCTGTGGCTGGGCGTACCCGGCTACGTCATTCAGTCGGCCGTGGACGGCGCGGCACTCCCCAACCCCTTGAACAAGACCGTGGTGCGGGAAGCCGGCGCCTGGTTTGCCAACTACCGGACCTACCCGGCAACGCTCGCCCTGCCGGCGCTCGGCATCGCCGGCGTGCTGGCCGCTCAGATGCTCGCCCGCGCCGGCCGCAGCATGACGGCCTTCTGGGCATCGGCACTGGCGATCGTCGGCATCATCGGCACGGCCGGCGCGGCCCTGTTCCCCTTCGTGTTGCCCTCGTCCCTCGACCCCCGCTCGAGCCTGACCGTGTGGGACAGCGTTTCGAGCCAGCTCACCCTCAGCATCATGCTGTGGGCCACGCTGATCTTCATGCCGATCATCGTGCTTTACACCAGCTGGGCCTACCGCGTGATGGGCGGCAAGGTCACCGCCGCCTATGTGCGCGAAAACAGCCATTCCGCCTACTGAGGAGTCACCGACATGTGGTATTTCACCTGGGTTCTGGGTATCGGCTTCGCCGTCTTCCTGGCCATTCTTAACGCCTTGTGGGCAGAACACGAGGCAAGTCGCCAATCGACGTCCGGAGACCGTGATGGAAGCAACTGATCCGTACGCGCACCTTGGCGACGCAGGCATCGCGCAGCTCGTCGAGCGCATCTATCACTGGATGGCCATCCTGCCCGAGGCCGAGGCAGCGATGCGCCTGCATCATCCCGACATGAGCGAGGTCAAACAACGCCTGTCAGCTTTCCTGAGCGGCTGGCTCGGCGGGCCAGACCGCTTTCGCCCGCGATATGGCGAGCCTTTCATGCGTCGCCGGCACATGGCCTTTCCCATTGACAGCGCCGCGCGCGATGCCTGGATGGCAGCCTTTGGCCGGGCCCTCGACGATGCCGTCGGCGACCCGAATCTGAAAGCCCAACTGCACGCCCGCTTCCAGGCCATGGCCGACCACCTGCGCAACCGGGCGGATTCCGGGGCCTCCCGGACGGCCATCGGTTGCGGGTGCAACATGGCATGAACGTGCCGCCAAGCCCACCGGCCACCGCCGGAACCGGCCCACATCTCGCGACCCCGATCACCCCCGCCGAAAGGCACACAATGCCGGACACGCCGCCCGAGACAGCCTCGCCACGGATGCACCTGCCCTGCCTGGCCGTTGCCATCCTGATCATGCTGGCCGGCTCGCTGAATCCCTTTCTGATGGCAGGCGGGCAGGGCCAGGCCGACCACGGGATGGCCTTTGCACTGCTGATCGCCATGAGCGCAGGCATGGTGCGTGGCGTGGGCTTCATCCCCGACGGCCGCGCTTGGCGCTGGCTGTTCTCGGGCTGGACCTGTCTGCTGGGCCTGAGTGCCGCCGCAGCTGCCAGATTCCTCGCATGAGGTCCTCGATGCCAGTCGGCGCCGACAAGCCCGGGTCTGATCGCCGCCCGCAGACCCAGGCAGCAGGGGTGGGCGAACCGTCAGCAGAACCGTCGCCAGCGACGGACCAGCGGGATGCACTCAACCGTGGCTTGCCGCCGAGCATTGAGGTCATGCCGGGGTGCCACGCGTCCGCCCTCATCCGCCACGATTATTCAGCCTGCTGAACAGAGAATCCTGCACGGGCATCTTCCGCCACGGCGACCATATCCCTAAACTTGCCCACCCAGCCCGGCCCTCCGCCGGGCTGTACGCCGTTGAAATCCAGGGATACCCATGCAGCTCACGCCCCGCCTCGTCCTGATGCTCGCCACCCCGCCCGCCATGTGGGCCACCAACGCGGTGGTCGGCCGCATGGCGATCGGCAGCATTGATCCGCTGCTCCTCAACGCCCTGCGCTGGGTGGTGGCCTTCGTGCTGCTGCTGCCGCTGGGTTGGGCGGCCATCGGCACAAGGGCGGCACGGGCGCAGATCGCCGAACGCTGGCCTTACCTGCTGGTGCTGGGGGTGATCGGGGTGGGCGCCTACAACGCGCTGCAGTACATGGCCCTGCGCACCAGCACGCCCCTCAACGTGACCCTGATCGCCTCCAGCTCGCCGGTGTGGGCGATGGTGGTGGGCGCAGTGGGTTACAAGGTGCATCCGACGCGGCTGCAGCTCATCGGTGCCCTGCTGTCGCTCGCCGGCGTGGCGCTGGTGATGTCCCGGGGCAACCCGGCGGCCTTGGCCGACATCCATTTCGTGCAGGGCGACCTGCTGATGCTCGTGGCGATCATTGGCTGGTCGCTCTACAGCTGGATGCTCGCCAAGCCGCCTGCCCACATGCAGGGCGCAGCGCGGCCCAACTGGAACTGGGCGCAGTTTCTGGTGGCCCAGGCGATCTTCGGGGTGAGCGGCGCGGTGGCGACCGCGGTGGTGGGCGACATGATCGCCCCATCGGCTCCTACCCAGTGGTCGTGGCAGCTGGTGGCGACGATCCTGTTCGTGGCCATCGGGCCGTCGATCATCGCCTACCGCCTGTGGGGCCTGGCGGTGGCCGAGGCGGGCCCGGCGATGGCGTCGATCTTCTACAACCTCACGCCGCTGTTCGCGGCAGTGCTCTCTGCCGCGGTGATCGGCGAAGGCCCGCAGCCTTTCCACGGCATCGCCTTCGGGCTGATCGTCGCGGGCATTGCGGTGTCGTCCCGCGCGACGGCGTCACGGGCTGGCAGGTAAGCGCGGACCGGTTCGACATCCAGAAGCAGCAAGACCCCGGCGGGGGGACGTCCGGGGTCTTGCTGTGTTTGCGAGACGCTGGCGGATTACTTGGGCGCCAGGGTCAGGATCCACTTCACCAGTTTCTTGGCGTCGGTCTCCTTGATCGCCACCTTGTTGGGCGGCATCGCGAGGCCACTGACCTTGTCCTTCCAGTGGCTGCCGTAGGGGTTGGAGCCTTCCAGCACCACGCGGGTCAGGAAAACGTCGGCGCCCGGCTTGCCCTTGTACATCTTGGCCACATCCTGCCAGGCGGGGCCGATCGGGGCCATGCCGTTGGGGCCGGGGGTGCCGGATTCGATGGCGTGACAGGTCAGACAGCCGCTCTTGGTAGCGAGGGCTTTCATGTCATCGTCGGGGGACGCCGCAGCGGTCGTGGCGACAAGCGCCAGCACCACTGGAACGACGGTGTTACGTAAGGCAAACATGGTTTTTCTCCTTGGCTAAAAATCGAAAGACACCCCACCGTGCCCCGGCAAGACCGACCGAATGGTCTGTCCCCCAACGCGCGGCGGGTGCATCTGCGCTAATTTCATGCTCCCACCCAGTTTCCGCCGGATCGGGAACACCAGCGTACGAATCTTGGGCAAGCCCGAGCACATCCAGCGGATGATCTCTTGGACCCGCATTGCACCGTCTCAGGCCTGGGCGAGGGGCAGGCACACGCGCACCTGCAGCCCGCCTCCCGGCGCCTCGTCGAACCAGCACGAGCCGCCGGCCATCTCGGCCCGCTCACGCATGCCGAGCAGACCGCCTCGGGACTGCCGGATGATCTCGCTGGCCTTGCCTACACCGTTGTCGGCCACTGTCAGCTCCACCGCCTTGCCGTCCTGGCGCAAGGTGAGTCGCACCTGACTCGCCACGCTGTGGCGCAACACGTTGGTGAGCGCTTCCTGCACCGTGCGATAAAGCGCCAGCCCGGCCGCCGGCGGCAGCGCCGGGAGCGATTCGGGAAAAGCCGCCTCAATGCCGATCTGCGGCGCCCGGCCGCGCCAGCCGCTCACCAGATCGTTCAGGGCGTCCATCATCTGCAGGCCTTCAAGCCCGTGCGGGCGCAGCTGGGAAAGCAGGTTGCGCACCTGACCGAGCATGCGGGTGGACTCGCTGCGGATGTCTCGCGCACTGTCGGCGAGATCGTCCGGCGAGGCCCGCCCGGCGTGGCGTTCGATGTATGCAGCAGAGACATTCACCGCAGTGAGCGACTGGCCGAGCTCGTCGTGGAGCTCGCGGGCCAGTTCGCGGCGCTCGTTCTCCTGCAGCTCGAGCAACTGACGGGCAAGCTGCTGGCGTGCCCGGCGCGTCTCGGATAGCTCGGCGGACATCTGTTCGATGGCGCTGGCGATGCTGGCAAATTCCTTCAGGCGGAAGGCGGGCAGGCTCACCTTGCCCTCGTCCCGCCCCACACGGGCGAGGCCATCTTCAAGATCGCGCACCGGCTTGAGCGCCCGATGGGCCGCCAGCCAGGCCACCACCGCCATCGCCAGGGAGAACACCACCAGGGTCACCATGATGCGGGCGCCGTCGCGCAGGATTTCGTGGATCTCGGCCCGGGCATCGGCGCGGACCACCAGCGTGCCGCCGCCCAAAGGAATGCGCCGCTCATGGATTTCGCGGCCGTCGAGCAGATGATCCACCAGGGTGTCCATCAACCCGCTGGGTGCGGACGCCGGGCCCTGCTCCAAATTTGAACGCTCCACATGGAGCGCAACGTGTCGTAACTGACCACCCGCCAGCAGGGCTTCGAGGTCACCCGCTCGGGATTCCGGCGCGGCGCTCAGCGCCAGCATGGTGTTCACCAGACGCGTGGACGCGGCCATTTCCTCGGCTACATCCTCGCGCAGCGCCAGCCCAACCCACGCAGCCGCTGCCACCAGCAACGCGAGGGCGAATCCGAGCACATAGCCGAACAGTCGCCAGCGTAGATCCATGGGTGTCTCCCCTTGTATTCCTTTGGGAGTAATCAGAGCAAGGCATGTGCCAGCCGGCCGGCATGACGCCGCACCGCGAAGACGCGCGGCCTACCGCTCGTCGTCCCGGCTTGCTGGAATGAAAAAACCGCCGCTTCCGGACGGAAAGCAGCGGTCATGGGCAACACCCTGGCAGCGCATCGGCGCGCGGCCACCGCGACGATCACGGCATGCAGATCTGCCCGGCGACGCCAGAGAGGGCGCCGACCGTGGTGCCCATCACATGGAGATGGCCGGTGACATTGGCAAAGGCACCCTTGCCGTCGGTACCCGAGATCAGGATCTGCTCGGTCGTCAGCTTGGGCACCACTTGGCCGGTGGCCGTCACCTGGGGCTGGATCACCACCACGTCGGTGGTGTAGATCGCGGTACGGCGAGCCCCGTTGCCCAGCCACATGGTCGTGCGGGCGGTCTGGATGATCTGGCGGGGCAGCGGCGAGGCTTCGCCCGGCACGGCCACCGGCGCCACCGTGGCCGGCGCGCCCGGAACCAGGCTGGCCATCGGCTCGATGGTGCTACCAGCATAGCCCGTCGCCGCCGGGAAACCGGCCAGATTCACCTGGACGCTGAAACAGTCACCACCGAACAGCGTGGCGGGCACGCCCGGCTGGGCAACGCCGCGGATCGTGCAGGCCGTGTCGGGCAGCAACCGGGCGGTGCCGATCACGGGCACGCAGGCGGCGCTGGCAATGCCAGAGGCAAGGGTGAGCAGCAGGGGGACGACGAACTTCGGGGTCAGGCGGACGGACATGGAAATCTCCGGTGGCGGATGAAGGAAAGATTGAAGCGTACCGACACTATCGTAACGATTCAGGGCGAACTACCCGAATCGGGCGTTGATGCTCCACGCCAAAGACGTGACCTTCGTCACACTGATCGAAGCATCGCCGCCCTCATCGATTTCAAGCCACCAGGCGGATCAGTGCTGAATGCTGCGCAGTAACGCCACAAGCTCGGCTTGGCGGCTCGTGCGGGTCTTCTGGAATATGCCCTGGAGCTGGGTCTTGGCGGTGTTGGTGGACACACCGACCCGCGCGGCCACATCCGCCAGCGGTCCTCCGCCGAGCATTGCGCAAGCCAGTCGTGCCTCCGCTCCGGTGAGCCCAAACCCCTGCTGCAGCACCGCCTCACTGGGCGGTGCGAGCGGATCGGTCACCTTGATGAGCACCCCCAACTCCTCGAACCACGGCCGGCCACCGAGTTGCATCAACGGTGCAACGGTCACCAGCAGCGGCGGGCCGTCCGCTCGATCCAGCGCCAGGACCGGTGGGCTCACCCCGGGCCGGTGCAGGTTGCCCTTGGCCAGCGCCAGCGCATCCATAAACGCGCGCTTGAAGCGCAATTGCGCATCGGCCGACACGCATCGCAGTACCTGGCCCGCCCCCAGGCGGAAGACGCTGCCCGTCGCCAGCAAGGCATCGAAGGCCGGATTGGCCTCGCTCAGGCGACCATTCCCGGCTATCGCCGCCACCGGCTCGGGGCTCGACTCGACACCCCGGCTGCCGAAAGCCAGCGCCCGGGCGAAGGCGGCCAGCCGCCGCGAGATGCGGATGGCCCGATCGAGATGCGGCAACAGCAGGTCCAGCGTTGCCCGCCGATCCTGGCTGAATGCCTCTGCCCCCCCCACCCGCAACAGCACCACATTGCCATGCCGGGCATTCTCGACGGCCAGCTTGGCCATCAGGCACTCCTGCAGCCCGCAGGGCAGCAGGTACTCCCGATAAACGGGGCTTCCCAACCTGATCTCATCCGACAGCGCCTCCCGATCGGACACCCAGTGCATCTCGGGGGATCTCATCATCACCGGCAGACGCGGATCGATCTGGGCGTAGCGCTGGAGATAGATGTGGTGGGCCTCTTCATCCACGTTGAAGAGCACATGCCGCCACAGCACCGACTGGGCGTAATCCATATCCACGAACACCGCTGCCTGCGCATCGCCGAGACGCGCCATCGATGCCAACGCCGCTCCCCAGCGGGCTGGATCGAGCGTCGCTTCATACAGCGCCGAGATCACGGGGTCGACCTCAAGCAGATCGGGTTCAGCCATTCTCAGTGCCTCCAGACCAGACGCCTGCGTCATGCCAGTATAGGAAACGAAAGTGTCACCGGCATTCACCCGTTCGGGTGATTCAGCCATGCAAAGGGTCGGCTACGCTGAGATCGTCACCCGTCCACCTTCCGGAGACCATCATGAGCATCCTCCTCGACTTCCTCATTGGCATGGCGCTGCTCTACCTGCTGATCGCCGTGGTCAGTTCCTTCGTCTTCGAGATCGGGACAAGCTGGCTCAACATTCGCGGCAAACGCCTGAAGCAGCTCCTCGCCCAGCTCATCGCCAACGATCCAAATGGCACGAATGGCAAATGGCTGCAGGATTTCTACGCCCATCCGCAAATTCAGGCCCTGCACCTTCCCACGCTCCGCACCGGCACAGGCAGCCCACCGAGCTACATTCCAGCCCAGCGCTTCGCCAGTTCGGTGATCGACCTGTTGCGCAAGGCCGCGGGACTGGCGCCGGGCAAGGCGCTGGATATGCCGGCGATTCGCGAAGCCCTCATCGCCGCCAATCGCGTGAAGGAGCTGGAAGCGCAGGCGCTGGCCGTGCTTAATGGCGCCAGCTCAAGCCCGGACAGCGACGCGCACGTCAAGCCCTTGGAGAGCAAAGACAAGTATCTGAAGGGGGTGGACGACATAAGTGCAATGCTGCCTGCCCGGACGGACGCACTCCTCACCGGGCAGGCGGTATCTGACGCACTCTCCGACACCTCACGGGCGGCAACGCTGCCCCAGGGGTTGGGCGCCTTCCTGCAATCCGCCCTCGCCGACGGCCCCAGATCCGTCACCGACCTCAAGACCCAGTTAGAAAAAACCTTCGAGCTGCTGAAGAAAGCGGCCGACGCGCTCGGCACCAACGAACGCAAAAATCCGGCCGAACTCCATGATCAAGTGAAACAACTTGCCGCCCACCTGACGGGCTATCTCCCCGATGGTCTGCGCGCCACCCTCGCATCCGCCCTCGCCAGCGGCGCCGAGACCATCGAGGACATCCAGCAGGCACTGGAGGCCAGCTTCGACGCCACGATGGAACGCGCGACCGGCTGGTACAAGCGCTTTGCCCAGGTTTGCCTGATGATCCTCGCTTTCATCCTGGCACTGCTGTTCAACCTCGACAGCCTCTACGTGGGTGAACGCCTGCTGCACGACCCGCAACTGCGCGGCATCGCGGTACAGACGGCAACCCAGATCGCGCCGCCCGACGGCTCGGCCACCCTCGCCGACCTGGAGCGCCGGGTGCGGAATCGGCTTGTTGTTGCAGCCGCCGATGTAGACGCTGCGCTGGCCCAAAGTGAAATCGCAATGAACATGGAGGCAAAATCAAAGGAGGCCAAGGACAAGGAAGCCAAGGAGGCGGCTGAGAATGACCGCCAAGGCGCCCTTGAACAGCTGCGCAAGACCGCCGGCATCCTGCTGGCGGGGATCCACTTCAACCCCATCGACGCCGCGGCCGACCGGGCTTTCCTCGACACCACCGACCCGGCTCGCGCCTTCGCACTGATCGATGACCCCAGGCTGGCCCCGGCGCCCCCCGCCGTCTGCCCCGCCACGCCGGCCACGCCCAAACCCGGCGCCAGTGCCAGCGAATGGATCACCTACATCCGCTGTCAGAACGATCAGTCGGACCGCAGCGCGGATATCAAGGCGTTCCAGGCCTCCGACGCCCTGTGTATCGCGCCCACGCGCATCATCGATGCCACCCTGTGCAAACTGCTGCTACCTGTGATCCGCACCACCCCAGTCCCCGACACAAACGCGATCCGCACACTGAACGGCCATCTCCAGACCATGAAGGCCAGCCAGGACGCCCTCGACAAGCAGCTCGACAGCGCGCTGGATCGGCTTCCGAAGATCGGCTGGTGGCTGGATGACCTCGCTGGCAAGAACCCTGGACGGTTCGCCCTGCTCGGCTGGCTCATCACCGCCCTCATGGCCGGTTTCGGCGCGCCCCTGTGGTTCGAGCTGCTCGGCAAGCTGGTCAACCTGCGCAGCACCGGGCTGAAACCCGAGGAGCAAGCCGCAAAGAACACCAAACCGGCATCCAGCCGCCAGACTTAAGGCTCCCTTAAGCCTGTCCGGGGATGATGCGGGGCGTATCCAGCCCCTACCAACCCCATGCCGTCCATTGCCCTTCGCCCACTGCTCGCCGCCTTCGCCCTCGCCGGCCCTGCCCTCGCCGCCGGAGCCGCCGATCCGGCCTTCATCGCCATCACACCCTCCCAGGGGCAGGCGCTGGGGGTTGCGACCCAGCGGGTGGTGAGCGGCAGCAGCGCGGCGGCAGCCGGGTTACCGGCCACGGTGAGCATTCCCAACAGCCAGGTGCGGGTGATCGCAGCGCCCCTCGCCGGGGTGGTCGAAAGCCTCGAGACCGCGCCGGGGATGAACGTGAAGAAGGGCCAGCTGCTGGTGCGGATCTCCAGCCCCCAGGCCCTCGAACTCCAGCGCGACCGCCTCCAGGCCGACGCCCAGGCGACCCTCTCGCGCCAGACCCTGGCCCGCGACGAGCAACTCCACCGTGAAGGCCTGATCGCCGAATCGCGCCTTCAGGCAAGCCGCGCCAACGCCGCCCAGGCCGCGGCCCAGGCCGCCGAGCGCCGTCAGGAACTGGCCCTTGCCCAGCACAGCGGCGGGCAGACCCTGTCCCTCGCCGCCCCCATCGCCGGCAGCGTGCTGGAGCAGCACGTGAGCGTCGGCCAGCGGGTCGAACAATCCGCACCCCTTTACCGCATCGCCCGGCTTGATCCCCTGTCGGTCGAGATCCAGGCGCCGCTGGCGGTGGCCAGCCAGGTGAAGGTGGGCACGCCGCTGCGGATCCCGGCCACCGGCGCCCGGGGCGAACTGGTCGCCATCGGCCGGGCCGTCGATCCCACCACTCAGAGCGTGCTGCTGCGCGGCCTCGTCACCCACGGTGCCGACAGCCTGCGCCCGGGCCAGGCCACCGCCGTCGATCTCGATCTGGGCAACAAGGGCGCCACCGGCAGCACCACGCTGCAGGTGCCGGCCAGCGCAGTGCTCCGCCACGACAACAAGCAGTGGGTCTTCGTGGCCACCCGGGACGCCGCAAGCACCGGCTACCGGGCGATCCCGGTCACTGTTGCCGGCCGCCTCGGCGACACCAGCCTGGTCACCGGCCTGCCGCCGGATGCCACGGTGGTCACCAGCGGCGTCGCCGCCCTCAAGGCCACCTGGCTCGGCATCGGCAAGGAATGACGGCTGCGCCCGCTGCCGCCACCCTGCCCCGCACCACGCCCAACCCCTAGCGACTCAGCCCGAGCCCCGACCCCATGCTCTCCCGTCTCATCGAGTTCTCCCTGACCCAGCGCCTGCTGATGCTGGTCGCCACGCTGCTCCTCATCGGGGCCGGCGTGGTGGCCTGGCAAAGCCTGCCCATCGATGCCTTCCCGGATGTGTCCACCACCCAGGTCAAGCTCATCATCAAGGCCCCGGGGATGACGCCCGAGGAGGTCGAATCGCGCATCACCGTGCCCATCGAGCAGGAGATGCTGGGCATTCCCCACCAGCGCATCCTGCGCTCAACCTCAAAGTACGCGCTGGCCGACGTGACCCTCGATTTCGACGACGGCACCGACATCTACTGGGCCCGCCAGCAGGTCGGCGAGCGCCTCGCCAACGTGATGGGCAACCTGCCCCCCGGCGCCACCGGCGGCCTCGCGCCGATCACCACGCCGCTGGGCGAGATGTTCATGTTCACCATCGAGGGCCCGATCTCGCTGGAAGACAAGCGCACCCTCCTCGACTGGACGATCCGCCCGGCGCTGCGCACGGTGCCCGGCGTGGCCGACGTGAACAGCCTGGGCGGCGAGGTGCGCAGCTTCGAGGTGACGCCCGACCCGGCCGCGCTTGCCGCCCGTGGCCTGAACCTGGCCCAACTCGCCGCGGCCCTCGAGGCCAACAACCGCAACGACGGCGCCGGACGCCTGTCGGAAGGCGAGGAGACCCTGCTGGTGCGCGCCGAGGGCGCCATCCGCAACCTCGACGACGTGCGCGCCATCGTGCTCCGGGGCGAGGGCGGCGTGGTCCGCGTGGGTGACGTGGCTGCCGTGCGAATCGGTGCCCTCACCCGCTACGGCGCGGTCACCCGCAGCGGCGAGGCCGAAGCGGTCGAGGGCCTGGTTCTCGGCCTGCGCGGCGCCAACGCCGGCAAGGTCATCGAAGGGGTGAAGGCGCGCCTCGCCGAGATCGCCCCGCAGCTGCCACCGGGCGTCAGCGTGGTGCCCTTCTACGACCGCAGCGAGCTGGTCGGCCGCGCGGTGCATACCGTCTCCAAGGCGCTGGTCGAAGCCATCGTGCTGGTGCTGGTGCTGCTGCTGGCCTTCCTGGGCAATCTGCGCGCGGCGCTGGTCGTCGCGCTGATGCTGCCCCTGGCGGCGCTGGCCACCTTCATCGCGATGCGCGCGGTAGGACTGTCGGCCAATCTGATGAGCCTGGGCGGCCTCGCCATCGCCATCGGCATGCTGGTGGATGCGGCGGTGGTGGTGGTCGAAAACGTCGAGAGCCAGCTCTCCGAAGGCGGCGCCACGAGCCGGCAACCGCTGCTCCACCTGGTCTTCCGCGCGACGCGCGAAGTGGCCGCGCCGGTGGCCTCGGGCATCCTCATCATCGTGATCGTGTTCCTGCCGCTGCTCACCCTGGAAGGGCTTGAGGGCAAGCTGTTCAGCCCGGTGGCGCTGACCATCGTGTTCGCCCTGTCGGCCTCGCTGATCCTGTCGCTCACCGTGGTGCCGGTGCTGGCGTCCTTTCTGCTCAAACGCGGCGACGCCCACGAGCCGTGGCTGATCCGCAAGCTCCAGGCCGGCTATGCGCCGCTGCTCGACTTTGCCCTTGCGCGCGGCCGGCTGGTGGCGGGCCTTGCCGGGGCGTCGCTGGTCGCCGCCGGGGTGGCCTACCTCGCCCTCGGCAAGGCCTTCATGCCGACGATGGACGAAGGCGACATCATCATGCAGCTCGAAAAGCTGCCCTCCATCAGCCTCGCCCAGACCATCGCCACCGACCTGCGCGTGCAGCAGGCGGTGATGCAGCAGGTGCCCGAGGTGAAGGCCGTCGTCGCGCGCTCCGGCTCCGACGAGCTGGGCCTCGACCCGATGGGTCTCAACCAGACCGATACCTTCCTCGTCCTCAAGCCCCGCGACGAGTGGCGCCAGCCGGACAAGAATTGGCTGACCGACCAGCTGCGGGCGGTGATGGAAAACTTCCCCGGCATCGCCCTCACCTTCACCCAGCCCATCGACATGCGCGTCTCCGAAATGCTGACCGGTGTGCGCGGCGATCTGGCGATCAAGCTATACGGGCCCGATCTGCCCACCCTCAACCACCTGGCCAGCCAGATCGAGGCGGTGGTGAAGGCCGTGCCGGGCGCCGAAGACACCATCACCATCCGCAACGAGGGCGTGCAATACCTCAAGGTGCAGGTGGATCGCCTCGCCGCCGGCCGCTTCGGGCTCAACGTCGAAGATGTGCAGAACAGTCTGCGCAGCCTGCTTGAAGGCCGCATCGCCGGCACCGTCATCGAGTCCGGACGCCGCGTGCCGCTGCTCATCCGCGGCCCCGGCAGCCTCCAGAACGACCCGGACGCCTTCGCCGCGATCCGCATCACCACCCCCGACGGCCACAGCCTGCCGCTCGCCAACGTGGCACGCATCGAGCGTATCGACGGCCCGGTGAAGGTCGACCGCGAGAACGCCCAGCGCTACGCGGTGATCCAGTCCAATGTGCGCGACCGCGATCTCGTCGGCTTCGTCGATGAGGCCAAGGTCGCCGTCGCCGCCAAGGTGCCGCTGCCCGCCGGGTACCGCATCGCCTGGGGCGGCCAGTTCGAGAACCAGCAGCGCGCCGCCGCCCGCCTGGGCGTGGTGGTGCCGGTGGCGCTGGGGCTGATCTTCGTGCTGCTGTTCTCCACCTTCGGTTCGGTGCGCCAGGCCCTGCTGGTGCTGGCGATGGTGCCCTTCGCGATGGTCGGCGGCGTCTTCGCGCTGGCCATCTCCGGCGAGTATCTCTCGGTGCCAGCCTCGGTGGGCTTCATCGCGCTGCTGGGCATCGCGGTGCTCAACGGGGTGGTGATGGTCACCTACTTCAACCAGCTCCACGCCCGGGGCATGCCCATTGGCCAGGTGGTGGTCGAAGGCGCCAGACGCCGGCTGCGCCCGGTGCTGATGACCGCCAGCATCGCCGCCCTGGGCCTGGTGCCGCTGCTGTTTGCCACCGGACCGGGCTCCGAAGTCCAGCGCCCCCTCGCCATCGTGGTGATCGGCGGGCTGGCCAGCGCCACCGCCCTCACCCTGCTCCTGCTGCCGCTGCTGTACCGCCGCTTCGGCATCGCCCCTGCTGCCCCCACCGCCCAATGAGCCAAGACACGTCCCCCGTCGTCCTGACCCTCGTGATGCCCGCCGAGGTCGAGGACGCCCTGATCGATACCCTGCTCGAACACCCCGAACTCGCCCCCGGCTTCACCACCGACGCCGTAGAAGGCCACGGCGAACGCATCCGCTTCGTCGGCACCGCCGAGGAAGTACGCGGCCGCGCCGCCTACTGCCGCGTCCAGCACGTCACCACGCGAGATACCGCCGACGCACTGCTCGCCATCCTGCGCGAACGCTTTGCCGGCAGCCGGGTGTATTTCTGGATCACCCCGGCCCTTGCCTTCGGGAGGCTTGAATGAAACGCCGCCTGCTCGCCATCGTGGTGGCCGCCCTGCCCCTGTGGGCCCACGCCACCAACCCGGCCGACGCCCCCGATCTGCCGCCCCGCGCCCAGGTGCTGGACGCCGTGCTCGGCAGCCCCACGGTGCGCGCCGCCGGATCGCAGATCTCGGTGGAAGAAGCCCGCAGCCGGCGCCTCGAAGCCGGCCCCCACGAATGGAATTTGCGCCTGATGGACCAGCAGCGCCGGGTACGGCCCGCGCCTGCCGGCCGCTACAACGAATGGGAAGTGGGCGTCGAACGCGCTGTCCGCCTGCCGGGCAAGGGCGACCTCGACCGCCAGCTCGGCGCCGCCGGCATCGCCAGCGCCCGCATCGCCCGCGGCGACGCCCTCCACGAAACCAGCCGGATGCTGCTCGCCAACTGGTTCGACTGGCTGCGCGAAAACGCTGCCGCCGACCAGTGGCGCCGCCAGCGTGACATCCTGGCGCGCCAGGCCCAGGTGGTGCAGCGCCGGGTCGAGCTGGGCGACGCCCCACGCCTCGAACGCCTGCAGGCCGACGCCGCCCTCGCCCAGGCCGACGCCCAGCTTGCCCAGGCCAGCGGCCGCGCCCAGGTGGCCGCAGAATCCCTGCGACGCCTCTACCCGACCCTGACCCTGCCGCCCAGCGTGCCCGAAACCGTGCCGACCGCGGTGGACGACGATGCCGCCAGCTGGGTCGCCGCGATCCTCGAACACAACCACGAGCTGGGCGTGGCCCGCTCCGAGAGCACCCGCGCCCGCATCGGCGCCAGCCGCGCCGACGCCGAACGCCGGCCGGACCCCACCGTGGGCGTGCATGCGGCAAGGGACAAGGGCAGCGAAGAGCAGGTGGTCGGCCTCAGCCTCCTCATTCCGCTCTCGGGCGCCGGCCGCCGGGCCGATGCCGACGCCGCCGTCGCCAGCGCCGAAACCGCCTCGTGGCGCGAGGCCGGCGTGCTGCGCAAGGTCGAGGCCGAAGCCGCCGCCCTGCACCGCCGCGCCCGCGCCGCCTGGGCCGGCTGGCAAAGCCAGCAGGCCGCCGCCGACGCGCTGGGCAAGAGCGCCGACCTCACCGAACGCGCCTGGCAGTTGGGCGAAGGCAGCCTCACCGACACCCTCAACGCCCGCCGCCTGGCCCACGAGGCCCGCCTTGCCGCCCGGCTGGCCGGGCTCGACGCCAGCGAAGCCCGCTACCGCCTGCTCCTCGACGCCCACCGCCTATGGCCGCTGGACATGGACGAGCACGACGACGACCACGATCACCCCTGACTGCCAGCAGCCGGCGAGTGCAGCCCGATCCGGTTGCCCTCGCTGTCGGCAAACATCGCGATGAAGCCGATCTCCGGGCTGATCTCGGTCTTTGGCATCAGCACCGTGGCGCCCGCTTCCACCGCCCGCGCCAGCGGCACGGCCAGATCGTCCCCACCGTCGAGGTAGATCACCACCCCGTGATCGCCGGGCTTGCCCTCCGGGCAGGCCATCAAGGCGCCGCCCGTGGCCGGCTCGGCGTAGGGAAAGATCGCCATGCGCATTCCGCACGTCTCCTTGATGGTCATGCTCACGGCAAAGGTTGCCTCGTAGAAGCGGCAGGCGCGATCCAGATCGGTGACGGGGATTTCGAACCAGTTGATGAGTCGTTGCATGGCTTGCTCCTGAATGCAGGTTGATTGGAGCCGCCATTCTGGCCGCGCCCTCCTGACAGCCTTCCGTCAGGAGGGCGCCCGCACCCCACGGCCAGCCGCGCTATCCTGACAGCCTTATGTCAGGAGCCCCCTCATGCGCCGTGCCGACCGCCTGTTCCAGATCGTCCTGCTCCTCGACCGGGGCCGGGCCGTCACCGCCAGGGAGCTATCCGAAGCCTTGCAGGTGTCAGAGCGCACCATCTACCGCGACGTGGCCGACCTGTCGCGCACCGGCGTCCCCATCAGCGGCGAGGCCGGCGTCGGCTACCTGATGCGCCCCGGGTACCGCCTGCCACCATTGATGTTCGACGCCGATGAGCTGGCCGCCCTTGCCCTGGGCAGCCGCATGGTGCAGCGCTGGGCCGATGCGGCCCTCGGCCGCGCTGCCGAGCGGGCGCTGCTACGCATAGAATCCGTGCTGCCCAAGGCGCTGCGCTACGACCCCGCCCGGGACACCCTGCTGGTGCCCGGCTTCCAGATGCCCGATGCCATGCGCGCGCCGATGACCGAACTGCGCGAAGCCATCGCCGCCCATCGCAAACTGCGCATTGCCTACACCCGGGCCGACGGCGCCGCCAGCGAGCGGATCATCCATCCCGTGGGGCTCGTTTTCTGGGGCGAAACCTGGACGCTCGGTGCCTGGTGCGAGCTGCGCGGCGATTTCCGCAGTTTCCGCCTCGACCGCATCGCCGGCGTGGCGGTGCTCGACGACACCTTCAACGGCGACGGCCTTCTCGCCCGCTATCTGCGGGCCGCCCAACACGACGCCTGCGCTGCCGCCACGTATTGACACTTAATGGCGCTGCCCAAATGGCGTAAGTCGTGCCAGAATCCGACCCCTGTTTCATTTGCACCAACTCGACGTCCGATGAGCACCTCCGACGCCAATCACTGCCTCGACTGCGGCGCCTGCTGCGCCTTCTTTCGTGTTTCCTTTTACTGGGCCGAAGCCGAAGCCCGGGGCATCCCTGCCGAACTCACGGAGCCGATCAACCCGCGCTTCAGCTGCATGGCCGGCACCAACCAGCGCGCGCCCCGCTGCCACGCCCTCGCCGGCGAAGTGGGTCAGCGCGTCGGCTGCACGATCTACGAACATCGCCCCGATCCGTGCCGCGAGGTGCAGCCTGGCGATGCCCAATGCAACAAGGCCCGCGCCAGCTATGGCATGCCGCCCATCGAGGCGTGGTGCCTGCAATCACCCATCCCGCCCCACGCCAGCGATCAGCCCACGTCGGGCGGAGACTGACCCGCCAGGGCGCGTCCGCTCGCTACCTTCCCTGGACAAAAAAAGAGAGGCGCCGTGGCGCCTCTCTTCGCTTCATCACGCCGGCAGGGCTCAGCCGGCGTCGACGGTGCGGGCAATCAGCGCCTTGATGGCGTCGGCGTCCACATCCATCACCTCGACACGCTGGGGCAGCGCCTCGATGTTCTCGAGGCCGGCCGGGCGCGCAGGCTTGCGACCGAGGGCTTCGACGATGGTCTCTTCGAACTTGGCCGGCTGGGCGGTCTCGAGCACCAGGGTCGGCACCGCGGCATCGCGCAACTCGAGCGCCACCTTGAGGCCATCGGCGGTGTGGGTGTCGATCACGGTGGCGTACTGCGCGTCGGCCAGGCGGATCGTCGCCAGGCGGTCAGCGTGGTTGCTGCTGCCGGACACGAAGCCGTAGTCGGCGATCCTGGCGAATTCCGGTGTGCCGGACAGATCGAAGGCGCCGCCTGCATCGACCTTGCTCCACAGGGCGCGCACGGTGTCGCCGCTGCGACCGACCAGATCGAACACGAAGCGCTCGAAGTTGGAGGCCTTGGAGATGTCCATCGACGGACTGGAGGTGGCGTGGGTCTCGGCGGTGCCCCGCGGGCGGTAGATGCCGGTACGGAAGAACTCGTCGAGCACGTCATTCTCGTTGGTGGCGAGGATCAGCCTGGCCACCGGCAGGCCCATCATGCGGGCGATGTGACCGGCGCAGATGTTGCCGAAGTTGCCCGACGGCACCGCGAACGCAACCTGCTGGTCGTTGCTCTCGGTGGCGGCGAAATAGCCCTTGAAGTAATAGACGATCTGGGCTGCGACGCGGGCCCAGTTGATCGAATTGACCGCGCCGATCTTGTACTTGGCCTTGTAGGCGTGGTCGTTGGAGACCGCCTTCACCACATCCTGGGCGTCGTCGAACATGCCGCGCACGGCGATGTTGAAGATGTTCTCGTCCTGCAGCGAGTACATCTGGGCGCGCTGGAAGGCGCTCATCCGGCCGTGGGGCGACAGCATGAACACCCGCACGCCGTGCTTGCCGCGCATTGCGTATTCGGCGGCGGAGCCGGTGTCGCCGGAGGTGGCGCCGAGGATGTTGATCTGCTCACCGCGCTTGTCCAGCACGTACTCGAACAGGTTGCCCAGCAGCTGCATGGCCATGTCCTTGAAGGCCAGCGTCGGGCCATTGGACAGTTCCAGCAGGCCGAGCTTGCCCGGCTCCAGCCAATGCACCGGGGTGATCTCGACGGCCTTGGCGTCGTCGCGCACATAGCCGTACACCTCGGCGGTGTAGGTCTTGTCGCAGATGGCCTTCAGGTCGGCAGCGGGGATGTCGTCGATGAAGCGCGACAGGATCGCGTAGGCCAGTTCGGCGTAGGAGAGCTTGCGCCATGCATCCAGATCGGCTCGGCTGACCTGCGGGTAGGCTTCCGGCAGGTAGAGGCCGCCATCCGGCGCCAGGCCGCCAAGCAGGATGTCACAGAAGGATTGGGGGGCAGACTGGCCGCGGGTGGAGATGTAGCGCATGGTTCTCGCCGAAATGAAAAACGAAAACCTTGGAAGATAGCACAGCCGGCAGGCCTTGACCGTGCCGGGCTCGGCGGCCCGGGGTTCAGTGCGTCGATCGAGTGCCGACCAGCCCCGTCATGAGCACAGCGGCAAACAGCAGCACACCCGCCGCCAGCAGCAGCGCACCGGCCGCCACACCCGCCGTCAGGAGGCCGCCACCGACCAGGAACAGCGCCGTGCGCAGCGCGCCAAATCGCACCAGCCGAGCCCGCAGCAGCGCCCGTGGCGGCGTCGCCGGGCCGGGAAAGCGCCACACCGGCAGCAGCTGCGACAGCGCGCCCGTCACCAGCGGCAGCAGGAACAGCGCAAAGAAGCCTGCCACCGCAGGTCGGCCCGGCATCCCGCCCAGACCATGGACGAAACCCGCCACGATCACGATCAGCAGGCCCAGCCCGGCGCCAAACAAGGCCACCCCGGCACCATCGTTGATGATCCGCCGGGCGCCCAGGGTCTTCAGCCACCCGGCCAGGGTGTGGATCACCACGCCGGCGAGCACCAGCGCCCCCACCGGCGCGAGCCAATGGACCAGCCCCGCCACCGCACTCGCCACCACTCCACCAATCGCCCACGGCAGCTGCTGGCGCAGGCGCAGCGCGGCGTGGGGATCGGGCACGCCAAGGGCGGTGGGCATCAGCACATGCAGCGTCCCCACCGCCGCCAGCCCGATGAAACCGAGGGTATTCAGATGCAGGTGCGCGAGCCGCAGCACTGCGTAACCCGCCGGCCACAGCAGCCCGGTGAGGATCGCCACCAGCGCCGCCAGCAGACAGGCCAGCGAGGCCTTGTACCAGGCGAGCCCCGGATGCGGCTTGCCGAGGCAGGCCCGACCACGCCGGAAGGTCCAGCCGAGCATCAGCCCGGTCGCCCCCAGCCCGGCGACGATGGCCGGATGCAGGCCCCAGCCGGGCATCACGCCGGCCAGCACCGCCACCACCAGCGCGCCGGCCGCCTGCATCGCCAGGGGCAGGCGGTGGATCGCTGGCTCCACGCCCGGGCTGCGGGTGAGCACCGGCACGAAATGCCCCATCGCCGCAAAGATGAGCGGCATCGCCCCCAGCGCGAAGGCCGCGTGTGCCACCGCCGCCGGTGGCGCGCCTGCCACGGTCAGCCCCACCGCCAGCGCGAAGGCCGCCACTGCGCTACAGCCAAGATAAATCAGCACTGCCTGCTCCTGTCTTTCGCCCCTGCGCCATCTGCCGGCCGGGCCATCAACCCTGATTGTCCGCCAGGAATCACCGATCCGACCAAACCCACATCAAGGCCAGGCGCCACAAGACCCGGCAGACTTCTGGGCTCCCCCGGCCCCCAGCACGCCATGCCCTCCGTCCGCCAAGCCCTTCACGACTTCGCCCGGCGCTACCTGTTCGCCGACGCCGCACCCATCTCGCCCCCCGAACGCCGCCGCAGCACCCTGGCCGCAATGCTGGGGGTGATGATCTTCGAGGGCGTGCTGTTCGTGCTGCCGGTGGCCCCCGACGCCCGGCGCCTGCTGGCACCGCTGGGCGCCACCTCGGTGATCCTCTTCGTGCTGCCCCACAGCCCCCTCGCCCAGCCCTGGTCGGTGATGGGCGGGCTGCTGCTGCCGGCGCTGGTGGGCTTTGCCAGCGGCCACTGGCTGCCCAATGCGTATCTCGCGGTGGGCGCCGCGGTGTCGGTGTCGGTGTGGCTGATGGCGCGGCTGCGCTGCATCCATCCGCCCGGCGGCGCGATGGCGATCGTGATGGCCACGGCCGCCGCCCAGGGGCTCGACGCCGCCACCAGCCTGGGCGCCGCCGCCTGCAACGTGGTGGCGATGCTGATGGCCGCCACCGCGGTGAATAACCTGATCCCCGGCCGCCGCTACCCGCTGTGCTCGCCGCCCACTGCAGCGCCCCGCCCGACGCGCCCGAGCACCACCGGCATCCGCCAGCCCGACATCGCCGCCGCGCTGGAAGAGATCGACGCCTACCTGGACGTGAGCGAGGACGACCTGACCCAGGTCTTCCAGCGCGCGGCGCGCCATGCCTTCCATCGCCATGTGCTGCTGACCTGCGGCGACGTGATGACGCCCGCCCCGTTAAGCGTTGAATTCGCAACCGAGCTGAACGAAGCCTGGCGGCTGATGAACCGCCACAATCTGGCGCTGCTGCCGGTGATCGACCGCAGCCGCCGGGTGATCGGCCTGCTGCGCCTGGAGGATTTCCTGCGCCACGTGGAGCCCGACAGCGCCCGCGGCATCGGCGACAACGTGCGTCGCCTGCTGCGCCCGACCCCCGGCACCCACTCGGACAAACCCGAGGTTGTCGGCCAGATCATGCTGACGCCCAGGCTCGGCCTGCAAAGCGTGCGCACCACCGACGGCATCGCCGTAGCCGCCGACCTGCTGGGCACCGGCGGGCAAGCCGGGGTGCCGGTGGTGGATGAAGACGACCGTCTGGCCGGCCTCATCACCCCCACCACCATGACGGCGGTGCTGCTGCAGCACGAGGCGCTGGACTACGTGCGGGGCGACGACGGCATCACCAGCCCCGCGATCTAGTGCATTTCCAGCAACAATCAAAGACTGATTGTTGCTGGAATTGAAACATCAGGCGACCTTGGCGAAGTCGATCACGATCGCGCCGGGTTCGCGCTGCTGATAGGTGATCGTCACCTTCTCGCCGTAGCGCTGCTGCAGCTGGCCCAGCAGCGGGATCGGATCGTGGTCGTTGCAGAAGCGCATCGTCTCGCCCGGCATCAGCGCGTCCAGCGCACCAAAGATCGCCGCATGGCGAAAACGCTTGGCAATGCCGCGGGCGTCGAAGGGGTACAGGGCTTCCGGGGTGGTGTGGTTGCAGACGTGGATGGTTTGCATCGAGGCTCTCCTGGGGGGTCGATAAAGTCCGACTGAATTTGTCGGGTATCGTCAGTGTGCCGTCGGTGGCGGGGCGTTTCCTTGATCTGGATCGAGTTACGTGCAGGTTCCGGTCGACACCGCCGGGAGCACGGCATTAACCTTGGCTTGAGCCGTGATTCAGATTGGATACGCCATCAGCACAAGGGAGGCCGACATGAAACACACTCGCATCGCCGTCATCGCCCTGACCCTCGCCGCGATCGCAGACGGCATCATCACCACATACCCGCTTCCACCAGAATGGGACGGCGTCAGGTGGCTCGTCCCGTTCATTGGGATTTACGGGGTTGTTTTCTGGTGGCTCCATCACGACAGCGCACTCCATGACTACCAGCCGTCGCCGTTGATGAAGGTTGGCATCGTACTGGTCATCATGATCTTCATGCCGGTCTACCTGTTCAAGTCACGCCCGAAGGGACAGCGCCTTCGCCCGATCGCGAGCTTCGTCGGGCTTGTGCTGCTGTACGGGTTTGTTTCCGGCGTGGTGGAAAGCATGCTCACGTAGTCCGCTGCGGATGTGCCTGAAAAACAAAAAGCCGCCCGAAGGCGGCTTTTTGCTGGAACCGGGCAATCCGCGGATTACAGGTTCTCGAGGCGCAGGCGGGTCACCTTGCCGGTCACCGAATCCAGGCCCTCGATCTTGGCGATCGCGGCGACCATGTTCTTCTCGATGGTCAGGTGGGTCAGGATGATGATGTCGGTCTGGGATTCGCCCTCTTCCGGCTCGCGCTGGAGCATGGCGTCGATGGAGATCGACTGGTCGGCCAGGATGCGGGTGATGTCGGCCAGCACGCCCGGCTTGTCGAGCACGCGCAGGCGCAGGTAGTAGCTGGTCTCCACCTCGTCGATCGGCAGCACCGGCAGCTCGGTGATCTGGTCCGGCTGGAAGGCCAGATGCGGCACGCGGTGCTCGGGGTCAGCGGTGTGCAGGCGGGTAACGTCCACCAAGTCGGCGATCACGGCGGAGGCGGTCGGCTCGGCGCCGGCACCCTTGCCGTAGTACAGCGTGGCGCCCACGGCGTCGCCCTGCACCAGCACGGCGTTCATCGCGCCTTCCACGTTGGCGATCAGGCGCTTCTCGGGGATCAGCGTGGGATGCACGCGCAGCTCGATGCCGGAATCGCGGCGACGGGCGATGCCCAGCAGCTTGATGCGGTAGCCCAGCTGCTCGGCGTACTTGATGTCCACGCCGTCGAGCTTGCTGATGCCTTCCACATAGGCCTTGTCGAACTGCACCGGCACGCCGAAGGCGATGGAGGCCATCAGGGTGGCCTTGTGGGCGGCGTCGACGCCTTCGATGTCGAAGGTCGGATCGGCTTCGGCGTAGCCCAGGCGCTGGGCTTCGGCCAGCACTTCGGCAAACGACAGGCCCTTGTCACGCATCTCGGACAGGATGAAGTTGGTGGTGCCGTTGATGATGCCGGCCAGCCACTGGATGCGGTTGGCCGAGAGGCCTTCGCGCAGCGCCTTGATGATGGGGATGCCACCGGCGACGGCGGCTTCAAACGCCACCATCACGCCCTTCTTCTGGGCAGCGGCGAAGATCTCGTTGCCATGCACGGCGAGCAGCGCCTTGTTGGCGGTGACCACGTGCTTGCCGTTCTCGATGGCCTTCAGCACGAGTTCCTTGGCGATGCCGTAGCCGCCGATGAGCTCGACGACGATGTCGATCTCGGGGTCGGTGACCACCGAGAAGGCGTCGTCGGTCAGCTTGACGCCGTCACCGGCCACCTTCTTCGCCAGTTCCAGGTTCTTGTCGGCCACGGTGGTGATGCGGATCGGCCGGCCGGCGCGGCGGGTGATTTCTTCTTCGTTGCGCGAAAGGACGGTGAAGGTGCCACCGCCGACGGTGCCGATGCCCAGGAGGCCAACATTGATGGGTTTCATGGTTCTGGTGAGGTGAGGAGTAAGGTGAAGGATGAAAAAACGGCCGGCTCAGACTGCAGCCGGCCGGGATGTCAGGTGCCGTGCCGCTTGCGGTAGCTCGCCAGGAAGCGGGCGATGCGGCCGATGGCGTCACGCAGGTCGTCTTCGTGGGGGAGGAAGACCAGCCGGAAGTGATCGGGATGCGGCCAGTTGAAGCCGGTGCCCTGTACCAGCAGCACGCGCTCGGCTTCGAGCAGTTCGGCGATGAACTGCTGATCGTCCTCGATGGGGTACATCCTGGGGTCGAGCTTCGGGAACATGTACAGCGTGGCCTTGGGCTTGACGCAGGTGACGCCGGGGATCGCGGTGATAAGCTCGTGGGCCAGATCGCGCTGGCGACGCATGCGGCCGCCGGGGGCGACGAGGTCGTCGATGCTCTGGTAGCCGCCGAGGGCCGTCTGGATCGCGTACTGGCCAGGCACGTTGGCACACAGGCGCATCGACGCCAGCATGTTGAGGCCTTCGATGTAGTCGGCCGCCGGACGCTTGTCGCCCGACACCACCATCCAGCCCGCGCGATAGCCACAGGAGCGGTAGTTCTTGGACAGGCCGTTGAAGGTGACGGTAAGGACGTCCTCGGACAGCGAGCCGATGGAGGTGTGCTCGACGCCGTCGTACAGCACCTTGTCGTAGACCTCGTCGGCGTAGATGATCAGGCCGTGCTCGCGGGCAATGGCGACGATGCCCTTGAGGGTTTCGTCGGGGTAGAGCGCACCGGTCGGGTTGTTCGGGTTGATGATGACGATGGCGCGGGTGTGCGGGGTGATCTTGGCGCGGATGTCGTCCAGATCGGGCAGCCAGTCGTTGGCCTCGTCGCAGATGTAATGGCGCGGGGTGCCGCCGGACAGACTCACCGCGGCGGTCCACAGCGGGTAGTCGGGGGCCGGCACCAGCACTTCGTCGCCGGTGTTGAGCAGCGCGTTCATCGCCATCACGATGAGCTCGGAGACACCGTTGCCCACGTAGATGTCTTCCAGCGTCACACCCTTGATGTGCTTCTGCTGCGTGTAGTGCATGATCGCCTTGCGGGCCGCGAAGATCCCTTTCGAATCCGAGTAGCCGGCCGCGTTGGGCAGGTTGCGGATCATGTCGAGCTGGATTTCTTCCGGCGAATCGAAGCCGAACGCGGCCAGATTGCCGATGTTCAGCTTGATGATCTTGTGACCCTCGTCCTCCATCTTCTTCGCCTTCTGCAGCACGGGGCCGCGGATGTCGTAGCAGACGTTGGCGAGTTTGTCGGACTTGCGGATTGGTTGCACGGCGGTTTCCGTTTCCTGGAGAGTGGGCGCGGGCGGGGTGGCGACACGCAGTTTGACTTGGCGACTCATTGTTCCACGCGTCGTCGGCCCGAGAGGCGGAACGACGCAAAGCTATAATGTTACCCAAGCCACCCTGACCGGGCAAATCAGCCCCCGTCTTTGGAACAAGAAAATCATGAAACTCCACCTCGACAAGAGCGACCAGTACTACACCATCGCCCGCTACGATGCGCGCCACGTGATGATCGGAACCGAGCGTCACGAATCCAACCTCATCGTCATGCCTGAACGGCTCGACACCGGCTGGCACCCCGGCAGCTTCGAGACCCTCGACGACGCCGCCTTCGCCCATCTGGCCGGGCTGGGTTGCGAGATCGTGATCCTCGGCACTGGCATGCGTCAGCGCTTTCCGGCCCCCAGGCTGATGACAGCGCTCATCGACGCCCGCATCGGGCTGGAGGTGATGGATCTGGGTTCGGCCTGCCGCACCTACAACATCCTGGTCGCCGAGCACCGCAACGTGGCCGCGGCGCTGCTCTTCGACCGGGCCTGACCGCCGATCTTTAACGCCGCGCAGATTGTCAGCGCGGCGTCTTTCGGATTAGGCTGATGGCGCACCCAACCGAACCCGGAGACACCATGCTCGACAAGGCAGCGCCCGACTTCAGCCTCCCCGCCACCGGCAACCCCGACTTCAGCCTGTCGTCCCTCAAGGGCCAGAAAGTGGTGCTCTACTTCTACCCGAAGGACAGCACCCCGGGCTGTACCACCGAAAGCCAGAATTTCCGCGACCTGCACGACGAATTCGTCGCGGCCAACACGGTGGTGCTCGGCATCTCCCGCGACAGCATCAAGTCCCACGACAACTTTCGCGCCAAGCAGGCGCTGCCCTTCACCCTGGTCTCCGACCCGGACGAAACGGCCTGCACCCTCTTTGGCGTGATGAAGATGAAGAACATGTACGGCAAGCAGGTGCGCGGCATCGAGCGCAGCACCTTCGTGATCGACGAAGCCGGCGTGCTGCGGCGCGAATGGCGCGGCGTGAAGGTGCCCGGCCATGCCCAGGAAGTGCTGGATTACATCAAGACCCTGTAAGCCCCCGCCCCCCGACCGACAGCCCCGGAAGACGAGACCCCCATGGCCACCCGACGCCCCGCGAAGTCCAAAGCCCCCGCCACCAAGCTGTTCGTCCTCGACACCAACGTGCTGATGCACGACCCCACCAGCCTCTACCGCTTCGAGGAGCACGACATCTTCGTGCCGATGATGACGCTGGAGGAACTCGACTCCAACAAGAAGGGCATGTCGGAAGTCGCCCGCAACGCCCGTCAGGCAAGCCGCTCCCTCGACGAGATCGTCGGCTCCTGCCCGGACGGCATCGAGGCCGGAATCAGCCTCGCCGGGCCGTCGTCCGAGCTGGCCAGCGGCAGGCTGTTCCTCCAGACCGAAGCCATCGACATCAAGCTGCCGGCCGCGCTGCCCACCGCCAAGGGCGACAACCAGATCCTCGCGGTGGTGATGTACCTCTACGAGAAGTTCGACCGCAAGCGCCCGGTGATCCTGGTGTCAAAGGACATCAACATGCGCATCAAGGCCCGCGCGTTGGGCCTCGCCGCGCAGGATTACTTCAACGACAAGGTGCTCGAAGACACCGACCTCCTCTACACCGGCACCAAGGAGATCGACGCCGCCTTCTGGGAGGCCAACGGCAAGGACATCGAATCCTGGAAGCAGGACTCCCACACGTACTACAAGCTCAAGGGCCCGGGCACCGCCGACCTGCTCATCAACGAGTTCGTCTATCAGGAGGGCGAGCAGCCCCTTCAGGCCTGGGTCAAGGAGAAAGCCGGGCGGGCCGTCACCCTCGAGACGCTGGTGGATTACTCCCACCAGAAGAACAACGTGTGGGGCATCACCGCCCGTAACCGCGAGCAGAACTTCGCCCTCAACCTGCTGATGAACCCGGAGATCGACTTCGTCACGCTGCTCGGCCAGGCCGGCACCGGCAAGACACTGCTCACGCTCGCCGCCAGCCTCACCCAGGTGCTCGAGACCAAACGCTACTCCGAGATCATCATGACCCGCGTCACCGTGCCGGTGGGCGAGGACATCGGCTTCCTGCCCGGCACCGAAGAAGAAAAGATGGCCCCGTGGATGGGCGCGCTCGAAGACAACCTCGACGTGCTCAACGGCACCACCGGCGAAGGCGGAGAGTGGGGCCGCGCCGCCACGCGGGATCTGATCCGCAGCCGCATCAAGATCAAGTCCCTCAACTTCATGCGCGGGCGCACCTTCATCAACAAGTTCCTCATCATCGACGAGGCGCAAAACCTCACCCCCAAGCAGATGAAGACCCTCATCACCCGCGCCGGCCCCGGCACCAAGGTGGTGTGCCTGGGCAACATCGCGCAGATCGACACACCCTACCTCACCGAGGGCTCGTCGGGCCTCACCTACGTGGTGGACCGCTTCAAGGGTTGGCCGCACTCCGGCCACATCACCCTGCAGCGGGGCGAGCGCTCGCGGCTTGCCGACCACGCCGCGGAGGTGTTGTAAGTCCGCTCGGCGCCGGGGCGTCAAGCTTTTGCCCTGGCCGCCGATAAGCATCGCAGGACGTCTGGCGGGGAGCGATCCCCGCCAGCGCACATCGAATGCAGAGTCGGCAATCCAACGGAAATTCCGGATGGACGAGAGGGTGCGGTGGGAGATTTCAGTCAGATCGAAAGGAGCCCCCTGCGGCTGGCGTACTGGGGTCAACTCGCCGCCCTGCTGACGACTGCCTTCGTCCTCGCCTACCTGTCGTGGTCCAGCTACCGCGACGCGATCGCCAGGGCTGAAACCACCTCGAGCGGCGTCGCCCGCGTCAACGCCTTCGCCCTGGACACCACCCTCAGCACGGCCGACATGCTGCTGGCGGAAGCCGCGGCCCTGGTAGCACCCGAGATGACCGACCAGGCGGCCCTCGAACACGCCTGGCAGGACGAATCCCGCCGCCTGCGCCTGTATCTCGCCCGCTTTCCCCAGCTCAACAGCGTCCGCATCTTCAACGCCGCTGGCGACCAGATCCTCACGACCGACAAAGCGACAACCCGGCCAGTCAACGTGGCAGATCGCCCCCACTTCCAGCTGGCCCGTGACAACCCCGACAGCGGGCTGGTCATCTCCGACGTCGTCGTCTCCCGCACCACCAACCGCAACGCCATCGTGCTGCTGCGGGGCATCCGCGATGCGCGCGGCACCTTCCTGGGCGTGGTCAGCATGCCCCTCGACCTCACTTACTTCGAACGCCTGCTGGCAGACGCCCAGCTCGGCCAGGACGGCGCGGCCGCCATCCGGCGCGTGGATTCCAGCAAGATCATCACCCGCCACCCCTACAGCCCCGGCATCATCAACAAGATCGACCCCAGCCATCCCGCCCACCGGCAGATCGAAGCCGGCGCCCTCTCGGGCACGGCGGTGAGCACCGGTCTGTACGACGGGATCGAGCGCATCGTGAGCTTCCAGCGCCTGGAGCACTTTCCCCTTTACGTGGTTGTCGGCATCTCCCGGGCCAGCGTGCTGGAGGCCTGGCAATGGCGCGCCCTCGCAGCGGCGATCCTGGTCGCCCTTTCCCTGTTGTCGGTGAGCCTCTTCTACCGTCGCCTGGCTAGCACCAACCGGCTGCTGGGCGGGGTACTCGACGCCGCTTCGGAAGTGGCGATCATCGCCACCAATCATCAGGGCCAGATCACTCTGTTCAATCGGGGCGCCGAAAATCTCCTCGGTTACGCTGCCGATGAAGTCATCGGCAAACGTCGCCTCGACGAACTCCAGTCCGACCCTCCCCCGGCCGACCCCGACACCGCACCCGCCGAAGCCCCCCTCGCCCACCAGGCCCGCATCGGGCGCACCGAACTTGCTTACCGCCGCAAGAACGGCAGCACGACCCCGGTCTCGCAGATCGTCACCCACCTCGTCAGCGGCCGCCCCGGCACCTCGGGCTACCTCTGCGTCGCCCATGACGTCGCCGAAAGCCGACGGGCCACAGGCCTGCAGATCGCCCAGAACCGTGTGCTCGAATTGATCGCCAGCGGCACCCCGCTCCCCCGCGTGCTCGACGAACTCGTGCGCGGCGTCGAAGCCCAGGCGGCCGGCCTGCGCTGCGCGATCCAGCTCTTCGACGCCAGCACCGGCTGCCTGCGCCACGGCGCCGCCCCCAGCCTGCCCGACGCGTACAACCATGCCGTGGATGGCCTGCCCATCGGGCTCAACCGGAACGCCGGCACCAACGCCAGCTTCCTTCACGAAGCCGTTCTCGTCGACGACATCCGCAGCGACACGCGCTGGTCCGGCCTCCATGCGGCCGCCCTCGAAGCCGGGCTGCAGGCCATCTGGTCAATCCCCATCCTCGATGCCGGCGGACATCTGCTGGGCATCTTCGCCATCCTGAGCACCGAAACCGGCATCGACATCACGGCAGCCGAAAAGCTCGTGGATGTCGCCACCCATACCGCTGCCATCGGCATCGTCAGCGCCCGCTCGGCCGCCACGCTCGAAGCCAGCGAGAAACGCATGCGGCTGGCCCTTCACGCCGCCAACATGGACGCCTACGAGTTCGTGCCGGCCACCGACCACGTCCACCGCAACGGCGAGGTGACCCGCGGCTGGGGCCTTGAGACTGAAGGCACCGGCAGCCAGTACGTCTCGCTGATCCACCCCGACGATCAGGAGCGCATCCTCGACGCCCTCGCCGCGATGACCCGCGACACCCCCGACTACGCCTCGGAATATCGTCTGCGCACGCCTGACGGCAACTACATCTGGGTTGCCGACTGGGCCAGCGCGGTGTTCAACGAGGACGGCCGGATCGACCGGCTCTTCGGCGTATGCCGCGACGTCAGCGGCCGCCGGGCGCTGGAAGACGAACTCCAGCAACATCAGCAGCACCTGGAGCGGCTGGTCGCCGAGCGCACCGCGCAGCTCACCAGCTCCGAAGCCAACCTCCGGCTGATCCTCGAATCCACTGCCGACGGCGTCTATGGCGTCGACAACAACGGGCGGGTCACCTTCATCAATCCGGCCGCCTGCCAGATGCTCGGCTTGAGCGCCGACGCCATCATCGGCACCCCCATCCATCCGGTGATCCATCACAGCCACGCGGACGGCAGGTACTACGCCAGCGCCGACTGCCCCACCACCCAGACCTTGCAGCACGGCGAGGTGATGACCGTTACCGACGAAGTGTACTGGCACACCGACGGCCACCCGGTGCCGGTGATCTACTCCACGCATCCCATGGTCCGCGATGGCCGCATCGTCGGCGCGGTGGTCAGCTTCATGGATGTCACCGAGCGACGCGCCCTTGAAGACGCCCGCGAGCAGGCCCGACTGGCGGCCGAACGCCTCGCCCGGGTGAAGAGCGAGTTCCTCGCCAACATGAGCCACGAGATCCGCACCCCGCTCAACGGCATCCTCGGCTTTGCGCGGATCGGCCTCCGGGACAGCACCGAGCCGGATCGGCGCAGCGCCTTCGCGCACATCCTCGAATCGGGTCAGCTGCTGCTGGGCGTGGTCAATGACATCCTCGACTTCTCCAAGATCGAGGCCGGCAAGCTCCACATCGAAAACGTCCCGGTGAATCTGCCCGCCCTGATCGACACCATCACCCCCGCATTCAGCGCGCGCGCCCAAGGCCAGGGGCTCGCGTTCAAGGTCGATCTCGCCCCCGATCTGCCCGAAAACTGCCTCACCGCCCCGTTACGGCTCGGCCAGATCCTCACCAATCTGCTCTCCAACGGCGTGAAGTTCACCGAGAAGGGTGAAGTCTCGCTCAGCGCAGCCCGCGATGGCGACCAGTTGGTTTTCCGGGTCACCGACACCGGCATCGGCATCCCCGAGGCGCAGCTCGCCCTGCTGTTCAACGCCTTCGAGCAGGCCGACAGCTCCACCACCCGCCGCTTCGGCGGCACCGGGCTGGGCCTGGCGATCACCAAGCGTCTCGTCGATCTGCTGGGCGGCACCATCACCGCCACCAGTACCGAAGGCCAGGGAAGCGTCTTCGAGGCGCGCCTGCCTTACCTTCCCACACCGGGCCCATCCTTGCCTGCCGAACCGGCCGCCGGCACCACCCCGACGACAAAACGCCTTGCCGGCATCTCCGTGCTTGCCGCCGAGGACAACGAAGTCAACCAGATGGTGCTGGAAGACATGCTGCTTTCCGAAGGTGCCACCTTGACCATGGTGGCAAACGGCCGGCAGGCGGTCGAGGCCGTGATCGAACGCGGCGCCGACGCCTTCCAGGCGGTGCTGATGGACATCCAGATGCCCGAGATGGACGGTTACACCGCCGCCCGCCGGCTCCGCGAGCTCGCGCCGGGCCTGCCGGTGATCGGCCAGACCGCCCACGCGCTGGCTGAGGAGCGCGTCAAATGCCTCGAGGCCGGCATGGTCGCCCACATCGCCAAGCCCCTCGATCTGGACACCCTCGTGGAAACCCTCCTCCGCCACGTCGGCACGCGGCCAAGCCCGGCACCCATCCCGATGATCGACCGCGCCGCCCTCGCCGCCCGCTATCCGGATCGGCCCGAGTTCGTCGCCCGCCTGCTGGAGATCTTTGCCGACACCGCCGCGGAGAGGCAGGCTGGGCTGGACGACGCCATCGCCGTCGGCGATCTGCGCCGGATCGGCGAGGTGGCCCACGCCCTCAAGAGCTCGGCCGCCAACATCATGGCCTCACGCCTCAGCGAGCTTGCCCGCCAGACGGAACGCGCCGCCCGTCATGCCCAGCCCGACGCCCTGCCCCTGGCAGCCCGGCTGAAGACAGCCCTCGCCGACACCGCCGCCGAAATCGACGCGCCAGCGCAGCCCTGAGGGCACTCAGCGCCCGGCTAGCGCCTGCGCCAGCGCCGCCAGCGTGGCAGCGTCCAGCGCGGGGACGGCCAGCATCTGCCCCTGGGCCAGTCGCCGGTAAAGCCCCTCGCCGCCCCGCCGGTAGGCCGGATCGTAATGCTTGACGACCAGCTCGGCCGCCAGCTGGGGCCAGGCCTTCAAGTCGACCAGCGTCTTCCAGGCCGCCACCTGCTCGTGTCCGTGCTGGGGCACCAGGCGGTCGAGCTTGCTGCAGAAATCCGCCGGATCGGCGATCAGGTCGGCATAGCGCTCCAGCAGATGCTCGACCCGGGCCGCCAAGGGCGCATCGATGCGCACACAGTCGCCATCCCGCAGCCGCTCGAAGAGCACCCCCGGCACATGCAGACGGCCGATGCGCCGGCTCTCGGATTCGGACCACACCGGGCGGGCCGGATCGAACGCGCGCAGCGCCGCCCACAGGCGCGTCTCGAAGGCCTTCTGGCCGGGTTGCGGCGTGCCTGCCTCGCCCCCCAGCACCGAACCCCGGTGGTTGGCCAGCCCTTCCAGATCGAGCACCTGCGCCCCCGCCGTGTCGAGGGCATCGAGGAGCGCCGTCTTGGCGCTGCCGGTGGGCCCGCACAGCACCCGGAAACCAAATTGCGCCGGCAGCGCGTCCAGGTCGTCGAGCACCCGCTGACGGAAGACCTTGTAGCCGCCTTCCAGCCGCTGGGCACCCCAGCCCACCTGCCGCAGCACGATGGTCATCGCGCCGCTGCGCTGACCACCGCGCCAGCAATAGATCAGCGGTTTCCAGCCCTTCGGCTTGCTGAGAAAATGCGTCTCGATGGCGCGGGCGATGTTTCGTGACACCAGCGCCGCCCCCAGCTTGCGGGCCTCGAAGGGCGACACCTGCTTGTAGAGCGTGCCCACCCGCGCCCGCTCCTCGTCGTCGAGCACCGGACAGTTGATCGCGCCGGGGATATGATCCTCGGCGAACTCGGCGGGCGAGCGCACGTCGACGATCGAATCAAAGCTGTCGAGCCGGTCGAGACCGACGGAAAGATAATCTGGCTGGGAAGACATGGGAAGAATGAACCTGATGAATCAATTGGAACCGGAAAACGCCATGACTGAAGCGCCCCTGCGACTCACCGAATTGTCTCACGGCGGCGGATGCGGCTGTAAGATCGCCCCCGCCGTGCTCTCGGAGATGCTGGCCCACATGCCAGCGGCCCAGCCCTTCGCCAACCTGATGGTGGGCACCGAGACCGCCGACGACGCCGCCGTGTGGCGCCTCAACGACGAGCAGGCGCTGATCGCCACCACCGACTTCTTCATGCCCATCGTCGATGATCCCTTCGACTTCGGCCGCATCGCCGCCACCAACGCCCTGTCGGATGTCTACGCCATGGGCGGCACGCCGATCATGGCCCTGGCCATCGTCGGCATGCCGGTGAACAAGCTGCCGCTGGAGGCCATCGGCCGCATCCTCGAGGGCGGTGCCAGCGTATGCGCCCAGGCCGGCATTCCGGTGGCCGGGGGCCACAGCATCGATTCGCCCGAGCCCATCTACGGCCTCGTGGCGCTGGGCATCGCCCACCCGGACATCATCAAGCGCAACGCCGACGCCAAGGAAGGCGACGTGCTGATCCTCGGCAAGCCGCTGGGCGTGGGCATCCTCGGTTCGGCCATGAAGAAGGGCGTGCTGGATGCCGACGGCTACGCCCAGATGATCGCCACCACCACCAGACTCAACACCGTCGGCCCGGCGCTGGCCCGGCTGCCCGGCGTGCATGCGCTCACCGACGTGACCGGCTTCGGCCTGCTGGGTCACCTGCTGGAGGTGTGCCGCGGCGCGGGCCTCGCCGCCACGGTGCAGGTGGCCGACGTGCCGATGATGCCGGCCGCCGTGCCGTTTGCGAAACAAGGCATCGGCCCCGGCGCCATCGCCCGCAACCTGGCCAGCTGCGGCGACGCGGTGCGTTTTGACGACAGCGTGGCCGACTGGCAGCGCAGCGTGCTGGCCGACGCCCAGACCAGCGGCGGCCTGCTGGTGGCCTGCGACGCCGCCAGCGCCGACACCGTGCTGGAGACCTTCCGCGCCGGCGGCTTTGGCGACGCCGCGGTGATCGGCCGCATCCACGCCGGCCCGGCCGAGGTGCGCATCGCCGGCTGAAAGGCCGGCCGTGGGGCGATCCGCGATGTCGGACTGAAGTCCGACAAGGCCGTCGTTGCAAAAAGCCTTGCCCGCAAGGCTTTTTGCTTTGGGTAGCGAGGTTCAAAGCCTTGCGACCGAAGCACACAACCTCGCACGCAACGGGGCGGGCCTTGGGCGCCGAGCAGAAAGCCTTGCGGCCAGGGCGATGGACTTTGCCCGCAAGGCTAAACCCATCGGAGCGCGAGCCTCAAAGCCTTGCGCGCAATGCACATGACCTTGCGGTTGCGGCCCAACGCCTTGCGGCCGAAGCCTTGAGGTGGGAGCGCAGCGGGGCAGACCTGGAGCGGGAAGCCGTGAGGCATGCCGCCGAAGCTCGGGCCCGCACGCCGCCGGCCGGGATCGGATCAACGGTGCTGCGGAAGGAAGAACGCAGACCAGCACCGCGTTCCGCCGGGAGGAGTAGCGGAACGCGGGTGGCTTTCAGGGAGACGCAGGCAGTAAGGCACGACTCCGGATCGAAGGGCACTTTCGGTCTGGAGCCACCGGCACGCGGCCTGCGCACGCACCGGCGGGGTTGGGGTTGAGGGTCGCCGGCTTGGTGGCCGGTCTTGGGGCTCAGGCCGGCTCGCGGACGGCTTCAGGCTTGCTCTCGAGCATCGCGCCGGTCTCTTCGGCCCGCAAGTGCCACGCGAAGGCCTCGCGCAGCAGCTGCGGGGTGTGGCCGCCGCGGCGGCAGGCGCGCTGGTAGTAGTCCCGCAGCATGTCCCGGTAGAGCGGGTCGGTGCAGTGGTCGATGATCTGGTGGGCGCGCTCCCGGGGGGCGAGGCCACGCAGATCGGCCAGGCCGTGTTCGGTGACGATGATGTCCGTGTCGTGCTCGGTGTGATCCACGTGGGGCACCATCGGCACGATGCTGGAGATCGCCCCGCCCTTGGCGATGGACTTGGTGACGAACACCGACAGGTGGGCGTTGCGGGCAAAGTCGCCCGAGCCGCCGATGCCGTTCATCATGTGCGTGCCGCCCACATGGGTGGAGTTCACGTTGCCGTAAATGTCGCACTCCAGCGCGGTGTTGATGGTGATCAGGCCAAGCCGGCGGATCACCTCCGGGTGGTTGCTGATCTCCTGGGGGCGCAGCACCAGGCGCGACTTGTAGTGCTCGATGTTGCCCAGCACGCGCTCGTAGGTGTGCTTCGAGAGGGTGATCGACGAGGCCGACGCAAAGGAGAGGCGCCCGTCGTCGAGCAGCTCGACGGTGGAGTCCTGGAGCACCTCGGAATACATCTTCAGATCGCGGAAGGGCGAATCCAGCATGCCGTGAAGCACCGCGTTGGCAATGGTGCCAATGCCGGCCTGCAGGGGCTGGAGGCTGGGCGACAGGCGGCCGGCCTTCACCTCGTGGGCGAGGAAGTCATTGAGATGCCCGGCGATGGCCTTGGTGTCGTCGTCCGGCGGCAGCACGTTCGACGGGCTGTCGGCCTTCTCGGTGATGACGATGGCGACGATCTTCTCCGGGTCGACGGGGATGAACGGCAGGCCGATGCGCTGCTCCGGCGAGATCAGCGGAATCGGCAGGCGGTGCGGGCGGTAGGTGGGGATGTAGATGTCGTGCAGCCCCTCCAGCCCAACCGGCATGGTGAGGTTGATCTCGACGATGATCTTCTTGGCCAGCACCGCAAAGCTGGCCGAATTGCCCACCGACGTGGTCGGCACGATGCCGCCGTTCTCGGTGATGGCCGTGGCCTCGACCACCGCGATGTCCACCGGCGCGATCTGGCCGGAGCGCAGTTGCTCGACGGTCTCGGAGAGGTGCTGGTCGATGAACATCACCTCGCCGGCGTTGATCTTGCGGCGCAGGGTCGGGTCGGACTGGAAGGGGATGCGGCGGCTGATTACGTTGGCGTCGGTCAGCACCTTGTCGATGTCGTTGCCCAGGGACGCGCCGGTCATCAGGGTGATCTGCAGGTGCTCGTTGGCGGCGCGCTCGGCCAGCGCAAAGGGCACCGCCTTGCAGTCGCCGGCGCGGGTGAAGCCGCTCATCCCGACGGTCATCCCATCGGCAAACAGCGCCGCGGCGGCCTCCGGCGACATGATGCGATCCCGCAGGCGGGCGAGGCGAATACGGTCCATGGGCATTGCTGTTTTCTCCAATCCTCGATTTTCGGGGGGCCCCGCCTCGTTCGGACGGGATCGCGACGGAGTATAGAGGCGGGCTATCAGTCGTGTTATGACTTAAAATCCTGCTATCAAGTCGTTTTTTTCATGACCAGCATGGACCTGCGCGCCCTCCGCTACTTCGTCGAGACCGTCCGCCAGCAGAGCTTCACCGGCGCCGCCGAGCGCCTCAACGTCACCCAATCCACGGTGAGCAAGATGATCCGCCAGCTGGAGGACGAGATCGGCCAGCCGCTGCTGATCCGCGACGGCCGCCAGCTGCACCTCACCGACGTCGGCCGGGTGGTGCTGGAGCGCGGGCAGGAAGCCCTGGGCGTGATGCGCAACCTGACGCAGGAGGTCGCCGACCTGGTCGAACTCGTCCGGGGCGAGCTGACGGTGGGGATTCCGCCGATGGTGAACCTGCTCTTTCCGCCGATGGTGAAGGCCTTCCGGTCGCGCCATCCGGCGGTCGCGCTGCATCTGCGCGAAGTGGGGGGGCAGCGGATCGAGCAGCTGGTGGCAGCGGGCGAACTCGAGGTGGGCGCTACCCTGCTGCCCTCCGATCCGGGCCTCGGGCTGGCCGCCCGCAGCGTGGGACACTACCCGCTCCATGTGGTAGGGCCGCTGCAGGCAGGCTGGACACGCCACGCCCAGGTGCCGCTGGAGGCCCTGCGCGACACCCCGCTGCTACTGCCCGGCGACGACTTCTCGCTGACCCGCCGGGTGCGGGAGGTGACCGCCGCGTCGGGCTTCGAGGCCCGCATCGCAGCCCAGAGCGGCCAGTGGGATTTCCTCATCGCCCTGGCCGCCGCCGGTCTCGGCACCACGCTCATTCCCTCCCCGCTGCTGGCCCGTCTCAACCTGGGCACCGAGCTGGCCGTCCGCCCCTTGGCCGAACCCCGCCTCGACTGGCGCGTGGCGGTGATCTGGAAACCCGGCGGCTACATGTCCCGGGCCGCCCAGGCATGGCTCAGGGTGTGCGAGGAGACGCTGCTGGCAACCCCGTGAGGGACAGGGTCGCCTCAGCGCTCACGCCAGGCCTTGTTGAAGCTGTCGGCCAGGGGCTTGAACAGATAGCCGAGGAAAGTCCGTTCGCCGGTGATGATGAACAGGTCGGTCTGCATGCCCGGCTGCACCTTCTGGTCGCCCAGGCGCTGAAGCTCGTCGGCGGTGACCGTGGCTTTGACGACGAAGTAGCTCATCTCGGTGCGTGGATCGACCACAGCGTCGGCCGACACATAGCTCAACCGTCCCTTCAGCTCGGGCGTGGTGCGGGAATTGAAGGCGTGCAGCTTGATGCCCACCTCCTGCCCCTGCACCACCCGGTCGATGTCGGGCGGCAGCACCTTGCCCTCGACGATCAGCCGGTCGGAGCTGGGCACCATCTCCATCAGCACCTCGCCGGGACCGATCACCCCGCCGGCGGTGTGGATCTTGAGGTCGGTGACCGTGCCATCCACCGGCGCCCGCAGCTCGGTCTGCTCAAGGGTGTAGCGGGTGGCGCTCTCCCGTTCGATCAGCTCGAAGTTCTCCGCCTGCACCTTCTTCAGCTCGGCCACGACCTCCTCGTGAAACGTCTTCTTGACCTGGAATTTCTTCAGATCCTTCTCGCTGATCGCGGTGTTCGCCGACGCCACCTTGGACGCCAGTTCGTCCCGCTCGCCCAGGAGCCGCGTGAGGTCGCGCTCGATCGCGCGGATCTTGGTCTTCTCGACCATGCCCTGACTGGCCAGCGCCGTCAGCCCGTCCAGTTCGGCCTTCACGCTGTTGGCCTGCTCCTGCTTGGAACGCTGCTGGGACTGAAGACCGGCGATCTCGCTGCGCAGGGCGCCGATCTGCCGATCGAGGATACCTACCTCACCGATCCGCGACGAACGGCGGGCGTTGAAGAGCGATTCCTGCGCCCGCAGGATCTCGGCGATCTGCGGGTCGCTCGCCCGCTCGACGAGCACCTTGGGAAAGATGATCGAAGCCCGCTCGTCCCGCTCGGCCTCAAGGCGCGCCTGGGCCGCCAGCGCCACCTCGCGGCCGCCCTTGACGACCCCGTAGGCGGCGCCGGCCTTGGTTTCATCCAGGCGCACCAGCACATCGCCGGCCTTCACGGTAGAGCCGTCGCGCACAAGGATCGCCTTGACCACACCGCCTTCCGGGTGCTGGATCTTCTTGCGGCTGCTGTCCACCTTCACCGAGCCCTGGGCCACGACCGCCGACGACAGGGGCGCCAGGGACGACCACAGGATGCTGACACCGAAGGTGGCGGCGATCACTGCGTAGCCGATGCGGTTCCAGCGGCGGGTTTCAGCGGCAGCCTGCTCGTCTCCCACCACCATCGCGGCTTCAAATTCACGGGCGAGTTCAGCCATGGCTGGTGCCTCCTTCCTGCTGGCCTTCCGGCCGGGCGATGACCCGCCGGGTGATGAGGGGCATGACCTCTGAGGTCGGCCCGTGATTCACGATCTGCCCTTTGAGCACCACCATCAGCTGGTCGGTGCCACCGAGTACCGCTGGCCGGTGCGCGATCACCATCACGGTAGACTGCCCGCGCAGCGCCTCCATGGCCTGACGCACGGCCGCCTCGCCCTCCGCATCCAGGTTGGAGGTGGGTTCGTCCAGCACGATCATCGGCGGGCGCCCGTAGAAGGCCCGGGCCAGCCCGATGCGCTGGCGCTGACCACCGGAAAGGTTGACGCCCGCCGGGCCGATCAGCGTGTCATAGCCCTGGGGCAGCTCGAGGATCACCTGGTGGGCGCCGGCCAGCTGGGCGGCGTCCACCACCTTGTCCGGGTCCACCGAGCCGAAGCGGGCGATGTTCTCTGCCACGGTGCCGGGAAAGAGTTCGATGTCCTGGGGCAGATAGCCGATATGGGGCCCGACGTCTTCGCGGTTCCAGTCCGCGACATTGACCCCATCGAGCCGAACCACGCCTGCACCGGGGCGCCACACGCCCACCGCCAGCCGCGCCAGGGTGGATTTGCCGGCCGCGCTGGGGCCGGTGATACCGAGCACATGCCCGGCGTCGAGGGTAAAGCTGAGGTTGCTCACCGTGAACTTGCGCAGCTCCGGCGGGCCACCCGAGACCGCTTCAAAGACCAGTTTGCCTTCCGGCTTGGGCAAGGCCATGGTCTGCGCGTCTGCGGTGTCGTTGCCGAACCCTTTCAGCAGCCGCCCGTAGCTCTCCCTCGCTTGCAGGAAGCCCCGCCAGCCACCAATGGCCGCCTCGACCGGGGCGAGCCCGCGGCCCATGATGATCGACGAGGCGATCATCACGCCACCGGTACATTCTTGCTGGATGACGAGCCAGGCGCCCACACCGAGGATTGCGATCTGCAGGAAGAAGCGCAGCGCCTTGGCAACCGCGGCCACGTTGGCAGCCCGATCACTGGCCACGCCCTGCAGGCCGATGCCGAGGTCGTGGCGCTTGCGCCACAGCGCGGTGAGGCCGGGCAGCATCCCCATTGCCCGGATCGCCTCGGCGTTGCGGGCGGAGATCTCGGCAAACTGGGTACCGGCGGCCATCTGCTTGCCGGCCTCGCCGAGAGGTTCGCGGGTATCCCGCTCGTTCCAGAGCGCCAGCAGGAACAACAGCACGCCACCAGCAAGCGCCACGTGCCCCAGCCATGGGTGGAGCAGATAGACGAGGCCGATGTAGATCGGCATCCAGGGCGCGTCGAGCAGGCTCAGGATGTGCTGGCCGGTGAGAAACCCGCGCAACTGATCCAGATCCCGTAGCCCCTGCCCGGTTCGCCCTCCGGTGAGAGTGCGCATGAACACGAGGCCTGAGAGCTGCGCGTCGAAACGGGCGCCAAGCCGAACCAGCAAGCGGGAGCGCACGACCTCCAGCGCGGCCAGGGTGGCCAGGCAGGCGCCGGCGAACAGGGTGAGGTAGAGCAGCGTCGGGCCGCTCCGGGACGCGAGCACCCGGTCATAGACCTGCATCATGTAGATCGATGAGGTGAGCGTCAGCAGGTTTATGAAGAAGCTGAAGAACGCGACCCGTTTGAGCGCCCCCAGGGCACATCCAAGGGCCTGCCCCATCGGCGTGTCGATGCGCGGCCGTTCAAGTCCGAGAAATGGCACGGTGATCCTTCAACGAGGCCGGGCCGGCGAGAGCCGGCCCGGTTGATTCTATGCGGGAGGATGCGCTCAGGCGCGGGCGCGCCGGGACCGCAGGAGCGCGGCACCCGCCAGCCCCAGCAGGGCCAGGGTGGTCGGCTCGGGCACGCTCGCGGCGCGGGCGCCTTCCAGGCGGAACGCCGTTGCGGGGTTGCCAGCGGTATCGGTGCCCACCGCGCCGGACCAGATCCACTCCACGTCCAGCGAGGTGTTCCACACGCCGATCTCGGTGGCGGTGAGGGTGATGTCGACGATGTCGAGGGTGTAGCGGGTGAGGCCGGCGTAGGTGAGGTCGGCCTCCTTGGTAAGCGAGCCCGCAACCGCCGTGCCATTGAGGAGCACCTCGAACGCGTCGGCGCTCTCACCCATCGACAGGGGGCCGTGGAACCCCCACCAGACGAGCTTGTCGAGGGTGGCCCCCGCCAGCGCGGGAATCGCTTGCAGGTAGGGACTGCCAGTGGCGGCATCGGACCATTGGTTGTGGGCCGGATCGGTGGGCAGTTGCTGGTAGAGGACATCGGCAAGCGCGCTGCCGCTGGTCAGCAGGCAGGCCGCCGAGACGATGAGAGGACGAAGCTGAAAGGTCATGGAGCACTCCGGTTGATCGCTTTCCTGAACCCATGCAAGTCTGGTGCCAGGAAATTTATTTATTTAATTCAACGGTTTCAAAACTGCGCGAGACTAATTTGTAAAAACTGCCAACACATTTCGCAGACTGGGCCCGGGGGTGCTCCCCGGGCTGTCTCCGTTACAGATCGTTCGGCGGCAGCGGCACACCGATGACCGGGAACTCGAACTCGACCCAGTCGACCATGAAGTCGCTGCCGTGCTGCCCGGCGCCGTCGGTGGTTACACCGCTGCCGAAACCACCCGCCGCATCCTGGTAGCCGCCGAACACGAAGTCGCTGCCGTCGTAGGCGCCGGCCACCAGTTCGACCGCCGAGAAGCCGCCCGCGGCATCCAGGCTGACCTGCTGAGTGCCCGCGGCGGAAGTGGCACCGAAGGTGGTTTCCGCAACCACATTGCCACTGTCGTCGAGCAGGCGCAGACGACCGCTTTCGGTGAATAGGCTGCCGTCGTCGTTGATGAAGAAGCGCGACAGGTTGACCGTGACCCCGGTGGCGTCGTCCTCCAGATTGAAGCGCAGGCCTTCCTTACCGTCGATCTCCTGACGCACGCTGCTGGTGGCCGCCGACTGGCCGCTGACCCCCAGGTCGCCCATGTACACGTCGCCACCCGACAGGTTCTGCGGGCTGACCCCATGGTATGCAACTGCGGTCCAGCTTTCGGAGACGTTGGTCACATCGAGCTTGTGAGCGGCATTGATGCCCGTGACATTCCACGCCGCTGGCCACTGGCCGCCCGCCCCGCTCTGGCGCACCGGCGCATCGCCGACGCGGGTGGGGGTGGTGGGCTCGGCCAGCACGTTGATGGCGACGCTGGCGGTATCGAAGCCGCCATTGCCATCGGCCACTGTGTAGGTGTAGCCCGTGGTGCCGATGAAGCCCGGCGTCGCCATGAAGTACAGACCGCCGTCGGGGCGCTGGGCAAGGGTGCCCTGCAGGCCACTGACATCCACCGACTGGACGACCAGGCCGTCGCCATCAGCGTCGATGTCGCCGGTGAGCACGCCGGGGCCTGCGATGTCGAGGCTGCCGTTGGCCCACACGTACAGCGTCTCGTTGTCCGCCACCGGGGCGGTGTTGGTCACGTCGATGCTGACCGTGCCCACGGCGCTGCCACCATAGCCATCGGCTACCGTGTAGGTGAAGCCGGTGGTGCCACTGAAGCCGACAGTCGGCGTGAAGCTGAAGCTGCCGTCCGCGGAGAGCGTGAGGCTCCCGTCGAGGCCGGAGGCATCCAGCAGCGACACGAACAAGGCGTCCACGTCGGCGTCGCTGTCGTTGTCCAGCAGACCCGGGCTGGTGATGGCCAGCGGGGTGCCGGCGTGCACGCTGTAGCTGTCGGCGCCTGCCACCGGCGCTGCATTGACCACGTTGAAGGTGACCGTGCCTGTATCGAAGCCGCCCAGGCCGTCGGTCACCGTGTAGATGAAGCCGGTGGTGCCGGTGAAGCCGGCCGCGGCCGTGAACCTCAGGCTGCCGTCGGCAAGATGGCTGAGGCTGCCTTGCAGCCCGGTGACGTCCACCGACTGGACCGTCAGCGCATCGCCGTCGGCATCGGTGTCGCCGTCGAGCACGCCCGGAGCGGCAATGTCGATGCTCTGGTTGGCCCGCAGGCTGTACACCTCGTCGTCGGCCACCGGGGCACGATTGGTCGTCACCGGCGGCGTTACGGTCAGCGCGTGGCTGCCCACCACGAAGCTGCCGTCCTCGTCGAGGAGGCTGACGGTGATGGTCGGCGTGGCAACTGCGCCGTAGAGGTGGGTGACGTCGCCCAGGCTGCTGTACGTGCTGGTGGTGCCGTCGCCCCAGTCCACCAGGATGCCGTCGGGCAGGATCGCGTCGGAGCCCGGGTCGGCGTAGTTGGAAAGATTGAGGGTGTAAGCCAGCCCGACGGTGGCGCTGGCGGCGCCGGTGACGTCGAGGGTGGGGGCGACGTTAGTGACGGTGACGCTGTGGGTGGTGTGGGTGTTGCCGCCATCGCCGTCGCTGGCGGTGACGGTGATGGTGCGCTCGGTGGCGTTGGCCGGACCGTCAGCGTCGTCGGCAAAGATGTGGCTGACGGTGCCGCCCAGCATTGCGAGTTCGGCAGCCGTGAGGCTCTGCGCTGCGCTGCCGTCGCCCCAGTCGATGCGGTAGCCGAGCGGGTCGGCGGCATCGGCCGGGTCGCTGCCGGTGATGCCGAGGCTGTAGCTGGCTCCTTCGGGGGTGCTGGCGGCACCGGCGAGGAGGACCGTCGGGGCGACGTTGGTGACGGTGAGGGCGTGGGTGCCGAGCACGAAGCTGCCGTCTTCGTCGGTGGCGCTGACGGTGATCGTGGGGCTGGCTGCGCCGTCGGCGAAGACGTGGGTGAAGCTGCCGGCTGCCGCCAGCCATTGGGCCGGGGTGAAGGTGCTGATGCTGCCGTCGCCCCAGTCGATGCTGTAGCCACTGCGGGTCTCGGTGCCCGGGTCGAGCACCGCGCCAACGCTGAGGGCGAACACCGTGCCTTCGGCAACCGTGGCGGCGCCGCTCACCGGGGCGGTGGGGGCGACGTTGGTGACGTCGAGCGCCAGGGTGGTGCTGGCGCGGTCCGTGCCGCTGATGTCGGCCACGGTGATGGTGGCATTGAGGGTGGCGTCGCCGTCGGCGGCGCTGCGCGTGAGCATGAAGTCTTTGCTCGCAGTAGTGCCCGTCTGCACGAGGCCGTCATTCCAATCGACGCGGTAGCTCCAGCCATCGGCACCGCTGTCCTCGCCATCGGAGAACACGACGTTCCGGGTGAAGGTGCTGCCTTCGGATGCGCTGCCATCGGCTTGGGCGGCAATCGTCACCGTATCGGGCGCGGCGCTGACGGTCAGCGCGTGGCTGCCCACCACGAAGCTGCCGTCCTCGTCGAGGAGGCTGACGGTGATGGTCGGCGTGGCAACTGCGCCGTAGAGGTGGGTGACGTCGCCCAGGCTGCTGTACGTGCTGGTGGTGCCGTCGCCCCAGTCCACCAGGATGCCGTCGGGCAGGATCGCGTCGGAGCCCGGGTCGGCGTAGTTGGAAAGATTGAGGGTGTAAGCCAGCCCGACGGTGGCGCTGGCGGCGCCGGTGACGTCGAGGGTGGGGGCGACGTTGGTAACGGTGACGCTGTGGGTGGTGTGGGTGTTGCCGCCATCGCCGTCGCTGGCGGTGACGGTGATGGTGCGCTCGGTGGCGTTGGTCGGGCCGTCGGCGTCGTCGGCAAAGATGTGGCTGACGGTGCCGCCCAGCATTGCGAGTTCGGCAGCCGTGAGGGTCTGAGCGGCGCTGCCGTCGCCCCAGTCGATGCGGTAGCCGAGCGGGTCGGCGGCATCGGCCGGGTCGCTGCCGGTGATGCTGAGGCTGTAGCTGGCCCCTTCGGGGGTGCTGGCGGCACCCGCGAGGAGGACCGTCGGGGCGACGTTGGTGACGGTGAGGGCGTGGGTACCGAGCACGAAGCTGCCGTCTTCGTCGGTGGCGCTGACGGTGATCGTGGGGCTGGCTGCGCCGTCGGCGAAGACGTGGGTGAAGCTGCCGGCTGCCGCCAGCCACTGGGCCGGGGTGAAGCTGCTGATGCTGCCGTCGCCCCAGTCGATGCTGTAGCCACTGCGGGTGTCGGTGCCTGGGTCAAGCACCGCGCCAACGCTGAGGGTGAACACCGTGCCTTCGGCAACCGTGGCGGCGCCGCCAACCGGGGCGGTGGGGGCAACGTTGGTGACGGTGACGCTGTGGGTGGTGAGGGTGTTGCCGCCATCGCCGTCGCTGGCGGTGACGGTGATGGTGCGGGCGGTGGCGTTGGTCGGGCCGTCGGCGTCGTCGGCAAAGACGTGGCTGACGGTGCCGCCCAGCGCTGCAAGTTCGGCAGCCGTGAGGCTCTGCACTGCGCTGCCGTCGCCCCAGTCGATGCGGTAGCCGAGCGGGTCGGCGGCATCGGCCGGGTCGCTGCCGGTGATGCTGAGGCTGTAGCTGGTCCCTTCGGGGGTGCTGGCGGCACCCGCGAGGAGGACCGTCGGGGCGACGTTGGTGACGGTGAGGGCGTGGGTGCCGAGCACGAAGCTGCCGTCTTCGTCGGTGGCGCTGACGGTGATCGTGGGGCTGGCTGCGCCGTCGGCGAAGACGTGGGCGAAGCTGCCGGCTGCCGCCAGCCACTGGGCCGGGGTGAAGCTGCTGATGCTGCCGTCGCCCCAGTCGATGCTGTAGCCACTGCGGGTGTCGGTGCCCGGGTCAAGCACCGCGCCAACGCTGAGGGCGAACACCGTGCCTTCGGCAACCGTGCCAGCGCCGCTCACCGGGGCGGTGGGGGCGACGTTGGTGACGTCGAGCGCCAGGGTGGTGCTGGCGCGGTCCGTGCCGCTGATGTCGGCCACGGTGATGGTGGCATTGAGGGTGGCGTCGCCATCGGCGGCGCTGCGTGTGAGCATGAAGTCTTTGCTCGCAGTAGTACCCGTCTGCACGAGGCCGTCATTCCAATCGACGCGGTAGCTCCAGCCATCGGCACCGCTGTCCTCGCCATCGGAGAACACGACGTTTCGGGTGAAGGTGCTGCCTTCGGATGCGCTGCCATCGGCTTGGGCGGCAATTGTCACCGTATCGGGCGCGGCGCTGACAGTCAGCGCGTGGCTGCCCACCACGAAGCTGCCGTCCTCGTCGACGAGGCTGACCGTGATGGTCGGCGTGGCGGCTGCGCCGTAGAGGTGGGTGACGTCGCCCAGGCTGCTGTAGGTGCTGGTGGTGCCGTCGCCCCAGTCCACCAGGATGCCGTCGGACACCAGAGTATCGGCGCCAGGATCGACGAGGTTGTCCAGCTTCAGCGTGTAGGGTTGACCGACGGATGCGCTCGCGGCGCCCGTCGCCCGCAAGGTGGGCGCCACGTTGTCGACAGTGACCACAAAACTGTCGGTAGCGATTTCTCCAAGACCGTCGCTCACCGAGACATTGACGGTGTGGCTGGACGGTCCGTCGGCGTAGATGTGCGCCAGAGTGAGCGCCAGACTGTCCAGGTGGCCGCTTTGCACCGTGCCGTCGCCATAGTCGATGGTGTAGTCGTAGCCCGGCGCATCATTGTCTGCACCATCCGAGAGCACCACGCTGCGGACCAAGGAAGCACCTTCGTTCAGCCGCGTCGCTGCACCGGCTTCGATGGCCAGTGGAGCGGGTGGTGGCAGCCGGTCGCCGTCGAGGATGGTCACGGTGCTGGAGGATCCGGCTGCACCGCTTGCCAGTGCCGACGGCGCAGTAAACTGAACGGAGAATGTTTCGTCTGCCTCGTTGAGCGCATCGCCGATCACCGGCACCAGCACAGCTGCGGTGGTCTGCAGCGGCGCAAAGTGCAGTGTGCCGGACACCGGCGTGAAGTCACTGCCTGCCGATGCCGTGCCTGACACCGTCGTGTAGGCCACGTCGATCGGCGCATCGCTGGGCCGCGACAACCGCACCACCACCCCGGCGTCGCGGTCGTAACCGGCCACGCCTTCGACGATCTCCGGGCTCTCGGCAAACATCGCCAGATTATTTCCCGTGCCATCGTCGTCGAGCACCCAGCCGGTGGCGCGCAGCGCGCTCACGCCATCGGCCAGGCGAGCGGAGCCGGTGACGCCGGTCAGCTCCATCACCACGGCCTCGTCGGCCTCGTCGAGGTTGTCGGCGTCGATGCGCCAGAACACGGTCTTGCTGGTCTCGCCGGGGGCGAAGGTGACCGAACTGCCGCTTAAGTAGTTGTAGACATCCGAGCCGGCGGTGGCCGTGCCCGACAACAGCCGATAGCTGACAGTCACCGCGGTGGCCGCCGGCGCCGACAAGGTGATGCCGAACGTGAGGTAGTTGGGATCACTGCTGGTGGTGCCCTCGAGGTTGGCACCGCCGGTGATGGCCACCGTGGGTGTGCCCGCGTCGTCGTCAAGCACCAGGGCTTCGCCCAGCGAGGCCTGGGCAACCTCGGACGGTTTGTCGAAGGCCAGCACGAAGATGTCGCTGGTCTCGACGAGACTGTCGCCATACACCGGCACCGACACCGAGGCACGGGTCTGGCCCGTGACGAAGTGCAAGCTCCCGGTAATGGACTGGTAATCGCTGCCGGCCTGACCGGTGACGTCCACCGTGTGGTAGTCGATACTGATCGGCCCCGGCGCCGGGCGCGACAGGCTGATCTCGAAGTCGGCCTGGCGCGTCCCCGAGTCACCTTCGACCAGCACCGGATTCGAGGTGAACAGGCTGAGTTTGTTGCCGGTGCCGTCGTCGTCCAGCACCCAGCCGGTGGCGCGCAGCACCGTGTCGTTGCCGGCCAGCGCGGCGCCCCCAGAGACGCTGAACACCTCAAGCACCACAGCCTCGTCCGCTTCGACCTCCGCGTCGGCATTGATGCGCCAGGCCACGGTCTTCGAGGTCTCGCCGGCGGCGAAGGTGACCGAATCGCCGCTTAAGTAGTCGTACACGTCCTGCCCTACACCAGCGCTGCCACTAAGCAAGCGATAGCCCACGGTCACCGGGCCGGCCGCCGGCTCCGACAAGGTGATGCCGAAGAGCAGGTAATTGGGATCAGAACTGGTCGTGCCTTCCAGGTTCCAGCCGCCGGTGACCGACACGGTGGGCGAGCCCGCGTCATCATCCAGGATCGTCGCCTCGCCCAGCGAGGCCTGGGCGACAAGGGACGGTACCGTGAAGGCCAGCCCGAAGCTGTCGCTGGGCTCGACTACCGTGTCACCCAGCACCGGCACACTGACGCTGGCGGTGGTCTGACCGGCCACGAAACTGAGCGTGCCGCTGGTGGCGGTGTAGTCGCTGCCGGCGTGGGCCGAGCCGTCCACCGTGGTGTAGCTGACCGAGAAGCCTTCCGGCGCCGGGCGCGACAGGCTGATCTCGAAGTTGGCCTGGCGCGTCCCCGCGTCGCCTTCGACCACCAGCGGTTCGGACGCAAACAGGCTGAGCTTGTTGCCGCTGCCGTCGTCATCCAGCACCCAGCCCGTGGCGCGCAGCACCGGCGCACCACCAGCCAGCGCGGCGCCACCGCCCTTGGCGCTGTACACCTCGAGCACCACCGCTTCATCAGGCTCGACCTCGGCGTCGGCGTCGATGCGCCACTCGATGGTCTTGCTCGTCTCGCCCGGGGCGAAGGTGATCGATTCGCCGCTTAAGTAGCTGTAAACATCGCTACCGGCCTGGGCCGTGCCCGACCACAGCCGGTATTGCACCGTCACGTTCTCGGTGGCCGCCTGCGACAGCGTGATCGCAAAGCTCAGGTAGAACGGGTCACCCGTGGTCGTCCCTTCGACGTTGCTGGCACCCGCCACCGACACCACCACCGCCCCCGCGTCGTCGTCCAGGATGGTTGCCTCGCCCAG
>JAYRYA010000006.1:0-159661 GCA_041917255.1 Zoogloea sp.
TGCGAAAGAGGGCCGAATTATAAAGAACTATCAGAACACGTCAACAGGTTTGGGGAAATTAATTCAAACCAACGACACACGTGCGAACTTGCGCTTGCCGACCTGCAGCACGACAACACCTCCCGCCGACAGCATCAGGCCGCGATCCGACACCCTCTCGCCATCAAGACGAACTCCACCCTGATCAATCATTCGCAGGGATTCGGAGGTACTCGCCGTCAGCCCAGCCTGCTTGAGCACTGTAGCAATGGCCAGCCCATCCGCCCCCGCCCCAACAGTGACCTCGGGAATATCGTCTGGAATCGCATTCCGCTGGAAGCGCGCTTCAAAATCCTCAAGGGCTGCAACGGCCGCTGCAGCACCGTGAAAACGCGCAACTAGTTCCTGGGCGAGCTTGACCTTGACGTCCCGTGGATTCCGCCCCTCGGTGATCGAGCGGCGAAGCGTCTTGATCTCAGTCGCCGGCAAGAAGGACAGCAGATCGTAGTAACGCCACATGAGGTCATCAGAAACCGACATCACTTTTCCGAAGATCTCATTGGGCGGCTCGTAGATACCGATGTAGTTGCCGAGCGACTTGGACATCTTGCTAACACCATCCAGGCCTTCAAGCAGCGGCATCGTCAGCACGCACTGGGGCGCCTGACCGTAGTGCTTCTGCAGCTCACGCCCGACCAGCAAGTTGAAGCGCTGATCCGTACCGCCCAGCTCAACATCCGCCTTCATCGCCACCGAGTCATAACCCTGACAGAGCGGGTACAGGAATTCATGAATCGCGATAGGCTGCTGCCCGGCGTAGCGCTTGGCAAAGTCATCCCGCTCAAGCATCCGCGCGACCGTGTGCTGAGCGGCCAGACGGATCATTCCGGACGCGCCGAGCGCCTCCATCCAGCTGGAGTTGAAGCACACCTCGGTCTTCGCCGGATCCAGGATCTTGAACACCTGCTCCTGGTAGGTCTTCGCATTCTCGAGCACCTGCTCGCGGGTGAGCGGCGGGCGAGTCGTGTTCTTGCCCGACGGATCGCCAATCATCCCGGTGAAGTCGCCGATCAGGAACATCACCTGATGGCCGAGATCCTGAAAGTGGCGAAGCTTGTTGATCAGGACGGTATGCCCCAAATGCAGATCCGGCGCCGTCGGGTCAAAACCAGCCTTGACGCGCAGCGGGCGGCCCGTCTTGAGCTTCTCGACGAGCTCCGCTTCAATCAGGAGCTCGTCGGCTCCGCGCTTGATGAGCTCCAGCGCTGCAGTAATTTCAATCATATTTGTCCTCGAGCAAATCCAAGTCGCGAACTATTTGGTAGACTTCGCGGCTTGTTTTTGCTTGGAAATCCCGATGCTTGGAGAAAAGTCGATAATTTTAGCGCATCTCAAAAAGCTTCGTGCAGACGACCCGGTCAAGGCCTGGCGCCTGCTGAGCGCAGGCATCGGCTCCGCGATCGGGATGGCTGCGGCCATCGCGGTGGCGCCGGGCACTACGCCAACCCCCACTACAACAGAAACCGTCGTCGAACAACTCACCGCTGTTCCCGCCGTCGTGCGCCGGGACGATACGCGCCCCTTCATCCGGGAAGACCGCATCAAGAATGGCGAAAGTTTTGCCAGCGCACTTCGCCGCCTGGGCGTTTCATCCAGCGCCATCACCGCCCAGGCCAACAATCCCAAACTGACGCGTGAGCTAGCCGGCACTTTCCGGCCAGGCGCCACGCTCATCGTTGCCACCACCGCCGAAGGCGGCCTGCTATCCGCCTCGATCTGCCCACCCGGCGCCGACACAAGCCTGACGGTCGAGGTGATCGACGGAAAACTCCAGGCCGGCCAGCGCGACCTGCCGCTGGAGACGCGAGTACATATGCAGAGCGGCGTGGTCCAGTCTTCGCTGTTTGCCGCAATGGACGCCGCCGGCCTGCCCGACAGCGTGGCCGAAGAACTATCCCGCATCTTTGGCGACGACATCGACTTCCACTCCGACCTGCGCCGTGGCGACCGATTCAGCGTGATCTACGAAGTCGCCTACCATCAGGGGCGCGCCATCCGCACGGGACGCATCCTCGCCGCGGAGTTCATCAACCAGGGCAGCCGCCACTCCGCGTACCTCTTCACCCATCCGAACGGCACTCAGGAGTACTACAACCAGGACGGCAAGAGCCACAAGGAAGGTTTCCTGCGCTCGCCACTTGAGTTCTCCCGGGTCAGCTCGGGCTTCTCCATGCGACTCCACCCGGTTTTCGGTACTTGGCGCGAGCACAAGGGCGTGGACTACTCAGCCCCCCACGGTACCGCCGTCAAGGCTACCGCCGATGGCGTGGTGGAGTTCGTCGGCCAACAGAATGGCTACGGCAATTTCATCGTCCTCCGCCACAAGGACAAATACACCACCGCCTATGGCCATCTGAGCGGATTTGCCCGGGAGATCAAGACCGGCGCACGGATCAGCCAGGGCGCCACCATCGGCTTCGTTGGCAGCACCGGCTGGGCAACCGGACCACACCTGCACTACGAATTTCGGATCAACAACGTGCACCAGGATCCGCTCACCGTCACTCTACCCAACGCCGCAGCACTCGCCGGCAACACGCTCAGCGCCTTCCGCCAGCAGACCGACGCACTCGTCAGCCAGATCGCCCATCTCCAGCAGAGCAAGTTCGTTCAGCTAGACTGAATACCGCGATTGCCGCAACAAAACACAAGGCCCGGCATCGCGAGATGACGGGCCTTGTGTTTGTGGTGCGGCAGCTAACGCCAGCGCACCGGCACAACCATGTCAGGCAGAGAAGGACGAACCGCAGCCGCAGGTGCTAGTGGCATTCGGATTGCGGATAACGAACTGCGAACCCTCAAGGCCTTCGGTGTAATCGATCTCCGCACCCACGAGGTACTGATAGCTCATCGGGTCGATAAGCAACATGACGCCATCTTTCTCCATCACGGTGTCGTCGTCGTTGCGAATCTCGTCGAAGGTGAAACCGTACTGGAAGCCGGAACAGCCACCGCCGGTCACAAACACCCGCAGCTTGAGGTCGGGATTGCCTTCCTCAATGATCAGATCCTTGACCTTGTTGGCAGCGCTATCGGTGAAGACCAGGGGAACAGGGGTCTCGGTCACAGCATTCATGAAACAACTCCTTCAAATTTATCGTCTGATTATGGTCAGCCTCCAGGCCTCGGTCAAGGCATGGGCATCAAATAGTCGACAAAATTACTCGTATTTAGTTCAAGGCATCAGCGGGATCTGACCGAGCCCGGCGGTTTCCTCCAGACCGAACAGGATGTTCATGTTCTGAACCGCCTGACCCGCCGCGCCCTTCACCAGATTGTCGATAACCGACAGCACGACCACCACATCCCCCGCCTGGGGACGATGAACCGCTATCCGGCACATATTGGCCGAACGCACCGAGCGCGTGGACGGATGCGAGCCCTTTGGCATCACATCGACAAAAGCCTCGCCAGCAAAGCGCTCTTCAAACAACGCCTGAAGATCGACGTCCTTCTTGATGCGTCCGTACAAGGTGGCATGAATGCCGCGGATCATGGGCGTCAGGTGAGGCACAAAGGTCAAGCCGACCGGTGCGTTGGCAAAACGGGACAGCCCCTGCCGGATTTCGGGCAGATGACGGTGCCCGGCAACGCCATACGCCTGGAAATTGTCGGCGGATTCGGAGAACAGAATGTGTGTCTCGGCTTTGCGCCCTGCGCCGGAAACACCCGACTTGGCGTCGGCCACCAGATTGTCGAGCTCGATCACGCCCGCTTCAACCAGCGGCAGGAAACCCAACTGCACGGCGGTCGGATAGCAGCCGGGATTGGCGATCACGCGCGCCTTCTTGATGGCCTCACGGTTCACCTCAGGCAAACCATACACCGCCTCGGCCACCAGCTCGGGGCAGGCGTGCTTCATGCCATACCACTTCTCCCACTCGGCGATGTCCGTGATACGGAAATCGGCAGCGAGGTCGATCACCTTCACACCAGCCGCCACCAGTTCGGCCGCCTGCTGCATTGCAATTCCGTTCGGAGTGGCAAAGAACACGACATCACACGCCCCGAGGTCTGCCGCTTGAGGATCGACAAAGCACAAATCAACCCGGCGACGCAGGCTGGGAAACATATTGACCACCGGAACGCCAGCATCGCCCCGCGAGGTGATCGCCTTCAGCTCGACATCCGGATGCTGCGCCAGCAAACGCAGCAACTCGACACCGGTGTAACCGGTTCCACCCACCACACCAACCTTGATCATGCTCGCCCCCAAATCAGGAAATGAACAGCCGGCGCACGCCAGCCAGATGCCTTTGCTGCCGAAAGATACTACGTCCAGATGACAAAAAGCCGCCCGAAGGCGGCCTTTTGATAAGGCTTGAAGCGATTAACGCTTCGAGAACTGCTTGCGACGACGCGCCTTGCGGAAGCCAACCTTCTTACGCTCGACTTCACGGGCATCGCGGGTCACGAGACCCGCCTTCTTCAGCGGAGACTTGAGTTCCGCATCGTAGTCAATCAGGGCGCGGGTGATGCCATGACGGACGGCACCAGCCTGACCGGATTCACCACCACCGGTCACATTGACCATAATGTCGAAGTGATCGGCGAAGTTGGTCAGAACCAGCGGCTGACGCACGATCATGCGGCCGGTTTCACGGGAGAAGAACTGATCGACCGGCTTGCCGTTCACGACGATGTTGCCGGTGCCCTTCTTGATGAAGACGCGGGCAACAGCCGACTTGCGACGACCGGTACCGTAGTTGTAAGTCACAGCCATTATCGGCTCCTGTTAAATCGCGAGTACTTGGGGCTGCTGGGCGGCGTGCGGATGCTCGGCGCCGGCGTAGCACTTGAGCTTCTTCAGCATGGCGTAGCCGAGCGGGCCCTTGGGCAGCATGCCCTTGACGGCCTTTTCCAGCACGCGAGCAGGGAAGCGCTGCTGCAGCTTGGTGAAGTTGGTTTCGTAGATACCGCCCGGGTAACCGGAGTGACGGTAGTACTTCTTGTCCTGGGCCTTGGTGCCGGTCACACGCAGCTTATCGACATTAACGACGACAATGAAGTCACCGGTATCGACGTGCGGGGTGTAGATGGCTTTGTGTTTGCCGCGCAAGCGAAGCGCAACCTGGGAAGCAAGCCGACCAAGGACCAAGTCCGTCGCATCGACAACGAACCAGTCGCGCTTGACCTCATGCGGCTTGGCAGAAAACGTTTTCATGGAGATTCCTCAGACTTTTCCCGACACCGGGACCGACTATAATTCGGAAAGCCGCGGATTGTATCGCACGGTTTTAACTGATGTCAAACACCACCTGAAGATAAAAAAAAGCGCAGATCGGGGAGATCTGCGCTAAATCCACACCAAAGGAGGAGGGTGGAGGAGACACCTTTCAGCCACTCCAACATACAAAAGCGACTGGACTGACTGCATTATGGTCACGCCAAACTCTGCAAGCAAGCGTTTTTTGTGCATTGCAGTATAAATCTTTTGATTAAAAAATAAATTTTATTTATTTCTAAAAACCCCGACAAATCGAGGGTTTTTGACGACTTGCTCCCGAAACAGCGACGTCTGCGAAGGCAGCTGCTACAACTTGGAGCAACCATAATGTTGCATTGCAACATTATTGCGGCGCACCACACCTCGAGAGCCGGCTACAATCCACGCGCAGCGGGTGTCAGGTGATCCCGCACCTACAAGAAGACGCTTAGGATCAAGATATGGAATGCGTAGTGAAATGGGCCGGCGGCGACAGCATGACCTTCCTGGCCGAAACGGGCTCCGGCCACCTGGTCGGCATGGATGGCGCCCCCGAGGCGGGGGGCCGCAATCTTGCACCGCGCCCGATGGAGCTGATGCTGGCTGGCGCCGGCGGCTGCACGGCGTTTGACGTGGTGCTGATCCTCAAACGCAGCCGGCAAGATGTGGTCGACTGCGCGGTGAGTCTCAAGGCAGACCGCGCCGAGACTGACCCGAAGGTGTTCACCCGCATCGCCTTTCACTACACCGTGAAGGGCCGCAATCTGAAGCCCGACTCGGTAGAGCGGGCAATCAAGCTCTCTTACGAGAAGTACTGCTCCGCGACGATCATGCTTGGCAAGACCGCCGAGATCACCCACACTTGGGAAATCGTCGAAGTCTGATCCGACGCTCCACGCACCCTTTGCCTCGCCACCCTCGCGACGAGGCAAAGGGGCTGACGTCCGTTCAGACCCAATAGGCGACGCCGGTCATCACCTTCGAGGTCGCCTTCATTGCGCTCTTGATCGGCAGTGGCAGTTCCACCGCCCCCAAACGCACCGCGGTTTCGGCGTGTGCCACCTCATCGGTCTTCATCTGTTCGACGATCTCCCGCGAGCGTTGGTCCTGCGGTGGCAGGCGGTCCAGATGGCTTTTCAGGTGCGACTCGACCTGACGCTCGGTTTCCGCCAGAAAACCCAGATTCACGCCATCGCCAAACCGCGCAGCCAACATCCCGATGGCCAGCGACCCCGTGTACCACAGAGGATTGAGCACGCTCTTGCGGCCACCGAGCTCGGCAATCCGCCTTTCGGTCCAGGCCAGGTGCTCGGTTTCCTCGTGGGCCGCGGATTCGAGCGCCCGCTTGATGCCTTCATCCTTCGACATCAGCGCCTGCCCCTGATAGAGCGCCTGGGCGCAGATCTCGCCGCAGTGATTGACGCGCATCAGCGCGGCCGCATGGCGCTTTTCCTCTTCGGAGAGTTCCGCCTCGGGCAGCTGTTCACCCGGTGTCGGACGAACGGTGTGGGCGTTGGCGAAAACGGTACGGAGCGCCTTGTCGAAACCGATGATCAACTGGTCAAGCATGTCCTGCCACCTATCTTGTTGTTGTGATGTTCAACGCACGCCGCCGTCGCGACGCAGGGAGTCGATGATCTGCGCAAGGCCCGGCCGGACAACACCCGGCGGACAGAAATAATCCTTGGCAAGCGCCGCATGGACACGGTTGGTCGTCTTCTCCTCGATCTGGCGCCATTCGACATTGCGCGAAGCGACCCACTCCCCCGGCTTACGACCGATCGCGTATAGCTTGCGCTCGACCGTTTCACAGCGGATGCCTTCGTAGCTCACGTTCTCGGCGCCGCCCTGGGTGCGCACCACGAGCGTGAAGCGCAGGACGCCATCGGCCGCCTGGCTGAGCGATTTTTCATCGATGTAGAAACGGGCGGTAGCCGTTGGCCCGATCTGAAGCGGAATGAGACTGGCGTCGGTCGGATACGTCGGGAACGGCACCTCGACCTCCTGCCAGGGAGCCTTGGATTCGTCTTCGAAGAGCGCGGTTCTCTGGGCCGAGGCCGGTGCTGCGATCAGCAGCCCTGCAACCACCGCCGGCACAAGGCCGGCGGGCAGGCGAAACGGGGTGGAAATCATGAAAACCCTCGGGGGAGCAGAAACGCGATTCTACAACTCCCCCGCCGGCCGAGCCAAAACCCGGCCGACAGGCCGCCAGTCAGTTGGCGATGGCCGCCTCGATCTCGGCGAAGGTTCGCGCCACCTCGCTCGTCTGGAGCGGGATGCCCATCTGTCGGGCGATCTGCGACGCCGAGAAGATGCCGCGTACTGCCCGGCTGCCATCCGGCGCATCCTCAACCACCAGCGCATGCTGCCGGCCGCAGGATTTGAGGGTCGCAACCACGTGTCCGACTTCGGAGCGCAGCACATCGGACAGCGACACGGCATCCAGATCCTCGGACGGGGCCATGATGTCACGGGCGGTGAGCTCCTCATGGCGCATCATGCGTTCTCGGGCGATGCGGGTCGGCTTTTCGCCGAGCAGATCGCTGGCGGTCACGATGCCGGCCACGCGCCGGTTGGCATCGGTCACGAAGAGCAGGCGCACCCCGCGCAGGATCATGCTGTGGTTGGTCTCGGCCAGGGAGGTATCCTGGTCGATCGTGGCGGCCGGAATCCGCCGCAAGTCGGTCATCACTTCGATGGCCGGTGACGACAGGGTGACCCTCGCCATGCTCCAGGCGTCGGTGATGTCGCAACTGCCACTGCTGACCCGGAACTGTTTGATCGGTTGATAGTGCAAGCGCTCCATGGTGTCTCCTCCCAATGTGCCCTACGCAAAACCCGTCGCTGGATGCAGCGCCGGAACAAACCGGATTTTTATGTAAAAACTGAGACAGATCGTCGCACGCAGAGGTTCCACCAAACAAAATCCGGCCCAGCAAGGCGGGCCGGATTTCATTCAGGACGACGAGCGCGGCACGTCGGTGATCGCCTGCGCAACCGCTGCCGCAGCGATGCGATAGCTTTCAGGGATGTCGAACAGCCTGTCGCGGAACAGCAGGCGGGACAACTCCAGGAGCGCAGACTGATACACCCCGCGCTTGAACTCGATCACCGCTTCAAGCGGCACCCAGTAATAGCTCCAGCGCCAGGCATCGAACTCCGGGTGATTGCTGGCACGCAGGCAAACGTCAGAATCACGCCCCACCAGCCGCAGCAGAAACCAGATCTGTTTCTGCCCGCGATAGGTGTTACGCCATTCACGCTTGATCCAGTGCTTGGGCACCTCGTAGCGCAACCAGCCGCGGGTGCGGCCGATGATGCGGACGTGCTCAGGCTTCAAGCCGACTTCTTCGAAGAGCTCACGGTACATGGCCTGTTCCGGCGATTCGCCGTGCTTGATTCCGCCTTGCGGAAACTGCCAGGAATGTTCTCGTATCCGTTTGCCCCAGAAAACCTCGTTGCGCGCATTCACCAGAATGATGCCGACGTTAGGCCGATAGCCTTCACGATCGAGCATGGTGCAACCTTTAATTCATGAACTGTCTTGGATTCTTCCACATTTCCCCACGCGGTGAAAGAAGGAACCCCAAATCGGTGCCTCGCGACATGGACGCAGCCATTCCCTTAGAAGCACGCTAAAATCACGAGTTCTCTTTAGTAACTAGTAACGGACATCCGCCCATGCGTGCCTCCCAGTTCTTCCTCTCCACGCTCAAGGAAGCCCCGTCCGACGCCGAAGTCATCAGTCACAAGCTGATGATGCGTGCGGGGTTGATCAAACGCCTCGCCGGCGGCATCTACACCTGGATGCCCCTGGGCCTGCGTGCCCTGCGCAAGGTGGAGAACATCGTGCGGGAAGAGATGAACCGAGCCGGAGCGATCGAAGTGCTGATGCCCGCCGTGCAGCCGGCCGAGCTGTGGCAGGAATCCGGCCGCTGGGATTTCTACGGCCCCGAACTGCTTCGCTTCAAGGATCGCCACGACCGCGACTTCGTGATCGGCCCGACCCACGAGGAGGTCATCACCGACGTGGTGCGCAAGGATCTGAAGAGCTACCGTCAGCTGCCCAAGCACTTCTACCAGATCCAGACCAAGTTCCGCGACGAGATCCGCCCCCGCTTCGGCGTGATGCGCGGCCGCGAATTCACGATGAAGGACGGCTACTCCTTCCACAGCTCCTTCGAGGATCTGCAGCGTGAATACCGCAACATGTACGACACCTACCACCGCATCTTCAACCGCCTGGGCCTGAAGTTCCGCGCGGTGGCGGCCGACACCGGCTCGATCGGCGGCACCGGCTCCCACGAATTCCACGTCATCGCCGAGACCGGCGAGGACGACATCGCCTACTGCCCGGATTCCAACTTCGCCGCCAACGTCGAACTGGCCGAAGCCCTGGCGCCCACCACGCCGCGCCCCGCCGCCTCGGCCGCCCTCACCAAGGTACACACCCCGGGCGTCAAGACCATCGACGAGCTCGCCGCCTTCCTCAAGGTGCCGGCCACGTCCACGGTCAAGGCCATCGTCGTCGACGGCGACGAATCCACCGGCAACACGCCCGTGCTGCTCCTGCTGCGCGGCGACCACGAACTCAACGAGGTCAAGGCCCAGAAGGTGGCCGGCGTGAAGAACCCGCTCACCTTCGCCTCCCCCGCCGCCATTCTTGCCGCCTTCGGCGCCAACGCCGGCTCCCTGGGCCCGGTGGGCTTTGCCGGCCGCGTGGTGATGGACCGCAGCGTGGCCGCGATGGCCGATTTCGTCACCGGCGCCAACGAAGACGACCACCACTTCACCGGCGTCAACATCGGCCGCGACTTCCCCGAGGCCGAAGTGGCCGACCTGCGCAACGTGGTGGCCGGCGACCCGTCGCCCGACGGCAAGGGCACGCTCGAGATCTGCCGCGGCATTGAAGTCGGCCACATCTTCCAGCTGCGCACCAAGTACTCCGAAGCCCTCAACTGCAAGTTCCTCAACGAGCAGGGCAAGGAGCAGATCATGGAGATGGGCTGCTACGGCATCGGCGTGTCGCGCATCCTCGGCGCCGCCATCGAGCAGAACAACGACGCCCGCGGCATCATCTGGCCGGACGCCATCGCGCCCTTCCAGGTCGCCATCGTGCCGATGGGCTACGCCAAGTCCGAAGCCGTGCGCGAAGCCGCCGACGCGCTGTATGCCCAGCTCGTCGGCGCCGGCATCGACGCCTTCCTGGACGACCGCGACGAGCGTCCGGGTTCGCTGCTGGCCGACAACGAACTGATCGGCACCCCGCACCGGGTGGTGATCGGCGACCGCGGCCTGAAGGAAGGCGTGGTCGAGTACCAGGGCCGCCGCGACGCCGAAGCCACCAAGGTGGCCGTAGCCGACGTAACTGCCACCGTCATCGCCAAGCTCAAGGGCTGACGATGCGCCGCCTGCCCGCCCTCGTCCGCTCCGGCCTCGCAGCCCTGCTGCTGGGTGGAGTTGCCGCGTCGGCGCAGGCCGGCAACCAACAGTACGAGCCCCTCGCCGCCAGCGTGCAGGCCGCCCTGCACGCCGCGGTGGCGGATCAGGCGCCCCTCGATCCAAGTTTCCAGCGCTCGCCCGAGCGCGCCCGCTGGCTGGCCGAGATGTCCCAACGCATGGCCAAGCGCATCCCCGACGAAGCCGCCCGCTCCGAGCTACTGCGTGCGGTGCACTACGAAGCCACCCGCGCCGGGCTCGATCCGCAGCTGGTGCTGGGCCTGATCCAGGTGGAGAGCGGTTTCAAGAAATACGCCCTGTCGCCCGTCGGCGCGCGCGGCTACATGCAGGTGATGCCCTTCTGGGCACGCCTCATCGGCAACCAGGAAACCAACCTCTTCCACATGCGCACCAACCTGCGCTTCGGTTGCACGATCCTGCGCCACTACCTGGACATCGAGAAGGGCGACCTCTTCCGCGCCCTGGGCCGCTACAACGGCAGCCTGGGCAAGGCCGAGTACCCCAACCTCGTGCGGGGCGCCTGGGAGCGCAACTGGGCCTACCCGCCGCTCCGGCTCGCCCAGAACCCCTGAAAAATACATTACAAAAAGGCGCCACACGGCGCCTTTTTTGCATCAAATCAACTCATCGTCAGTCGACGATGATCCCGCCACCCAAACACACCCGGCTCTCGTAGATCACCACGCTCTGCCCCGGCGTCACCGCCCACTGGGGCTGGGCGAAGGCGATCTCGGCGCGGCCATTCGCCAGCACGTCGATCTCGCAGGGCGCGTCCGGCGTGCGGTAGCGCGGCTTGGCGGTGTAGACCCAGTTGGTGCGCGGATCGCGGCCGGAAACCCACGACAGCTCGCCGGCAATCAGGCGATCCTTCAACAGCGCCGGATGGTCGTGGCCCTGCACCACGTACAGCACGTTCTTCGCCACGTCCTTCCTGGCTGCGTACCACGCGTCGTGTTCGCCTGCGTCGTCCTGGTTGCCCTTGATGCCGCCGATCTGCAGGCCCTTGCGCTGACCAACGGTGTGATACATCAGCCCTTGATGCTGGCCGATCACCTTATCGTTTTCCAGCGTGCGGATCTCGCCCGGCTTGGCCGGCAGATAGCGCGCCAGGAACTCCCGAAAGGGCCGCTCGCCGATGAAGCAGATGCCCGTCGAATCCTTCTTGGCGTACACATGAAGGCCGGCCGCCTCGGCCATCTTGCGCACGTCGCGTTTGTACAGGTGGCCGATGGGGAACAGGGTTTTGGAGAGCTGAGCCTGGTTCAGACGGTACAGGAAGTAGCTCTGATCCTTGGTGCCGTCCTCCGCCTTCAGCAGCTGGAATTCGGTGCGCCCGTCGTTGGTCCATTCGCGCACCTGGGCGTAATGGCCGGTGGCGATGCGGTCGGCGCCCAGCGCCATCGCGTGATCCAGGAAGGCGCGGAACTTGATTTCGGAGTTGCACAGGATGTCCGGGTTCGGCGTGCGGCCGGCTTCGTATTCGCGCAGAAAATCGGCGAACACCCGCTCCTTGTATTCCTTCGAGAAGTTCACCACTTCCAGGTCGATACCCAGCACGTCGGCCACCGACACCACATCCACCAGATCCTGGCGGGTGGAACAGTATTCGTCGTCATCGTCGTCTTCCCAGTTCTTCATGAACAGACCGACCACTTCGTAGCCCTGCTGCTTGAGCAACAACGCCGCGACCGACGAATCCACGCCGCCAGACATGCCGACAACGACTTTTTCCTTACGAGACATCGGGTCCCTCTCCATCCAGCCAGTCTTCCAGGGGCAACACCACGGCTGGATCGCCATGTTCCCCAAACCAAGTATCCACTGCGAAACGCGCCCCAGCGTCGGGCGCATCGTCGCGGCCCCGCTCGCGCAGCACCGCCGAAAAATGCTGGGCCACCAGCCAGCGTACCCGCCGACGCACCGGGTCGACCACATGGAACCGTAACAGGCCGCGCGCCTCGAGCATTGTCAACAGGCGTGTCGTCGAGGTGGCGTGGTCGATGCAGTCCATCGAGCCGTGCTCGCCGAAATCCAGGTAATCCCCTGGACGATCGACGCTGATCGGCAGCTGCTCTCCAGCCCAGCGGTAAAGCTGCCCGAGCACCTGCGCCACGATCGCCCGCTCGGCCACTGCCGATTCGGCCCGCAACAGCCGCGCCGCCACCTCGGCCAGCTGCGCTTCGGAAAACCGCGCTTCGGCCTCGACGAGACAGCCGTAGTTGTAGCAGATCGGCACCTGCTCGTCCGCCCGCACTGGCCCATGGGCCAGTCCAGCCGCCAGCACCACGCCCGCAAAGGCCGGGCGAAAGCCCGGAATCACGCGTCGTAGTGCCGGATCAGATCCAGCGGATAGCGCCGCCCGGCCATGTAGTCCTCGCAGCACTGCAGGATCAACGGGCTGCGGTGGCGTTCGCGGGTCTCCCGCAGCTCTTCGAGCGTCAGCCACACCGCACGCACGATGCCGGTATCGAGCTTGCGCTCGGGGTCAAAACCGGTGACCGAACCGCCAAAGGCAAAACGCAGGTAGGTGATGTCGCCGGCCGGCCGCGGCCACTGATAGATACCGACCAGAAACTCCGGCCGGAAGACATGCGCCGTTTCCTCCAGCGCCTCGCGGGCGGCCGCATTGACAAGCGACTCGCCGCGATCCAGATGCCCGGCCGGCTGGTTGAAACGCAGACCGTCGTCGGTCTCCTCCTCCACCACCAGAAAACGCCCATCGCGCTCGACCACCGCCGCAACCGTGACATTTGGCTTCCAGATCCTCATGGGCATCTCGTGCACGCAAAATTGTTATTTTACCCCCTTCGGGCCGGCGGTCCGCAGACCTGCGGAATGCGCTAGAATCGAAAGCTTAAATTTTCTGTATTCAGCTGGAGATCCCCACAATGTCGATGGCAGACCGCGACGGTTTCATCTGGTACGACGGCAAGCTCGTGCCGTGGCGTGAAGCAACCACCCACGTGCTCACCCACTCCCTCCACTATGGCCTGTCGGTCTTCGAGGGCGTTCGTGCCTACAACACCGTAAGCGGCACCGCGATCTTCCGCCTCGCCGAGCACACCCAGCGCCTGCTCAACTCCGGCAAGATCTACATGATGAACATTCCTTACTCCAAGGAAGAACTCATGGAAGCCCAGCTGGAGGTCGTGCGCGCCAACAAGCTCGAATCCTGCTATCTGCGCCCGATCGCCTTCTACGGCTCCGAAAAGATGGGCATCTCCACCAAGGGCGCCACGGTGCACGTCGCCATCGCCGCCTGGCCGTGGGGCGCCTACCTCGGCGAAGACGGCCTTGAGAAGGGCATCCGCGTGAAGACCTCGTCCTTCGCCCGTCACCACGTCAACGTGACCATGCCCCGCGCCAAGCTGGCCTCCACCTACGCCAACTCCATCCTGGCCAATCTGGAAGCCACCGAAGCCGGCTACGACGAAGCCCTGCTCCTCGACACCAACGGCTTCGTGGCCGAGGGCGCCGGCGAAAACCTCTTCGTGATCAAGGACGGCGCCATCTACGAACCCGAGATCGCCTCGGCCCTCACCGGCATCACCCGCTCCTCGGTGATCCAGGTCGCCAAGGAATTCGGCCTCGACGTGATCTCCAAGCGCATCACCCGCGACGACATCTACATTGCCGATGAAGCCTTCTTCACCGGCACCGCCGCTGAAGTCACCCCGATCCGCGAACTCGACGGTCGCGTCATCGGTGAAGGCAAGCGCGGCCCGATCACCCAGAAGCTGCAGGCCCGCTTCTTCGACATCGTCAACGGCAAGGCCCCCGAATACCAACACTGGCTTGCCTACATTTAAGCAAGGGAGATTTCCATGCCTGAAAACCAGGATAAAACCAAGCCGATCGAAGTCACCGCCAAGCAGCTTCCGCTGCACTGTCCGATGCCGGATGCCCCCTTGTGGGCGCGCCATCCTCGCGTCTTCCTTGACGTGACCGCGGATGGCTCGGCGACCTGCCCTTACTGCGGCGCCCAGTACAAGTTTGCTGGTGAGCTGCCCAAGGGCCACCACTGACCCGGCCAGCGGCACTGACATCAAACGGGGGCGGCAACGCCCCCGTGTCACGTCCAACCCATCCAATTGCCCATGACGAGTCCGATCTTCACCTCACCCGAAGAGGCCGAAACCGCCTTCTACGCCGCCCTGTCCCGCGCCGATCTCGACGGCATGATGGCCGTGTGGTCCGAAGACGAGGAAGTCGTCTGCATCCACCCGGGCAGCATCCGGCTTGTCGGCCTGGCCTCCATCCGTGAATCCTGGCGTCAGCTGTTTGCCGCCGGCACCCGCATCGTCGTGCATCCCACCCAGCCGGTGCAGTGGCTCAACGTGATGACCGCCGTGCACACCGTGCATCAGCGGGTGCACCTCGAGGGCGACCACCGTCTGCACCCGCCGATCATCGCCACCAACGTCTTCACCCGTGGCGCGGTTGGCTGGCGCATGGTGCTGCACCACGCCTCGCCCGCCCCCGACATGGACAACCTGCGCGGCAGCGACAGCCCCCACGTGGTCCATTGAGCCCGTCGCCCGCAAACTCCACCTACCGGGCGCCCCGCTGGCTGCCCGGCGGTCATGCCCAGACCATCTGGCCGCTGCTGCGCAAGGGCCGCATGCCGCCCTTCCAGCGCGAACGCTGGGCCACCCCCGACGACGATTTCATCGACCTCGACTGGCTACCACGGCGTCCTGGCGCACCGCTGGTGGTGCTCTTCCACGGGCTCGAAGGCTCAAGCCGCTCGCCCTACGCCCGCAGCCTGATGCGCCATCTGGCCGAGCTTGGCTGGAACGGCGTCGTCCCACACTTTCGTGGCTGCTCCGGCGAGCCCAACCTCAAGCCGCGCGCCTACCATTCGGGCGACGCCGACGAGATTGGCTGGATCCTCCAGCGGATCGCCGCGACTCATGCGGACATCCCGCGCTTTGCCGCCGGCGTGTCGCTGGGTGGCAACGCCCTGCTGCTGTGGCTCGGCACCCGGGGTGATGACGCGAAAAAGCTGATCGACGGCGCGGCAGCGATCTGCCCGCCGCTGGATCTCGCCGCCGCTGGCCACAACCTGGGGCGCGGCTTCAACCTGCTATACACCCGCCACTTCCTGGCCACCCTCAAATCGAGCGCCCTGACCAAGCTGGCCCGCCACCCCGGCCTGTTTGACGCCGACGCGGTGCGCGCCGCCGCCAACCTCTACCAGTTCGACAATCTCGTTACCGCACCGCTGCACGGCTATCGGGATACCGACGACTACTGGCAGCGCGCCTCCAGCAAGCCCCACCTGCAGGACATCCGTCTGCCAACGCTGGTCATCAACCCGAAGAACGACCCCTTCCTGCCCGCCAGCCATCTGCCCGGCCCAGCCGACGTGTCGCCTCACGTTCATCTAGAGCAACCTGCCGAAGGCGGCCATGTGGGTTTCGTCAGCGGCCCATGGCCCGGGCGGCTCGACTGGCTGCCGCGGCGCCTCGTGCGCTTTTTCACGGACCGTGCCTGATCCTGGGATCACAGCCAAACCCGCCTCACGGGGCTGACATCGAGCCCGCGTATAATCCACTTTTCATCATTTCTGCACCGGAGTCCGCCGCATGTTCGTCCCCGCTCCCGAGATCTTCAAGGCCTATGACATCCGCGGCATCGTCGACAAGACGCTGACCGCCGAAGCCGTGCGCGCCATCGGCCACGCCCTGGGCTCCGAAGCCGTTGCCCGCGGCCAGCAGGCCATCGCGGTGGGTCGCGACGGCCGCCTGTCCGGCCCCGAACTCGCCGGTGCGCTCGCCGACGGCATCCGCGCCGCCGGTGTCGATGTGGTGGACGTGGGCTGCGTGCCCACCCCGCTCACCTACTTCGCCGCCTACGAGTTGGGCACGAACTCCTGCGTCTCGGTCACCGGCAGCCACAACCCGCCGGACTACAACGGCCTGAAGATGGTGCTGGGCGGCCAGACGCTCTTTGGGGAGCTGATCCAGGCCCTGCGCCAGCGCATCATCGACGGCAACCTGGTGACCGCCGCGGTGCCCGGCAAGCTCACCCACGCCGACGTGGTGCCGGCCTACGTGGACAAGATCGTCGGCGACGTGAAGCTCGCCCGCCCCATGAAGGTGGTGATGGACTGCGGCAACGGCGTGGCCGGCGCCGTGGCTCCGGCACTCTTCAAGCGCCTGGGCTGCGAGCTGGTGGAACTCTTCTGCGAGGTGGATGGCAATTTCCCCAACCACCACCCGGACCCGTCCAAGCCCGAGAACCTGGCCGACGTGATTCGTGCGCTGCGTGAAACCGACGCCGAGATCGGCCTCGCCTTTGACGGCGACGGCGACCGGCTGGGCGTGGTGACCAAGGATGGCGAGATCATCTTCCCGGATCGGCAGCTGATGCTGTTCGCCGAGGATGTGCTGTCCCGCGTGCCGGGGGGCGAGATCATCTACGACGTGAAGTGCACCCGCAACCTGGCCGGCTGGATCAGGGATCGGGGCGGCAAGCCCACCATGTGGAACACCGGACATGCGCTGGTGAAGGCCAAGCTGAAGGAGACCGGCGCCCCGCTGGCCGGCGAGATGAGCGGCCACGTGTTCTTCAAGGAGCGCTGGTACGGCTTTGACGACGGGCTCTACACCGGCGCCCGCCTGCTGGAGATCGTGTCCCGCCAGCCGGACGCCAACCCGGTGCTGAAGAACCTGCCCAACGCCACCAGCACGCCCGAGCTGAACATCAAGATGAACGAAGGCGAGCCCTTCGCGCTGGTGGATAAACTCAAGGCCGAGGCGACGTTTGAAGGCGCCGAGAGCATGCTCACCATCGACGGGGTGCGCGTCGAGTACGCCGACGGCTTCGGCCTCGCCCGCCCGTCCAACACCACCCCGGTGGTGGTGCTGCGCTTCGAGGCCGACAACCAGGCCGCCATCGAACGCATCCAGGCCGACTTCCGCCGCGCCATCGAAGGCGTGTGGCCAGGGGTGAAGCTGCCGTTCTGAGCGAAACCGCGACATGAAAAACGGCGACCGGCGCAAGCCCGTCGCCGTTTTTGTTCTGGCAGCGCCGAGGCTGCAGGCAAGCGCTCAGCCCGCCCCGGCCCCCGCCAGCCGCAGGCCGAAGCCGATGAAGAGCCCACCCACGCCGCCCGTCGCGCCTGCCGACAAGCGCCGCCTGCGCCGGAAGACCTCCGCCAGCCGGGTGCCGCCAAAGATCAACGCCGACAGGTAGAGCGCGCTGAAAAACTGGACGATCGCCCCCAGGATGAGGAAGGACAGCGCTGGATGGTCGTAGCCCGGCGACACGAATTGAATGAAGAAGGACACGAAGAACAGGATCGCCTTGGGGTTCATCAGGCTGATGAGGAGCGCCACCCTGAAGGGATGGGCGGCGTCCCGCGGTGGCTCAACGGGTGCCGCAGCGTCGGCCTGGCCTCGCCAGGTGCGCAGCCCCGCCCGGAGCAGCCCGATACCCAGCCACACCAGGTACACCGCACCGGCGTAGCGCAGCGCCATGAACAGCGCCGGCGTAGCCTGCAGCAGCGACGCCGCACCGGTGGCCGAGAGGATCATCAGGATCAGGTCGCCCAGGAAGATGCCGCAGGCACCCCGATAGCCCGCCGCCACGCCCCAGCGGGACGCGACGGTCATCACGTAAAGCGAGTTAGGGCCGGGCAGGAGCACGATGAAGATCGTCCCCAGCACGAAGGTGGTGATGTCGGTGATGCCGTAGAACATGAGCAAGCCCGCAAGGCAAAGGATGGATTATCGCAGCCCGCTGCCGGTGGCCGGGCAAGCAGTGGGCGGCCCTCAGCCGCCAATGACCAGCGCGTCGGGAATCTCGAAGCGATCACCATTACCCAGGGTAACTGCCGACGCATCGCCGTCTCGCGTCACCTCAAAGGGCAGCAGGCCATCCGATGACACTGCCTTGCCGGCAACGAAGGCCACATGACGCACGGCTCCGCCGGGCAACGTGATCCGTACCGTACCCGCCCCGACCTCACGGCGCATCACAGCGGCCTCGCAGGTCGTCACCGGGCCGCCGCCCGGCATGCAGCGGATCGACGCCGTGGCGTGGAATGGCGTGCCCGCCAAGCGCGCGTCGCTCGCTGCCGCCTGGCCCGGATGGCCGCCCACCTGCACTGACAGGTTGTAGCTCGCCACCTCGTTGCGGCGGGCGGCGTTGCGCATCAGATAGACACGGACGAGATAATCGCCCGTCACCGGCGCGACGGTCTCGAAACGATCACCCCACGCGCTGCCGATGAACATCGCGCCGTCGGTGACACCCGGGGCGACCACGTTGAAGAAGCTGCTCGGGTTGCTGGTCTTGAGCTTCATCACTACCGCCTGACCCGCCTTGAGCGGGATCAGGTAATCCACAAACTGGTAGCCCTTGAGCGTGCCAGACAGTGCCTGAGCAGCCCCCGCCGCGACGGCCACCTTGCGGGCGGGCGGCGGATCCGGCTGGGCTGACGCTGCCATCGCCACCCCAGCCCAGGCCACGAGCACCACGGCTGGCAGCGCGCGACGAAGCACCTCAGCCCCGCTTTGCCAGGTAGCCCGGCTGAAAGGCCGCCATCCGGTAGGCGTCCCGATAGATGCCATCCACAAAGAACTCATGCTTTAGCACCCCCTCTTCGGTGAAACCGAGTTTTTTGTAAACCGATACTGCCCGGCTGTTTTCCACATCCACGACCAGGATCAACTTGTAAAGGTTGAGCACCGTGAAAGCGTAGCCCATTGCCAGCCAGGTTGCCTGGGTCGCGTAGCCGCGGCCCTGATGATCCGGCGAGATGATGATCTGGAATTCGGCCCGGCGGTGGATGTGGTTGATCTCCACCAACTCGACCAGCCCCACCCGCACGCCATCACGCTCGACAACAAAGCGCCGCTCGCTCTGATCGTGGATGTGCTTGTCGTAAAGGTCGCACAGTTCGACGAAAGCCTCGTAGGGCTCCTCGAACCAGTAGTGCATCACCGTCTCGTTGTTGTCCAGCTCGTGGACGAAGCGCAGGTCTTCCCGCTCCAGGGGCCTCAGTCTGAGTTGATCGTTCATGCAGGTTGCAGAAGGTGTTGAGAAAAGTCGGTGGCCGTAACGGGCCACGATACAGTCTGACCCGGCGTGGGGCCGACAGTTCGCCCGGGCGCATCCGCCCAATGCAAAGAGAGTTGCCACCTGGGTGACAACCCTCTTGTAGTGAATCCCCCCGGCGCCGGGCGCCGGCAACACGTTTCAGCCAGCACTCACCGTCAGCCGTGGCTTGCGACCTTCGGCCACCCAGGCCAGTACCGTACCGTACATGTCGGCCAGTGCCGGTCGGGTGGTGCGCTCCCTGTCGGCACGGTCGGTGTAGAAGGCGATGGATTTCTCCCGGCTTCCGGACCACTGGTAGGCCACCCACAGGGCGGCCTGGCTCTCGTCCTTGCGGCCCGAGAGCGCCAGCGCCTCGGCGAGCGGCGTCCAGGTGGCGCTGCGGCGCGGGTCGAGTTGCAGGGCGGCGGTCAGCACCTCGGCGGCCTCCTGCGGCTTGCCGGCCTTGACCAGCGCAAAGCCCAGGTTGCCAGCCAGTTCCACGTCGCGGGGATTCTCGGCGAGGCCCTTGCGGAAGAGTTCGGCGGCACGGGACGGGTCATCGGCCTTGAGGGCATCGAGACCCTCGGCATTGAGCTTGCGCGAGACTGCGCGGTTACCCGGCGCCGGTTTGCCAAGCGCTTCGATGCGGGCGGCCACGGCGAACACCGCGGCAGTGTCTTCCCGGGTGGCGGCGCCGAGCGTCTGGAGCAGGCACTGGCGAGCCGACGTGCAGTTCGCCGCAGCCACGCCCGGCTGAGCCACTGGCGCGAGGGACACCGGCGGAACGAGCAGCACGCCCGGCATGGAAGCCGGCGCGGCAACGGCCGTAGGCGCAACTGCAAGCAGCGTGGGCTGCGCGTCGGCCACTTCGGGTTCACCGTCGGCGATGATCGGCGCGGGCGCCTGCAGGGATTCGGACGGCGCCGCATTGCGGGCCAGTCTATGCTTGTCGAGGAAGGCGTTGAGGACCTGATCGGCGCCCCCGAGTCCAGCCAGCACCGCGCTGGCGTCGAAGATGCGGCCGTTGGTGCGCAGCACACCTTCGGCGTACTCGAAGCTGCCCTTCAGGCTGCCGTCCTGGCCCTGGGTGAAGCCCATGCCCAGCGCCGTCCGCAGCTTGTCGGCGTCGAGCACCGTGCCCTTCAGCACCATCTCGCCAGAAGCCTTGAGCAAGTTCGCCAGGGAAATCGGCGCCGAGACCGCCAGGGATTTGCGGGCCTCGATCATCAGCTTGCCGTCGAGGCTGCCCTTGCCCACCGTGCCCGCAAGCCTGGGAACGCCGAAGGAGAAGCCCTGGGTCATCAGGGTGCGCAGGGCCTTGCGGAAGGTTTCATCCTCGTCGGTGGTCATGTTCTGCAGGCCGCAGGTGTCGCCAAACAGGCGGCTGATGGTTTCGATGCTGCGCCTGTCGAGATCCCGGATCGCCATCTCGAGGGTCAGATCCTTCACGGTCTCGCCGCCAAACGATGCCGCGCGCAGGCTCTCGGTCACCTGGGCGTTGAGGCGTTCGCCCTCCTCGGTGACCAGTGTTGCGTGACGGAAGCCTTCGGCAGAGCCGTGGCTGGTGGCGATCCGCTCGATGGACAGCGACGACGAGCCGGTGCCCAGGTAGCGGTTCTTCAGATCTACACTGAGGGCGATCTTGCCCAGCTCGACAGCCTCGCCGTTGCCACGGGTGAGCAGTTTTTCGATGCCCCAGTCGATAGCCAGCGCGGTCTTGCCAACCGCGAGGCTGCCGCTGGAAGGCGCAATGGTCAGTTTCTGGCCGCCCTGATCGAGGGCGAGTTCGGGCAGCGACATGGCCGAGCGGAAATCCCCGCCGTAGCTCACGTCGCCCGCGCCCTGCAGCTTGAGGCTGGGGCCGAAGCGTTCGGCCAGCGCAGCGGCAAGCTCGCCGCTGGGTTTGGCGCTCCAGGTCACGCGCAGGGGCGCGGCGGGCAGCACCACGTTGGCGAGGGAATACTGCACCTCCACCTCCAGCGCCGGGCGCCGGCCCCCTTCGTCGCTCGAGCACGCGTCCACCACCTCCAACCCGAAAGAGCCGGTGGCCGAGAACAGTCCGCCGCTGTGCTGAAGGTTGCGCACGCGCACGCCGGTTTCGGACGAAGGCTTGGCCGCGAAGGCGCGGATCTCCCGCTCGGCCACGCTGCCCACATAGACGCTGGCGCCCAGCCAGCCCGCGACCACGATGCCGATACCGCCTGCGCCGATGAGAATCTTCTTGTTGTCCTTACTCATGTCGTTCTCCCGCCGAGGGTCGGCACAAATGGAAAGATCGCGTACGAAAACGCACGAGAGCAGGCGCATGGGCGGCAGACGCGCGCGGACGGCCAGATCGACAAAACACGAGGGAGACAGTGCGGACAGCACGGAAAACCGACGCGGGTGCGAACGAACCCGCGCTGAGGGAACCCGGCCGTCCTTCCTGCGTGCAGGTTAGGACCCGAAGCTTTGCGTCCGGGGTTCTCACCCCGTTTGCCTTTTTCTCGTGGATTGATCTTACAGTTGACGGAGCGGGCGGCGCCCGACTTATGTCACGAATACCCGGTCGTCGTCCCGGGATCAGTGCAGGGCGGCCAGAAGGCCGGCGATCTCGTCGAAGCCCGGCCGGGCTGCCGGCCGCGCGCTGAGGCAGCGGGTCGAGAGGGCCGCCAGCGCGCGGCTCACATCACCGGCATCGAGACGCTCGACGAGTTCCTCCAGCAGATGGCCGAAGGCTCGCACCTCCAGCTGCGCCAGCCGGCGCGCCCGATCCGGGTCGGCCGGTGGAACAAACGACGCGGCACCAAAATCCCCGAGAAAGACCCGCCCGGCGCCATCATGGAGAATGTTGTGGGCGTACAGATCGCCATGCACGATGCCTCGCCGGTGCAGGTGCGCAGCCGCCGCCGCGATGCCCCGGGCAATGGCGAGCGCCGCGGCGGGCGTGAAGCGGGTGCCATCGGGGTAGACGTCGCGGGTGCAGGTATCCAGGCTGGGCGGGCCGGCCAGGCTGCGAAAGGCCGGATCGATCAGCGCCATCACCAGCCCGGCGGTGTCGGCGGGATGGTCGGCGACTTCACCCAGCACCGGGATCAGCTGCGGGTGACCGCCCGCCCCCACGCAGGCGGCCCGCTCGCTGCCCGGCAGGCCGTCGCTGGTCACCTCGCCCTTGAAGAGCTTCACCGCCACAGATCGCTTGCCTTCCGGCGCCGACCACGCCGCCCGGTGGATCACCCCAGATGCGCCTTCGCCCAGTACGCCGTCGGTCTCCAGCGCGCCCCAAGGCACCGGCCGGGTGTGGGCCTCGGTCTGCCACGCGGCGTCGAGCGTTGCGCAGAAAGGATTGCCGGCATACGCCAGCCACGTCAGTCGGGGCAGATCGAGCAGCCAGTCCGGGAAGATGGCGATCCGGTTGGCAGCGATGCGCAGTAGCTCCAGCGACGTACATGCCTCCATCTCCGGCGGCAGCGTGGTGAGCCGGTTGCCCGCGAGGGTCAGCTTGCGCAGCCTCGTGCAGCGGCCGATGCCGGCAGGCAGGGCTTCGATACGGTTGTCGGTGAGGATCAACCAGCGCAGGGTGGGCGGCAGCGCTGCGCCGGGCACGGTGTGCAGCCGGCACGACTTGAAGCCGATCATCTCCAGCGCCGGGCACGCACCCAACACCTCGGGCAACACCTCGAAGGGGTTGCCCGAGCAAAACAGCACCCGCAGTTTCGCAAGCCGTGGCAGGTCGCCCGGCAGGGTGGTGAGTTGATTGCCCGCCAGATCGAGGATCTCCAACGTATCGGAAAGCTCGAAGATCTCCCGCGGGAAGTCGCGCAGGCCGCAGGCGAGCTTGAGGTGGCGGGCGCCGGCGAGCCGGCCGGCCCGGAGTTGATCGAGGGTGTCCATCAAGGCAGCAGAGGGTGAAGGGCGCGGGCGGATTCTAGCCGTCCGCAGGCAGCTGCCCGCATGGAAATTGCCCACATCCGGCAGTCGGGCTCACACCCCCTGCCCGGCCAGCTTACGCGTCACCCGGGCACGGCTCTCGCGCTCTTCGTGCTGAGCGCGGGCCAGCATGCTCTCCTCGACGAAGGTCATGTGACGGCGCACCGCCGACTCGGCGGCCACCGGATCGCGGCGCTTCACGGCGTCCCAGATTGCTGCGTGCTGACCGCGCAACTCCTGCCAGTCGTCCTCCAGCCGACGCAGGTGACGCAGGTTGCGGTCGATGTGGTCGTGAGTCACACGGAACAAGCTGGCAGTGAGGTGGCCGATCATCACGTTGTGGGCGGCCTCGGCGATGGCCTGGTGGAAGGCCAGATCGGCCCTCACCTGCTCCTCGAAGACCTCGGCCGACGGCCCCTGGGCGAACAACCCCTCCACCCGCGCGTAGGCGTCGCCGATGCGCTGGATGTCGGCGTCGGTGGCGCGGCGGGCGGCCAGCGCCGCGGCCTCGGATTCGAGCATCCCGCGAAACTCCAGCAGATCCACCTGGATGTTGGGGTGCTGGCGGAGCATCTCGCCCCACGGGTCGGTGAAGCCGGCGTCGAGCCGGTCGGTCACATACGTGCCGCCGCCCTGGCGGCTGTGGAGCAGGCCCTTGGACACCAGCTTCTGGATCGCCTCGCGCAGCGACGGGCGCGACACGCCCAGTTCGGCCGCCAGCTCGCGCTCGGGCTGAAGGCGGTCGCCGGGCTTGAGGGCGCCATCGAGGATGCGCCGTTCGAGTTCGTGGGCAATGGTGTCGGAGAGCCGCTGAACAGCAATTTTCCCGATGGTCATGACTTGGCCTCAAATTGGTCTGACCAAAATACTAACCCCAAGTCTTGATGAACCTCAAGCCAGCAGGGCAGAAAACCTAGTCGTTTACCCCTAGATCACCCAAAAATCAGTAGCTTGACTCTTCTGAAGGATTGACTTCGAAGTGGCACGCAGGTAGATTTTTCCTCAGCGGTTTAATTGGTCTTACCAATTTACCGAAAACACCCAAAATCATCTGGCTAATAGTCGCAGCAACGGAACAGAATTCCGTTTCAAAGCGACACGGACTGGAGGAGACCCATGAGCAGCCCGACCCACGGCGCCGGACCTTCGGCGCGCACCTATCCCCCGCGCCCGCAGGCGGTGTATTTCTACGCCACCTGTCTGGTGGATCTCTTCGTGCCCGAGGCGGGCATGGACGCCATCACCCTGCTCGAGCGGGAAGGCATCCGGGTGATCTTCCCCGACAATCAAACCTGCTGCGGCCAGCCGGCCTTCACCAGCGGTTTCCCGGCCGAGGCGCGCGAAGTGGTCGCCGCCCAGCTCGATCTCTTCCCCGAGGACTACCCCATCGTGGTGCCCTCCGGCTCCTGCGCCGGGATGATCCGCTGGCACTGGGAGAAGGTCATCGGCAACGACGCCGGCCTCGCCGCCCGCGCCGCCGCCATCTCGGCCCGAACCTTCGAGCTTGCCGAGTTCCTGGTGCATGTGCTCGACTTCAAGCGCCCCGACCAGGGCGAGCCGACCACTGTCGCGCTGCACACCTCGTGCTCGGCCCGCCGCGAGATGGGCACCCTGCTGGTGGGCCGCGAGCTGCTGTCGCGCCTGGGCAATGTCAGCCTCGCCATCCACGATCACGAATCCGAATGCTGCGGCTTCGGCGGCAGCTTCTCCCTCAAGCACCCGGACATCTCCACCGCGATGGTCACCGACAAGGTCGCCTCGCTGAAGGCCACCGGCGCGAAGCAGATGGTCACCGCCGACTGCGGCTGCATGCTCAACATCACCAAGCGCGCCGCCCTCGAAGACCAAAACGCCGGCCGCACCGCAGCCTCGCTGCCGGGCGAGCATCTCGCCACCTTCCTGCTGCGCCGCACCGGAGGAAAGCAACAATGAGCGCCCGCGACCGCATCCTCGCCAAGCTGCGCGGCGCCCAGCCCGCCACGCCGAACCCGCTGCCCAGCCTCGACGAACACTACGCGCCCCGCGCCCGCGGCGAATCCGTCGCCGAGCGCGCCGCCCGCTTCAAGGCCGGCATCGAGGCCTTCCACGCCGACGTCCACTTTTCGACCGAAGCCGACTGGCCCGCGCTGCTGGCCCGGCTATGCGTCGAGAAGGCCGTCGGCACCCTGCTCTACGGCGACGCCACGCCCGCCGGCCGCCGCCTGGATGCCGCCACCTTCGCCGGCACCACGCTCCGCCCGTGGGCTGGCCAGGTCGAGGACATCAAGGCCGATCTGTTCCACCGCGTCGGCGCCGGCTTCACCCAGGCCCGTGGCGCCATCGCCGAAACCGGCAGCCTGATCCTGTGGCCTTCCGACGCCGAGCCGCGCACCCTGTCGCTGGTGCCGCCGGTGCACTTTGCGCTGCTCGACGCGCGCACCATCCAGCCCACCTTCTTCGACGCGATCCGTGCCGAGGGCTGGTCCGCCGGCATGCCCACCAACGCGCTCCTGATCTCCGGCCCGTCCAAGACCGCCGACATCCAGCAGACCCTCGCCTACGGCGCCCACGGCCCGAAGGAACTCATCGTGATCGTCACCCACGCCGAAGGAGAGCCCCAATGAGCGCGCCCAACGCCAGTGCCGACACCGGCAAGCCGATCGCCTTCGTCTCCGCCAAGCAGCTTCGGGAGCGGATGCACGATGCGGTGAACGACGCCCACCTGCGCAGCAGCTTCCGCGGCGCGATGGACTTCCTGATGGCCAAGCGCGCCGCCCAATTCCCCGACGCGGACGAGCTGGATTCCCTGCGCAGTCTCTCCGAGGGCATCCGCCAGTACAGCCTCACCCGCCTGCCGGATCTGCTGGAGCAGCTCGAAGCCAACCTCACCGCCAACGGCGTGAAGGTGCATTGGGCCGAGACGCCCGAAGAAGCCAACGCCATCATGCTCGGCATCGCCCAACGCCATCAGGCCAAACTGATCGTCAAGGGCAAGTCGATGGTGAGCGAGGAGATCGAGTTCAACCACGCCATGGAAGCCGCCGGCGTGGGCGCCCTCGAATCCGACATGGGCGAATACATCGTCCAGCTGGCCGGCGAGAAGCCCTCGCACATCATCATGCCGGCGATCCACCAGACCAAGCAGCAGATCGCCAAGCTGTTCGCCGAGCACATCCCCGGCGTGAGCTACACCGACAACGTGGACGCGCTGATCCAGATCGGCCGACGCGTGCTGCGCGAGAAGTTCGAGATCGCCGACATCGGCCTCTCCGGCGTCAACTTTGCCGTGGCCGAAACCGGCACCCTGTGCCTCGTCGAGAACGAAGGCAACGGCCGGATGTGCACCACCGTGCCCAAGGTGCACATCGCCATCACCGGCATCGAGAAGGTGGTCGAGAAGCTGGAGCATGTGGCGCCGCTGTTCTCCATCCTCACCCGCTCGGCCACCGGCCAGGCGGTGTCCACCTACTTCAACATGATCTCCGGCCCGCGCAAGGCCCATGAGAAGGACGGCCCCGAAGAGGTGCACCTCGTGCTCCTCGACAACGGCCGCTCCCAGGCCTACGCCGACGAGCAGCTGCGCAAGACGCTGCAGTGCATCCGTTGCGGCGCCTGCATGAACCACTGCCCGGTCTACACCCGGATCGGCGGTCACGCCTATGGCACCACCTACCCCGGCCCCATCGGCAAGATCGTCTCGCCACACATGATGGGACTGGAGCAGACCCACCTGCTGCCCACCGCCTCCACCCTGTGCGGCGCCTGCGGCGAGGTCTGCCCGGTGAAGATCCCCATCCCCGAGTTGCTGATCCGCCTGCGGGGCGAAGCCCAGTCCGAACCCCACGCCAATCCGGCGATGGTCGGCCAAGGCGCCGGCTACAGCGCACTGACGACCTTCGTCTGGCGGATGTGGGCCCGCGTGTACAGCCGCCCCGGCAGCTACCGGGCCTTCAGCTGGCTGGCCAGCCGCTTCCGCGCCCTGGCGCCGAAGAATCAGGCCGGCTGGACGGCCGCCCGCACGCCCCTGACACCCGCGCCGCGAAGGCTGAGGGACATGGTCCGCGACCGACGATAGCGGCCTGTTCCGCCCCGGGGCGACATCCGTCGCCCCACCCCACCACTGACCGAACCGAAACCTCATCCCTGACGGGAGGACCCGCCATGTCCGCTCTCATCGACGCCCTGCGCCAACGGCTACCCGCCCACCGCGTGATTACCGACGAACTGCGCCGCCTTGCCTACGGCACCGACGGCAGCTTCTACCGTCTGATCCCCGAGGTCGTGGCGGTGGTGGAAGACGAAAACGAAGTGCGCGACGTGGTGGATCTGGCCCGCGCCCACCGCCGCCCGGTCACCTTCCGCGCCGCCGGCACCAGCCTGTGCGGCCAGGCCGTCACCGATGGCGTGCTGGTGCTGCTGGGCGAAGGCCTGGCCACCTGCCGCATCGCGCCGGACGGCGCCACCGTCAAGGTCGGCCCGGCCATCGTCGGCGCCGAGGTCAATCGCCGCCTCGCCCCGCTGGGCCGCAAGATCGGCCCCGATCCCGCATCGATCAACGCCGCCAAGATCGGCGGGATCGCCGCCAACAACAGCTCCGGCATGTGCTGCGGCACCGCCCAGAACAGCTACCGCACGCTGGCCTCGATCCGCGTGCTGCTGGCCGACGGCACCGTGCTCGACACCGGCGACGCCGCCAGCCGCGCGGCCTTCCAGGCCAGCCACGGTGCACTTCTCGACAGCCTCGCCCGCCTTTCCGACAACGTGCGTGCCGACCACACCCTCGCCGAGCGCATCCGCACCAAATACAAGATCAAGAACACCACCGGCTACAGCCTCAACGCGCTGGTGGATTACGCCGACCCGATCGACATCCTGTCGCACCTGATGATCGGCTCGGAAGGCACCCTTGGCTTCATCTCCGAAGTCACCTACCAGACCGTGCCCGAATACGCCCACAAGGCCAGCGCGCTGGTGTTCTTCGCCGACATGGAGACCGCCTGCCGTGCGGTGGTCGGCCTCAAGCAGCAGCCGGTGGATGCGGTCGAGCTGCTCGACCGCGCCTCGCTGCGCGCCGTGGCCGACAAGCCCGGCATGCCGCCGCTCCTCAAGACCCTGGCCGACGGCGCCACCGCGCTGCTGATCGAAACCCGCGCGCCGGACGCCGCCGATCTCCAGCGCCGCATCGACGCGGTACTGGCCGAGCTCGCCCCCTACCCGCTGATCGAGGCCCCCTCCTTCACCACCAACCCGGCCGAGATCGACCGCCTGTGGAACGTGCGCAAGGGCACCTTCCCGGCCGTGGGCGCGGTGCGCAAGCCCGGCACCACCGTCATCATCGAGGACGTGGCCGTGGCGGTGCCCGATCTCGCCGCCGCCTGCCTGGATCTGCAGGCGCTCTTCGCCAAGCACGGCTATACCGAGGCGATCATCTTCGGCCACGCGCTGGAGGGGAACGTCCACTTCGTGTTCACCCAGGATTTCGGCATCGCGTCCGAAGTCGCCCGCTACGCCGCCTTCATGGACGACGTGTGCGCGATGCTGGTCGAGAAGTACGACGGCTCGCTCAAGGCCGAGCACGGCACCGGCCGCAACATGGCGCCCTTCGTCGAGCTGGAATGGGGCACCCAGGCCTACGGCCTGATGAAGGAGATCAAGGCCCTGTTCGACCCCGAAGGCCTGCTCAACCCCGGTGTGATCATCAACGACGACCCGGCCGCCCACCTCAAGCACCTCAAGCCCATGCCCGCCGCCGGCCAGCTCTACGCGCCGGTGGATCGCTGCATCGAGTGCGGCTTCTGCGAGCCCCAGTGCCCGTCCCACGGCCTCACCCTGTCGCCGCGCCAGCGCATCGTCGGCTGGCGCGAGCTGTCGCGCCGGCAAGCCGCCGGCGAGGCGCCGGGCCAGCTCGGCGAGGACTACCTCTACATGGGCCTCGACACCTGCGCCGCCTGCGGCCTGTGCTCCACCGCCTGCCCGGTGGGCATCGAGACCGGCGCCCTGACCCGCGCCGTGCGCGGCGAGAACCTCTCCGGCGTGGCTCGGCAGTTGGGCAAGCTCGCCGCGGACCACTTCGGCGCCACCCAGGCCCTGGCCCGCACCGCCATCAAGGCCGGGCATGTGGCCGAAGCCATCATCGGCCCGAAGGCGCTGGCCCGGCTCAGCGGCGGCAAGTGGAAGGAAGGCATGCCCACGCCGCAACCTGCCGGCCGCGCCACCCGCAGCGATGGCGACAAGGTCGTCTACTTCCCCACCTGCGCCGGCCGCATCTTCGGCGCCGACACGCCCGAGCACGCTCTCTCGGCCACGGTCATCCGCGTGCTGGAGCGCGCCGGCTACGCCCCGATCATCCCCGAAGGCGTCAACGATCTGTGCTGCGGCCAGTCCTTCGCCAGCCGCGGCATGGCCGCCGAGGCCGACGCCAAGTCGGCCCAGCTGGAGGCGGTGCTCCGCAAGGCAAGCGACAACGGCAAGTACCCGATCATCCTCGACGCCAGCGCCTGCAGCCTGCGCATGAAGACCTTCCTCGCAGAGCGCCTGCCGGTGTTCGACCTGGTGGAGTTTGCCCACGACGCGCTGTTGCCGCGCCTGATGCTCCAGAAGAAGTCCGACCCGGTGCTGATCCACCTCAACTGCTCGGCCCGCCGCATGGGCTTCGAGGGCAAGTTGAAGCAGCTCGCCGCCGCCTGCGCCGTGCAACCCGTGATGCCGCCCGAAGTGAAGTGCTGCGGCTTCGGCGGCGACCGGGGCTTCGTGGTGCCCGAACTCAACGCCCACGCCCTGCGCAAGCTCGAAGTGCCCGCCGGCTGCTGCGGCGGTTATTCGAGCAACCAGACCTGCGAGATTGGCCTCACCAACGCCACCGGCCTGCCCTACCGCTCCATCGTGCATCTGCTCGACGAATGCAGCGCCGAAGCCGCGCGGCTCGCCACCTGCTGATACCCGACCACCGAAACCAACCGCCTCACCCAAACAGAAACACCCCCGCATTCACCAAAGGAGGAATTACCGAATGCAAACCTGGATGCAGATTTACGACCCCGCGGGCAACCTATGGTTGTCGTCGCTGGTCGCCGCGCTGCCGATCATCTTCTTCTTCGTGGCCCTCGCGGTGCTGCGGATGAAGGGGCACATCGCCGGCACCATCACCGTCGCCATCGCCCTGGCGGTGGCCATCTTCTTCTACAAGATGCCGGTGGAAATGGCATTGGCGTCGGCCGGTTACGGCTTCCTGTACGGCCTGTGGCCCATTGCGTGGATCATCATCGCGGCGGTGTTCCTCTACAAGATCACCGTCAAGACCGGCCAGTTCGACATTATCAGGGCCTCGGTGGTGTCGATCACCGATGACCAGCGCCTGCAGATGCTGCTCGTCGGCTTCTCCTTCGGCGCCTTCCTGGAAGGCGCGGCCGGCTTCGGCGCCCCGGTGGCGATCACCGCCGCGCTGCTGGTGGGCCTGGGCTTCAATCCGCTCTACGCCGCGGGCCTGTGCCTCATCGCCAACACCGCCCCGGTGGCTTTCGGCGCGATGGGCATCCCCATCATCGTCGGCGGTCAGGTCACCGGCATCGACCCGTTCAAGATCGGCCAGATGGCCGGCCGCCAGCTGCCGCTGCTGTCGGTCATCGTCCCGTTCTGGCTGGTCGCCATGATGGACGGCTGGCGTGGCATCAAGGAAACCTGGCCGGCGATCATCGTGGCCGGCGGCTCCTTCGCCGTCACCCAGTTCTTCACCGCCAACTACATCGGACCGGAACTGCCGGACATCACCTCCGCGCTGGTCAGCCTGATCTGCCTCACCGTGTTCCTGAAGAACTGGAAGCCGAAGCGCATCTTCCGCTTCGACAACAAGGCCACCGCCGAGCGCGCCGCCGAGAAGCACTATGCGTTCGGCCAGATCGCCAAGGCCTGGTCGCCCTTCCTGATCCTGACCGTCATGGTCACCATCTGGAGCCTCAAGCCCTTCAAGGCCCTGTTTGCCAAGGACGGCCCGCTGTATTCGCTGGTGTTCCAGTTCCCGGTGCCGATGCTCGACAAGCTCGTCATCAAGATGGAACCCATCGTCGCCAAGGCCACGCCTTACGCCGCGGTGTACAAGCTCGACATCCTCTCCGCCACCGGCACCGCGATCTTCCTGGCCGCGCTGATCACCATGGTCGTGCTGGGCATGCGCGCCAGCGAAGCCGCCAAGACCCTGAAGGAAACCGTGATCGAGCTGAAGCGCCCGATCTACTCCATCGGCATGGTGCTGGCCTTCGCGTTCGTGGCCAACTACTCCGGCCTGTCCGCCACCCTGGCCCTGCTGCTGGCCGGCACCGGCGTGCTGTTCCCGTTCTTCTCGCCCTTCCTGGGCTGGCTGGGCGTGTTCCTCACCGGTTCCGATACGTCGTCCAACGCGCTGTTCTGCTCACTGCAGGCCACCACCGCCCATCAGGTCGGCGTCTCCGACACCCTGCTGGTGGCTGCCAACACCACCGGCGGCGTCACCGGCAAGATGATCTCGCCCCAGTCCATCGCCGTCGCCTGCGCGGCCGTCGGCTTGGTGGGCAAGGAATCGGATCTGTTCCGCTTCACCCTCAAGCACAGCCTGATGTTCGCCGGCATGGTCGGCATCATCACCACGCTGCAGGCCTACGTGTTCACCTGGATGATCCCGTAAGCCAGACGCGAAAAGTTTCAGGACGGGGATTGCGTTCCCCTGGGAGCCTCGACGGCGGCCGGAGAAATCCGGTCGCCGTTTTTTTCATCGAAGCGCGCCCGGATCGCACGGTCCCGCGGTCTCCCGGCGCCACACTTCGCCGCCTAGCCATCACCCGCGGGCGGTTCGTCGTAATAGGCCCGGCTGAAGAACACACCGAGCATCGCGCTCACCACGCCCTGCAGCAGGACCAGCCACGGCCGGGATTCCGTGAGCATCACCCAGGCGTCGCGTTGCGCATCGAACGCGCTGCCCAGACCGGGTGCGAACACGGTCATCACGAGCGCCAGAATGTAGGCCAGGCAGCAGAATCGGGTGAGCCTGAACAGCGCCCCGTCCACCACGCGCCGGTCGGCACGGACACCTGCGTTGGCGACGATGGCACCGACCATGAGGGTGGAAATCGGCCAAACCAGCGTGCCGTACCATTCCATCACCTCATTCTTGTGGCCCTCGTAAACCGTGGAGAACAGCGTCTGCGCCATCAGCACGAAAAAGATGAAAAGCGCGGGCGAGAACCACAGCACCGCAAGCCCGTACTGGGCACGACGAAGCGGTATGGGGGCGGGGTCGAGGCTCAATTCGGCACCTCAAGATCACGGTTCATCGCGATTGCGGGATGGGGCGGGATGTCACCGGCCAGCCGGGACAAACCAGACCACAGACCGGCCTTCTCGAGGTGGGTCTCACAGGCGAGCTTGCCCGGCAGCAAGGCCTTCACGTTGCGGCTGCCATAGGTCTTGAACTCATAGACCAGGACGCTCATCCGGTGCCGGGCGGTCACCCGTCTGACAGCCTGGGCATCCGTGAGCCCCGCAGCCCCCCGCACGAACCACCCCTTGGCATCACTGTAGGACGGCTCGTTCCCCGTCGGCGAGTGCTCGTCGGTGGTCACCACGAAGATGAACATCCGGTAAAGCCCCGAAGGGGCACCTGTCATCCCTTTGAGCACCTTCGTGAAAAATGAATCGCCCGCACCAGGCGACTCCACATTCCAGCGCGCCGGCGCCGCCTTGGGAGCGCCATCGGCTTCGATCTGTTCGACGCGTGTCACGAGGGCGAAGCCTTCCGGCACCGGAAAATAGCTCCGCTCGAGGTAGCCCGCAGCCGTCATCGCGGCCTGAACCTGACCGGCCACATCGCCCAAAGTAAGCCCGCGCTGTTGAGCCCAGGCCCCCGTCTGGCTCGGCAGCACGATGCGGCCCGACGGCGCAGGGAGGGGCCAGCTCAGGCCGGGCACATCCTGAATCCAGCGTTGCAGCGCAGCGGGCGTCTTGCCAGGCTCATCGGACACGGGCAGCGTATTCATCCTGCCTTTGCTTGCCGAGGCGAGCGCCCTGGAAAAGTGAAATCCACGCATCGAACCCAGCGACTCATCAAACGTCGAGGCAGGGTCTTCGACCCGGAAAACGATGCCGTCGGCCTCCAGACTCACCTCCGTGACCGCAGGTACAAGCGGCACCGCCATCGGCACCGCCCTACGCAACGCGGCCGAAGCCGACCGACGCGTGTCGTCACTGCCGGACGACACGGGAATCGTCTGTGTCTGGCCACCGTCACCGACCACCCTGTGCGCGCGACCGGCCTCTGCAGCGTGCGGCGGACTTGACGGCACTTGCGCGCACCCGGCGAGGATCGCCAAGGCGGATACCCGCGCGATCCCTCTCATCGCGATACAAATCGACAGCTCACCACACATGATGCATTTTCGCTCAAGGACAATACCGGCCCGGCATTGGGCAGACAGCCCGACGATGCGGGATTTAAACCTGACAACGAAGTTTAGCAGGATGCCCCGGCCGCCATTGAAGCGCTACGCCCAACTGCCCACGATCACGCTGCCGGGCGCGCGTCATTGCTCCGCCGCTGCGCACCCTTTACCCGGTACATGCGCTGGTCGGCGGTGTGGAGCAGGCTCTCGATGTCGGCGCCATCGTCCGGAAAAGCCGCAGCGCCGATGCTCGCACGCAGCGGAAATTCCCGCCCGTCAAACAGCAAGGGCGGCTCGATCTCCTTTTGAATCCGCTGAATGATCACTTCCCCGCCCTCGGGCATCTCCACCGGCGAGAGGATCACGCCGAACTCGTCGCCCCCGAGCCGCGCCACCGTATCGGTCTCGCGGGCACAAGCCTGAAGCCGGCGGGCCATTTCCTTGATCGCCGCATCGCCCACGCGATGACCAAAGGTATCGTTGAGCTGCTTCAGGCCGTCCATGTCGATCATCAGCACCCCGGCGGGGCGCTTCTCGCGATGATGCCGTGCCAGCACACTGCGCAGCCGGTCGATGTAGAGCGCGCGGTTGGCAAGCCCCGTCATTTCATCGTGGGTGGCCCGGTAGAACAGCGCTTCACTGTCGTACTTGCTCGAGAAGTACATGGCCGCGGCGATCAGCTCGGAGAGCAGATCCAGCACCTGCACGTCCGCTTCGTCGAAGTGACCGGGGCGAGCCGACATGGCTTTCAGCACCCCCACCGTCTCGCCATCGTAGCGCAGCGGCACCACGATCATCGAGCGCAGCCCGACTTTCCGGCAGGCTTCCCGATCGACCCGCGGATCAGTCTCGGCGTCGCCGCAGAACAGGATCTCGCCCGTCGTCACGCAGCGCCCCGACAGGCTGCCCTCCAGCTTGATCCGCAACCCGAGCTGCCCGCTGGCGGCGCCCGATCCGGCGCGGTAAACCATCTCGTCTCCCTCGGCCAATTCAATGGCTGCGCCATCCGCTTCGATCAGCGTCAAGGTACGCTCGACAACCAGCGCCATGGTGCCCGCAAGATCGAGCCCGAGTTTGGCGATCTCGGTCTGGGTTGCAATGATGTCGAGCAACTGACTGGTGGAAGGCATTCGGGGTCACGGCTTACGGGGGAAGACGCGAAAAACTATACACCTTTAGTCATAGGCGATAGCCGCTCGAACGCCAGCCCTCAAGGCTTTCCCGCGCTAACCGCACAGCTGCGTCGACACACCTGCCACCCACACGCCGGGCCGTCGGCGCGCGATCATGGGTGACAATTCGTGAGGGGCAGGTTCCGATGCAAGGGATCGTCCCGAGAGCCCTTCAGCGCCCCGGCTGCACCACGATCACGCCCATCCCCACCAGCGCGATCACCGCGCCTGCGACATCCCAGCGCGTCAGCGCCACGCCATCCACGAAACGCAGCCACAGCAGTGCAACGCCGATGTACATCCCTCCATAGGCCGCGTAGGTGCGTCCGGCCGCGGTGGGATGAAGGGTGAGCAGCCACGCAAACACACCGAGGGAAAGTGCCGCAGGCAGAAGCAGGAATGCGCTCTTGCCCTGACGCAGCACGAGCCACGGCAAGTAACAGCCGACGATCTCGGCAAGGGCGGTGATGGCAAAAAGGGCGCCGGCGCGTAGCAGGTCCATGGTGATCTCCGGTTCGTTGCCGGAAGCATTCTGGCATGACGATGTGGGACGCACCGTGGAACCTGTGCTGACGTTTAAGGACAGCGCTGGACAGGCGCGGTTGCTGATGAACACGGCGCATCAACCTGGCCGCAATCCGCCAGCCCCCATTCCGCTTGTGGAACAATCGCGTCCTTTCGTCTGCTGCGCATTTCCGGCACTTGAATCTGCAATGGCTGCTTCCTCCGTGATTCCTGCTGCATCCACCCAGCTGCTGCTGTGCCTTGCGCCCGACTGGGATTCGCCGGGCGGCGTGCTGCTGCGGGCCGAGCGCGACGCCGCGGGCGGCTGGCGGCCAGTGAGTACGCCGCTGCCGGTGATGCTGGGGCAGCGGGGGCTGGCGTGGGGCCAGGGCCTGCACCCGGCGATGGCCGGCCGGACGAAGCGCGAGGGCGACGGACGGGCGCCGGCGGGGGTGTTTGCGATCACTGCGTTGTTCGGCGATGCGCCCGCCGACGCACCACTGCCCGCGGCGTTCCGCCTGCCCTATCACCCGGCCCGGCGGGGGCTCAAGTGCGTGGATGATCCTGCCTCAACGCACTACAACTGCATCGTGGATGCGGCAAGCGTGCCCGACGACTGGGCAAGCTGCGAAGACATGCTGCGCGACGACCGGCGCTACGAGCTGGGCGCAGTGGTGGCCCACAACACGAATCCGCCGGTGCCTGGGGCGGGCTCGTGCATCTTCCTGCACGTGTGGGAGGCGCCGGGCACACCCACCGCCGGATGCACCGCGATGGCGCTGGCCCACATGCAGGAGATCGCCCTGTGGCTGGATGCCACCCGGGCGCCGGTGCTGGTGCAGCTGCCCGAATCCGAATATGCGCGCCTTCGACAGGCCTGGGGGTTGCCCCGGCGGTGACACCAGCCCATGCCACCGCTAGACTCAGCCCCTTTCCATCCCACCACCCCGTCATCGTGCTCAACCGCATCTGGGTTGCCCTCGTTCTGGTCGGTTTTCTCGCCACCCTGATGCAGACGCTGCAGGGCGATCTGCAGCTGTTCTCCCGCGTGCTCACCGGGCTGTTCGACACCGCGAAGACTGGCTTCGACATCGCCATCGGGCTGGTGGGGGTGATGAGCCTGTGGCTGGGGGTGATGAAGATCGGCGAGAAGGGCGGGCTGATCCAGCTCTTCGGGCGGCTGATGGCGCCCTTCTTCCGGCGCGTGTTTCCGGACATCCCCCCAGGCCACCCGGCCAGCGGCAGCATCGTGATGAACGTCAGCGCCAACATGCTGGGGCTGGACAACGCGGCCACGCCCCTGGGCCTCAAGGCGATGCGGGAGCTGCAGGAGATCAACCCGCACAAGGACACCGCCAGCAACCCGATGATCATGTTCCTGGTGCTCAACACGGCGGGCATCACGCTGATCCCCACCTCGGTGATCGCCATCCGCCAGAGCATGGCGGTACAGCAGGGGCTGGCGGGTTTCAACGCGGCGGACATCTTCCTACCCACGCTGCTGTCCACCTTCATCTCGTTTTGCGCGGGGCTGATCGCGGTGGCCGCGTGGCAGCGCATCAACCTGCTGTCAGGCCCGGTGCTGGCCTTCTTCGCCGGCTTCGCGGCGCTCATGGGCGGGCTCTACGCGTGGCTCGCTCCGATGCCGCCGGACACCATGGCGCAGATGATCGGCTTGCTGGGCAGCGGGATCATCGTGTCGATCATCGTGGTCTTCGTGGGCGTGGCGGCGCTGCGCGGCGTGGATGTGTACGACAGCTTCGTGGAGGGCGCGAAGGAGGGTTTCGGGGTTGCGGTGCAGATCATCCCCTACCTGATCGCCATGCTGGTGGCGATCTCGATCTTTCGCACCAGCGGCTGCATGGGTTATCTGGTGGAGGGCATCCGCAGCGTGGTCATCGCCCTGGGGATGAACGCCGACTTCGTACCGGCGCTGCCAGTGGGGCTGATGAAGACCCTATCGGGCAGCGGCGCCCGCGGATTGATGGTGGACGTGATGACCACCTATGGCGTGGATTCCTTTCAAGGCAAGCTCGCGGCGATCATCCAGGGCTCCACCGAAACCACCTTCTACGTGCTGGCGGTGTACTTTGGCAGCGTGAACATCACCAAAACCCGCTACGCGGTGGCCTGCGGGCTGATCGCCGACTTCGTGGGGCTGATCGGGGCGATCATGGTGGGCTACCTGTTCTATCACGGGGGCTGAGCCCCCAGCCTGTGTGACGCAAGTCGCACTCACCGTCTCGTCCGGCCCACAGTGCCCACCAGTTGGCACACGGCCTGCTTTTCTCTTGATAAATCATGTATCAGGAGAAACATCATGGATAGCGGATTGGCCGAAATCGTTGCAATGGCAACCGTTGGCGCCTATTCACCCCTCGCCCTGGCGATGGCGTGGCGCGCAATCCGATGCACCAGCACGGGACGGCGCTGAGTCTCGCCCAGCACATTTTTGTGCATCGCACAAATTCTCGTAATGGGCTTTCGCCTCGCCCGGCGCTAGCCCGACATGCGCACGAGCCGGGTGATGCGCACATCCACGGTGATCTCCAGCCGGGTGAGCGCCGCCGCCCGCGCCCGGCCCTCCGCCGTCGCCCGGTAGAGATGGGGCGTCATCACCAGCAGATCGCCGATCAGGCCGGCGCACGGTAGCGCAGCCGGATAGCACAGGGTTTCCACCTCCAGCAGCTCGAACCCCGACGGCGCCACGAAGGCCGGCTTGGTGTCTTCCTTCAGGCGCGGGTAGATGATCTCGCGCAGCTCCCGCAGGTGATCCGGCCCTGCATCCACCTGCACGATGCGCCCGCCGGGCCGAAGCACCCGGGCGAATTCGGGATACACCGGAAAGCCGAACATGCACAGCAGGCGGTCGACGCTGGCCGGAAGCACCGGCAGCCGGGCGTTGGTGCCCACCACCCAGGCGGGCCGTTTGTCGTGTTTGGCCGCCGCCAGCACCGCCCACTTCGAGATGTCGAGGCCCAGTACCGCCAGTTGCAGATCGGGCCCGGCCGCCGCGGCCAGCTGGCGCAGGTAATAGCCTTCGCCACAGCCCGCATCCAGACAGCTCACCTGCGTCGCTGGCACCAGATCGGCGAGTGCCGCCTGGGCGGTGGCTGCCGCGATGGGCTGGTAGACCCCGCTCTCCAGATAGCGCCGCCTGGCCGCGACCATCTCCTTGCTGTCGCCGGGATCCTTCGAGCGCTTGTGCTGCACCGGCAGCAGGTTGGCGTAGCCTTGGCTGGCGATGTCGAAGCTGTGGCCGGCGGCGCAGCGCCAGCTGGCGCCCTGGCGTGTCAGCGCGGCGCCGTCGAGGGGGCAGGCAAGGGCCTGGAAGGGCAGGATCATCGGGTCGGGGTTGTGGCTGGACGGATGGGGAGGCAGGTGCGCCGGGGCAGATTCTGACGCGATCCGCCGTGGCCGTCACTTCGGCAGGCAGTTCAGGTGTAGCGGGTGCGCCGGCTGCGTTCGAGCCGCTGGGCAAACCGGGGGTAATCCAGCCCGGTGCGGGCACGCAGCGCCTTGGCGAGGTTGCCGATCTCACGCCAACGGGGCGTGAAACCGGGCTGGCGGAAGGCGAAGATGATGTCGTTGCCGTCGGGCAGACGGATCGACAGCAGGCGGTCGTCGAACACCTGGGCGATCATCGCCAGATGATCTTCGCGGCTGTCCTTGTCGCCGGCCAGGTTGGCCACCATGATGCCGCGCCCCGAGAGCGCCTCGTGCACGTCCTGGTAGAAGCCGATGGAGCTCACCGAGCCGGACAGCCCGTGGCGGTCGAAGGCGTCCATCATGATGATGTCCGGGCGGTCTTCCCATTCGCGGCTCTTCACCACCCAGTCGGCGCCGTCGCCTTCGATCACGGCAAGGCGGGCGTCGTCCGGCGGCAGCTCGAACTCATCCCGGAAGGCGATCACGTTGGGGTCGATCTCGACCACCGCGATCTTCGCCGAGCCCACATGGCGGTAGCAGAACTTGGCCAGCGATCCGCCCCCCAGGCCCAGCATCAGGATCTGCCGCGGGCGCTGGCAGAACAGCAGGAAGCCCATCATCGCCTGGGTGTAATCCAGCGCCAAGGCGTACGGATCCTTCAGGTTCATGGTGCTCTGGATGAGCGACAACGAGAAATGCAGGCTGCGGGTGGTGCCGTCGTCGATCACGAAGGGCTTGTCGTACTCGCCCGAGCGCACCTGACGCAGCAGCCACTGGCTATCGCAGTCCGCTGGCTCGATGAGGTGGATGGTGTCGGTGTCGGACAGAAACGGACTGGGCAATACGAGGATGGAGGGTGACGAAGCAGGCACGGCGGGGCTTACAAGGGCATGACGGGCGTCCATTGTAAGTCGCCGCAGCGGCAGCGCGGAATCCGTACCCGATGTCAGGGCCATAACCCGGGCAAACTTGCCCCAACCTGGGGAAACCCCCTGGAAACTATGACTAAAGTTATACCAGCGATCGTCGTTAGCGCATATCAGCGCAACCTGTTGGAGGCTCCCTCCGCGGCCGCTGCCGATCTGACAAATTGCTACTCCGGGGATCGCCATGACCATCGCCAAACGACTTCTACTGCTCGTCGGCGCTGCCTTAGCCAGCCTGATCGCACTGACCTTCATCAACCATCAGCAGATGAACAAGGTGTTTGACTCGGCAAATTATGCGTCGGTCAACATCGTGCCGAGCATCGAGATTCTCAACAAAGTGTCGATGGACTTCGGTCGCCTGCGCCTGCGCCTGTACCGATACGTGTTGGCTACCGACAGTGCCGAAATGGCAGAGATCGAGAAGACCATGATCGAGTCACGCGGCGCGATCGATCAATCCCTCAAGAAGTACGAGAACTTCATCACCGACACCGAGGACAAGCGCCTGCTCGATTCCGAGAAGGCGGCGATCGTCGAGTACAACAAGGCGGTGGACGGCGTGCTGGCCATTTCCCGGGAGAACCGTACGGAAGACGCGCGTGGGCTCATCAAGAAGATCCAGCCCCAGGCGGTCAAGTTCATCGAGACCCTCGAAGCGCACATGAAATACAACGAGGAACTCGGCAAGCGCTCGGCGGAGGAAGCTATCGCCACCAAGGGTTCCGCCACCTGGCTCGCCCTCGGCATCCTGGGGGTGAGCGCGGCGGCGATGATCGCCATCAGCGTGCTGACGATCCGTAGCGTCACCGCCCGCATCGCAGAGGCGAATGACTTGACCAACCGCATCGCAGGAGGCGACCTGCGCCAGGTCACCGCTGGGGGTGGCGCCACCGACGAGATCGGCGAAATCCTCACAGCCCTCGACAAGATGCGCGCCGAGCTGGCCCAGACGATTGGCGGCGTGATCGCCAACTCCGACACCGTGGCCGGTGCGGCCTCCCAGCTGTCGGCCACCGCCCGCCAGGTGTCGGTGAGTACCGAGCAGCAGTCGTCATCCACATCCGCCGCCGCCGCCGCGGTGGAAGAGCTCACCGTGAGCATCGACCACGTGGCCAACAGCGCCGACGAAGCCAACAACCGGGCCATCGAGGCGGGTCGGCAGGCCGCCAACAGCGGCGCCGAGGTGGCTGCGGCCGCCGACAAGATCGGCAAGGTCGCCGATCAGGTGGAAAACACCTCCTCCCAGATCCAGCAGCTTTCCGAACAGGTCCAGCAGATCGACAAGATCACCGTGGTGATCCGCGAAGTGGCCGACCAGACCAACCTGCTGGCCCTCAACGCCGCCATCGAAGCCGCCCGTGCCGGCGAGCAGGGCCGTGGTTTTGCGGTGGTCGCCGACGAAGTGCGCAAGCTCGCCGAACGCACCACCAGCTCGGTGCAGGAGATCAGCAACGTCATCAATGCCATCCAGCAAGGTGCCGTCGGTGCCGTGACCAGCATGAATTCGAGCCGCAACCTGGTGGGCGAGGTGGTGTCCTCGGCCAATGTCGCCAGCAACTCGATGGGTAACATCCGCGACTCCGCCCACACCATGCAGGGCGCCATCGAGACCATCAGCGACGCCCTGCGCGAGCAGCGCGGCGCCTCCACCGAGCTGGCCCGCAATGTGGAAGCCATCGCCCAGATGTCGGAGGAAAACTCCGCCGCGGTGGCCTCGGTCGCCGATACAGCCCACCGCCTCGTCAGCGTTTCGGACGATCTCAAGTCACGGGTGGCTCGCTTCCGGGTGTAAATCTGCAGTGCCCGCTACCGGCGGCCGCCTCCGGGCGGCCGCTGCTTTCTGTCGGTGCATAACGCCGGCACCGCCGCCAAAGAGACACGCCACCCATCCCATGGAGATATCCTCTGTTCATCTGATCAAGTTTTGACGGGCAATGCCGTAGGTGGCGATACAGCAACTGCCCGGGCGACGCGCCCCGCGCCCCAAAGATACCCGCCATGACCATATCCCAACGCCTGCAACTCCTTGTCGCCTTCGCCATCGCAAGCCTTCTCTTGCTGGCCGGCGTCACCGTGTACCAGATGAACCGCGTCTACGACTCGGCCAACTTCGGCAACGAGAACGTCGTGCCCAGCATCCGGCTGCTCAATACGGTCACGTCGGAACTCGGGCGGGCTCGCGTGCGCGCCTACCGCTACACCATTCAGACCGACCCCGCGGACAGAGCCAAGCTCGACACGATGCTCAACGAAGCGCGGGCCCACATGGACAAGGCCCTGAAAGACTATGAACCCCTCGTTGCCAGCGACGAGGACCGCAAACTACTCGAGGCCGAAAGAGCCAGCCTTGTCGAGTACAACAAGCACATCGACGAGGCGCTTGGTCTGGCCCGCGCCGGAAAGAACGCCGAGGCCCAGTCAATCCTGATCAATAACGTGACGCTGGCCTTGCGCCTTGACGATCAGCTGGCAGCGCACCGTCACCTGAACGAAAAACTCGCCCAGGAAGCGACCGCGAGCGCCACCACCACAAAGTCGAACGCCACCTGGGTCGCCGGTGCGCTGCCCGTGATCGCGAGCCTGCTCTTCCTGCTGTTCGGGCGGAGCATCGGGCTGAGCATCTCCGGCCGTCTTGACGACGCCAACCGGATGGCCGAGCGGATCGCCAACGGCGATCTGACTTCCGCAGGCCCGCTCACCCACAACCACGACGAAATCGGCAAGCTGCTGGCCGCCCTCGAAAAGATGCGCACCGAGCTGTCCAACACCATCCAGCAGGTCATCAACAATTCCCAGGAGGTGGCCGGCTCGGCAACGCAGCTCGCCACTGCCGCCCGGGAGGTATCGGTGAGCAGCGAACACCAGTCGGCCGCCACCGCCTCGGCCGCTGCCGCAGTCGAAGAGCTCACGGTAAGCATCGACCACGTGGGCAACAGCGCGGAGGATGCCAGCCATCGGGCAGTGGAGGCCGGCAACCTTGCCGCCACCAGCGGTCGTGACGTGGATACCGCCGCCACCCGGATCAACCAGATTGCCTCCCAGGTGGAGAGCACCGCCGAGCAGATCCAGATGCTCTCCGAACAGGTCCGCCAGATCGACACCATCACCGTGGTGATCCGCGAGGTGGCCGACCAGACCAACCTGCTGGCCCTCAACGCTGCCATCGAAGCCGCCCGCGCCGGCGAACAGGGCCGCGGCTTTGCGGTGGTCGCCGACGAGGTGCGCAAGCTCGCCGAACGCACCACCAGCTCGGTGCAGGAGATCAGCAACGTCATCAGCGCCATCCAGCAGGGGGCCGTAGGTGCGGTGACCAGCATGCAGTCCAACCGCGCACTGGTCACCGACGTGGTGGCCTCCGCGAGCGCTGCCAGCGCCTCGATGGACGGCATCCGCGGCTCGGCCAGCACCATGCAGGGGGCCATCGAGAGCATCAGCGACGCCCTGCGCGAGCAGCGCGGTGCCTCCACCGAGCTGGCCCGCAATGTGGAAGCCATCGCCCAGATGTCGGAGGAAAACTCCGCCGCAGTGGCCTCGGTCGCCGGCACGGCCCACCGCCTGGTGAATGTCTCGGACAGCCTCAAGTCCAGCGTGGCGCGGTTCCGGGTGTGAGTGACGGATCGGCCTGCGACATCATGACGCACCAGTTTGGTGCAATATTTTGCGGTCCATCAACCTGAAAGGGTCGGCTGGGATTTAAGGTGCGCGCTCTTGCCAAATAACAGGGAGCGTCACCATGATCCGCCGTGTTCCGCACCGGCCCGCCATCCTTCCGCTGGCCCTCGCCAGTGCCTTCGCCTGCAGCCTGCCCGCCTTTGCCGGGCAGCCTGAAACCCTCGGTCAGGTCGTCGTCACCGCCCCGGCGATGGAAACGCCGCTCACCGTCGTCACCGATCCCCGGGCACCGCGCCAGCCGGTGCCGGCCCACGACGGCGCCGACTACCTCAAGAACATTCCTGGCTTCTCGGTGATCCGCAAGGGCGGCACCGACGGCGACCCGGTGTTCCGCGGCATGGCCGCCTCGCGGCTTGGCATCCTGCTCGATGGCGAGATGATCCTCGGCGGCTGCGGCATGCGGATGGACCCGCCCACGGCCTACGTCTTCCCCGAAGCCTTCGACCGCATCACCGTGCTGAAGGGCCCGCAAACCGTCAAATACGGCCCCGGCAACAGCGCCGGGGTGGTCCTCTTCGAGCGCAGCCCCAAGGTGCGCAACGGCTACTCGGCCTATGCCGACGCCAGCCTGCTGGTGGGCAATTTCGGGCGCAACGATCAGGTGTTCGAGGCGGGTGTCGGCAACGAGCGCTTCTACGGCGAGATCACCGGCACCCACGCCCACGCCCAGGACTACCGCGACGGCAAGGGCCGCGCCGTGCATTCGGCCTACGACCGCTGGAGCACCAACGGCGCTCTGGGCTGGACGCCGGATGCCGACACCCGCCTGGAGCTGACCTTCGCCCGCAGTGACGGCCAGGCCGCCTACGCCGACCGCTCAATGGACGGCGCGAAGTTCGATCGCACCAACATCGGTCTGAAGTTCGAGAAGCAGCGCATCAGCCCGCTGCTCGCCAAGCTTGAAGCGCAGGTCTATCACAACTACGTGGATCACGTGATGGACAACTATTCCCTGCGCACGCCGCCGATGATGAAGATGGTGAGCAACCCGGATCGCCAGACCCAGGGCGGGCGCATCGCCGCCACGCTGGATCTGTCGCCCCGCACCAGCCTCGAGACCGGCCTCGACTTCCAGCGCAACGAACACACCCTGCGCACGACCAGCGGCGCCGCCGTTGCCAGCTACGCCAGCAAGCCCCGGGTGGCCGACATGCAGTTCTCCAGCTGGGGCGCCTTCGCCGAAGTCGCCCACGAACTCGACGCCACCCACCGCCTGCTCGGCGGCGCGCGGGTGGATTTCAGCGAAGCCGAAGACAAGCGCAGCGGCCGCAGCACTTCGGGCCAGACCGACAAGGACACCCTCAAGGCCGGCTTCTTCCGCTGGGAGAACGCCCTCGCACCCACCACCACCATTTTCGCCGGCCTCGGCCACAGCGAGCGCAGCGCCGACTACTGGGAGCGCAACAAGTCCCCCGCCGCCACCGCCATGGCCACTGGCAGCGCCAGCACCTTCCTGCTCAAGCCCGAAAAGACCACCCAGCTCGACACCGGCGCCATCTACGCTGCCGGCCCGCTACGGGCATCCGTCTCGGCCTTTTACGCGAAGCACAAGGATTTCATCCAGATCCGCCGGATCGACACCTACGCCAGCGACGCCACCAACATCGACGCCACCACCTACGGCCTCGAAGGCGATCTGAGCTACCGCTTCGCCACCTTCTGGCAGACCTACGCCACCCTCGCCTGGACCCATGGCGAGAACGACAGCACCGGCAAGCCGCTATCGCAGATCGCCCCGCTGGAGGCGCGCCTGGGCGCCAGCTACGACGACCGCACCTGGAGCGGCGGCGCCCTGCTGCGTCTGGTGCAGGGCCAGAAGCGCTTCGATACCGACTACGGCAACGTGGTGGGGCAGGACATCGGCAGCTCGGCGGGCTTCGCGATCTTCTCGGTCAATGGCGGCTACAGCCCGACCAAGGGCACGCTCGTCACTGCCGGCATCGACAACCTGTTCGACAAGACCTACGCCGAGTTCATCAGTCGCGGCGGCGCCAGCATCGGCGGCTTCACCCAGACCACACGGGTGAACGAACCCGGCCGCACCGTCTGGCTGAAAGCCCGCTTCGAACTGCGCTGAGCCGCAGAGGTGGCCAGCCCGCCCAGGCAGGCTGGCCCGGAGCCCCACCCGTCCAGACCTTCAGCCCACCAGCGCCACCGACTTGATCTGCGCCACCACCGGCATCCCCTCGACAAGCCCGAGCTGATCCTTCGACAGCCGGGTGATGCGCGCCAGCAGGGGCGTGCCCGCCGCGTCGAGGCTGACCAGGCACTGGGCCGGGTGGGCCGCCGGCGCAAAACCACAGATGCGGGCCGGCAGGCGATTGACGATGCTCGAGGGGTTGTCGGCCGCCAGCGCGATGCTCACGTCCCGCGCCTGGATCTTGAGCCGCGCCCGGGCGCCCACGGCCAGCGCCTTGCGGGTCACCTGGATGCTGCCACCGGCAAAGGTCAGTCGGGTGAGTTGGTAGGCCTCATCGTGAGCGGCCACGGTGGTGTCGACCAGCACCGCAGCCTCGTCGTCCAGGGCCAGCGGCAGGTCCATCCGGGCCAACAGCGCGCGGCACGGCCCGCTCGCCCGCACCCGGCCCTGCTCCAGGAGCACCAGGTGATCGGCAAGGCGCAGCACCTCGTCCATCGAGTGGCTTACGTAGATCACCGGAATCGCCAGCTCGTCGTGGAGACGCTCCAGATAGGGCAGGATCTCCTGCTTGCGGGTTGCATCCAGCGCCGCCAGTGGCTCGTCCATCAGCAGCAGGCGCGGGCTGGTGAGGAGCGCCCGGGCAATCGCCACCCGCTGCCGCTCACCCCCCGAGAGGCGATCCGGGCTGCGATCGAGCAGATGACCGATGCCCAGTAGTTCCACCGCCACATCGTGGCTCACCCGTCGGTCAGCCGGCGCAATGCGCTTCTGGCCGAAAGCCAGGTTGTCGCGAACAGACAGATGGGCGAACAGGCTCGCCTCCTGGAACACATATCCCAACGCGCGCCTATGGGTGGGCAGACAGATGCGCCGGGCGTCGTCCTGCCACACCTCCCCATTCACCTCGACCCGCCCCGCCGCCCGGGCCAGCCCGGCCACGCAGCGCAGCACCGTCGTCTTGCCCGAACCCGAGGCGCCGAACAGCGCGGTCACACCCCGCCCCGGCAGGGCCAGATCCACGTCCAGCTCAAAATCGGCCAAGGGCAGCCGGGCCCGGATCAACAGCCCGCTCATGACCCGAAGCCCGAGGTGTTACGGGCGCCGCCGAAGCGATAGAGCAGCACCAGCGTGAGGAAGGAGAAGGCCACGAGGCCAGCCGCCAACTCGTGGGCCTGGGCGTATTCGAAAGCCTCCACGTGGTTGTAGATCTGCACCGACAGCACCTGGGTCTTGCCCGGAATGTTGCCGCCGATCATCAGCACCACCCCGAACTCGCCCACCGTGTGGGCAAAACCCAACACCGCCGCAGTGAGCAGGCCTGGCCTCGCCAGCGGCAGCGCAACCTTGAAAAACGCGGCCAGGGGCGATGCGCGCAGGGTGGCAGCCACCTCCAGCGGACGCTCGCCCATCGCCATGAACGCGTTCTGGATCGGCTGGACCACAAACGGCAGGGAATAGAACACCGACGCCACCACCAGCCCCGGAAAGGTGAATGGCAGGCCGCCGATCCCCAGCGCCTCGGTCAGCCGGCCCACCGGCCCGGACGGCCCCAGTACGATCAGCAGATAGAAACCCAGCACCGTCGGCGGCAGCACGATGGGCAGCGCCACCACGGCCCCCACCACGCTGCGCAGGGGCGAACGGGTCCGGGCCAGCCACCAGGCGATCGGCGTCCCGACGATCAGCAGCAGCACAGTCACCAGCCCCGCCAGCTTGAGCGTCAGCCAGAGCGCCGACCAATCGTCGTGGGTGAGATCCATGATTCAGCGCTCGTAGCCGTAAGCCCGGATGACCGCCACCGCTGCCGGCGACTTGAGGTAACCCATCAGCGCCGTGGCCGCCGCGCTGACCTTGCCCTTGTCGAGCACCACCGCATCCTGGCGGATCGGGGAGTGGTACTTGCCCGGCACCAGCCAGTAGGAGCCGTCGATGAGCTTGCCGTCCCTGTGGATCTGCGCAAAGGCGATGAAGCCCAACTCGGCATTGCCCGACACCACGAACTGCTGGGCCTGGGTGATGCTCTCGCCGGTCACCAGTTTGGGCTGCAGCGCATCGGCAAGGCCCAGCGCCTTCAGGGTCTCGACCGCCGCGAGGCCATAGGGCGCGAGCTTGGGATTGGCGATGGAGAGGTGCTCGAACCCTCCCGACTTCAGTACCTCGCCTTTGTCGTCCACAAAACCGGGCTTCGGCGACCACAGCACCAGCTTGCCGATGGCGTAGGTGAACTGACTGCCGGCCACGCCGTCGCCTTCCTTCACCAGCCGGGCCGGCGTCTCGTCGTCAGCCGCCAGCAGCACCTGGAAGGGTGCGCCGGATTTGATCTGGGCGTAGAACTTGCCGGTTGAACCGAACACCAGCTGGGCCTTGTGGCCGGTGGCCTTCTCGAAGTCGGCGGCGATCTTCTGCATCGGCGCAGTGAAGTTGGCGGCCACGGCCACCGACACCTCGTCGGCCTGGGCCGCGAAGGATGCGCCCGCCAGGGCGAGGCTGAGAACAAGGGCGCGAAGGACGGGTTTCATGGTTTTCTCCGGCAGGTTGGAAGTCAGTCGAAAACGGCGAGGATCACCGACGTGGCCTGGAACACCGCGCAGGCCGGCGAACCCACCTGCAGCTCCAGGTTGTCGATGCTGTCGTGGGTCACCACCGAGGTCACGTTGCGCCCACCTGGCAGGGTGATCGTCACCTCCGAGCTCACCGGCCCCTCGTGGATCGCCGACACGGTGCCCCACAGGTGGTTGCGGGCAGTGGTGCGGGCGGCCGGGTCGGTGATGATGAGCACCGACGGCGCCTTGACGAAGGCGTGCACCTCCTTGCCGATGGTGAGCTCCAGGTTCTCGGCGCTGGCCCGGGTGATCACCGCCACCAGTTCGTTGGCGTCGTCGAGGCGCAGGCGCACCTCGAAGCTCACCTCACCCTCGCGCAGGCCGGTGATCGCCCCGACGAACTGGTTGCGTGCGCTGGTGCGCATCGACATGCGCCGCAGCAGGGTCTGGAACTCGCGTACCGTGCTGCCCTCGGCGCCTCCGAGGCGCTGGGAGAGCCGGTCGATGGCCTCCTGGTATTCCTGTTCCACGGCGCGGTACATGGCGATCACCCGCCGGCCGTAATCGGTAAGCGCCGTGCCACCGCCATGCTTGCCGCCCACCGAACGCGCCACCAGCGGCGCCTCGGCGAGGTTGTTCATCGCATCCACGGCGTCCCACGCCGCCTTGTAAGACAGGGGCACCGCCTTGGCGGCCTGGGAGATCGAGCCATAGCGGTCGATGGACTCCAGCAGGCGGATCCGGGTGTCGCCGAGAAAGGTGCCGAACTCGGTATCGACTGTCAGCTTTCCGACAAGCTTGTGCTGAATGGGGCGACGGGTTGTCATGAATCTACCTATATATCCAGATATACAGCGTTGCGTACTGTACTTCAGCAAATAACGGGCCACAAATGCTGCACTGCGCTATGGTTGTAACTATCGAACTGCGGCACATAAAGTGAGGACCGACGCCAGATTGACCCGCGATCCGGCAACCCTTCATCCCCGATCAGGAGCAAGCAAATGAAAATCAGCGCACGCAATGTCTTCGATGGCACCGTCGAGACGGTCAAGCCCGGCGCCGTCAACAGCGAAGTGGACATCGCCCTGCCCGGCGGCCTGAAGGTCGTCGCGACCGTCACCAACGACAGCGTGGCCGAGCTTGGCCTTACCGCCGGCAAGGCCGTCAAGGCCATCGTCAAAGCCTCGTCGGTGCTGGTACTGACCGACGGCGCCGACGTGAAGCTGTCCGCCCGCAATCGCCTTGAAGGTGTCGTCAGCGCCATCGTCGAGGGCCCGGTGAGCAGCAGCGTGACGATCACCCTCCCCAACGGCGGGAGCGTGTTTGCCACCATCACCCATGAAGGCTCGGTCGCCCTGGGTCTCAAGGTGGGCTCGCCGGCCGCGGCCATCTTCAAGGCCCCGTCGGTGATCGTCGGCGTCAGCGTCTGATCACGGAACGGCGGCAGAACATCTGCCGCCAGACATCGATGGTGCAGGGCAAAAAACGATTCCGTGCTTTGCCCTTTCTTTTTGTATGTATCGATATATAGCGAATTGGCGCTTTTGATGCATCGCCTCACACAGGCCGCGGACCAGTCCGGCGTGGAGATCGCGCTGCCGCCGCGACTGACCCGCAGCCAGCCCCACCGCCCCCTCGACGCCAGACCAGAAACCGCTGTTCACTTTACAACATAACACTGTCGTCAACCCGACAAGCTGACGCGTCCCCATCACCGCAACGCCAGCAAGCATCAGCGCCCACCTTCCAGGCACGTCGATTGCTAACTAAAGCCGATAAAACCTGCCCTTAGGGCCGGCACGACAGCGCTCACACCACGCCCCCGAAACACGCATCCCCGGAAAACCGATGGAGACCGGAAATGACGCGACAACCGTTATATACACATCAATATTTTGATATCGCACCCGGCCACGTCCGCCGCCCGACCGAAGCAATCAACTGGCGCGAGGGCCTGCCGCCTGAATGGACCGATCAGGTTATTGCGCCGCTCTACTTCGATCACTACATGGATTACCAGATCGCTGCGGCGCGCATCCTCGGCCGCGACGAAGACGAGCACCTGTGCTACTGCGCCCACAGCTTCGTGCTTGAATCCCCCGTCAGTCCCGGCGCCCGGCGGCATCCCGCGGCCATGACCTACGCCGAATCCCTGCGCGCGTGGCGCCTGCGCGACGGCCGCTGGCTCACCCACAGGGTGGTCGTTGCGCCTGGCGCCACCGACAAGCCCCGCGGCTTCTTCGCCCTGAGCAACACCCGCCCGGCCTGACCGGCATGGCGCGCCAGCAACGCATAGTGCCCCTCTATCGGAGCGAAAGGATCATTCAACTGGAGTCGAAACACCGGACGATCGATACTCATCTCAGAAGACACGCCGACTGACCCGATATATTGAGAAAAATCGTCGGGAACGCTCAACCAACGAGAACCTGCCGGGAAGGTGGCTGCTCAAAGGGTAACCGGGTCGTCCGGCTACCGCCCCTCAGAGATGGAACGAGAACAAGAAGAAAGGATCGCCGCCATGCAGCGCTGTCACGACGCCACGTCAATTGCCGCCCCTGCGGGCAGCCTGCTTGCGAGCGCCGGGCGCCACGGGCTGTTTATCCTGGGAGGCATCAGTTTTGCCGTCGGCGCCGTCGGTCTGGTGTTGCCGCTACTGCCGACCACCATCTTCTGGATCATCGCCGCCTGGGCCTGGAGCAAGAGCTGCCCACGCCTGCAGCAGCGCCTGTATGCCATCCCCGGCGCCGGCCCTCACGTGCGGGCGTGGATCGAGGAAGGCCGTATCAGCCGGCGCGGCAAGCACTTCGCGCTGGGCGGGCTGGCCTTCGGGCTCGCCACCTGTACCTGGGCGCTTTACGCCACACCGGTGCTGCTGGCGGCGGCTGGCCTGCCGCAGATCATTGCCGGCTTCTACATCGCCAGCCGACCGGAGTGACCCGGCCGGCTGCGTCACAGCGGGTCAGCGGCTGCCCAGCCACACGTCCAGCCCCTGGGCGTTGAGTTCCACGTCCAGCGCCAGGATGCGCCGGGTCTCTGCTTCCGACGTATTCCAGCGGCCTCGCTGCGCCTCCTCGGCCACCAGCGCCCAGATGTCGTCCTCGATCCGCTGCTTGCGCCCTTCGCCCGCTCCGGCGTGACGCTCGGCGATGGCCACGTGGGCGTCGATCAGGCGGTGCAGATCGGCGGCCAGCCGCGGCACATCGGTCACCTGAGCGTAGTGGGTAAGGTACATCGCCGCCGGCTGCTCGGCCTCCATGCGGCGGACCGAATCGTGCATCGCGTCGGGCTCGAACTGCACCGGCGTGGTGGTCGGGAAGATGCTCGGCCGGCCGTCCACGTCGAACTGCCGGTAAGACAGCCCGAAGGTATCACCGGTGAAGAAGCTGCGGCTTTTCGTGTCGAGGTAGCACACGTGATGGCGCGCGTGCCCCGGCGTGTCGAACACGCGGATGACGCGCCCGGCCAGGGACAGCTCGAGCCCGTCGGTGGCCTCGATGATGCGCTCGGCCGGCACCGGGATCAGCTCGCCGTAGAGTTCCTTCGCCCGCTCGGGCCCATACACCGCCGACACGCCGGCAAACAGCTTTGACGGCTCGGCCATGTGGCGCGCGCCGCGGGGATGGACCACCAGCTTGGCGTTGGGAAACGCCCGGATGAAGGCCCCGGCGCCGCCCGCGTGATCCAGATGGATGTGGGTCAGTAGCACGAAATCCACCGCCTCGGGCGACAACCCGGTTTCGGCCAACGCCTGCTCCACATGCACCAGTGCGTCGTTGTTGCCGGTATCCACCAGCGCGGCCCGACCACCTTCCTCGATCAGGTGGATGGCCGCCACGCCAGTGCCCGTGTAGCCCGAATCCACGGCGTAGATTCCATTTTCAAATGCGCGCAAACCCTGCATCACGACCCCCTGTCGAAAAACGATGATTCTATCCATTCGCCAGCGTATGGCAGCAAGTTGCGTTACGTCAATATTTCAAGAACAAAACAAGCGCTTAATGTCAAGTAGGAAAAAGACTTACAAGACGAGAGGAGAATCCCATGTTGACGCTGCAAGACTGCATCGAGCTGTCCGACTTGTCCGAGGACGAAATCCTCGCCATCGCCGAGCACGAACACATCCCCGAGATGGCCGCCGTCGAGATGGGCTGCTATCTCTGCCATACCCCCAGCGGCGAAAAACGCATTCGCCGCATGATCATCGACGACATCCGTCACGCCCGCGAGAAGGGCGACACCGTCCACGCTGCCATGCTCAAGACGGTGCTCAAGCACTATGTCGCGGAGCATCACGGCACCAAGGCCTAGTACTTTCGGCATATCGCCATGTGAAGCACGGGTTGGCATAATCGGGCGACCCGTGTTCATCACCTCGCTTTCATGGCCATCCTCCGTTGCAACAAATGCGGCCACGTCGCCGAAGTCCCCGGCGAGCTCACCGGTCAGCAGATCGCCTGCCCGCAATGCACCCAGCCGGTGGCCGTCTACGACACCGTGCTGTTCGTCCGCAAGGTACTCCAGCAGTATTTCACCCAGCGCGACGAACTCAATGCCCTCAAAACTGCGCAGACGAACCCTCTGCCCACCCTCAACGAGTCCCCGACCGCCTCCGACCTGAGCATCGACATCCACAACTCCGACCATCTGGCCAACGCAGCCCAGCACGCTGCCGTCCTCCAGTGGTTCGAGCGCCGCCAGATCCAGATCCGCGCCAACCACGATGCGGTCGATACCACCGGCTTCTACGACGAGATCGCCATCGAGCTGGGCGACAACTACGACCAGTTCCGCGAGGTCGTCGACAAGATCCGCTGGGGCCAGCAGAAGGACGTGCCCAACTTCAGCCTCAACCTCGGCAAGCTCAGCCAGAAGGAAGGTCAGACCGTAAATGCCTTCTGCAAGCGGCTGTACGATTGTGCGTTTCTCGCCAAGTACTTCTACCAGAAGCAGGAGAAGATCGGCCGCGCCACCATCCAGTCGGCCCCGGCCATCCGCAGCTTCTTCGCCGGCGAATGGCTCGAGTGGTACGCGTTCATGAAGGTGCTGGCCCTGCTCCGCGAACGCCAGCAACGCTTCTCGTGCGCCCGCCAGCTGTCGGTGGTCTTCCCCAACGAAGACCTCCACGAGCTTGACGTCTTCTTCCTCGTGGATGGCAACACACCCGTGTGCATCGAGTGCAAGACCGGCGAATTCCGCCAGGACATCGACAAATACCTGCGCCTGCGCAAGCGCCTGGGCATCGACCGCAGCCAGTTCATCCTCTGCGCCACCGGGCTCACCGACGAGCAGGCGGCGGGTCTTTCCAGCACCTACGAGCTCACTTTCGTCACCCAGGCCGGCCTGACCGCCCATCTCGCCCGGCTGTTCTGAACCGCGCCGGGGTAAAATCCCGGCCCTATGAGCCGCGCCCGCGAAACCCTATTCCACGTCTTCGGTTACACCCAGTTCCGCGGGCCGCAGGAAGACATCGTCGAACACGTAAGCGCCGGTGGCGACGCCCTGGTGCTGATGCCCACCGGCGGTGGCAAGTCGCTGTGCTACCAGATCCCCGCGCTGCTGCGGCCGGGGGTGGCGATTGTCGTGTCACCCCTTATCGCGCTGATGCAGGATCAAGTCTCCGCGCTCAAGGAAGTGGGCGCGGCGGCGGATTTCCTCAACTCCAGCCTCAGCTTCGACCGGGCGATGGAGATCGAGCGGGCGATGCTCGCCGGCGCGCTGGATCTGCTCTACGTGGCGCCGGAGCGTCTCGTCACGCCGCGCTTCCTCGATCTGCTCGATCACCTCCACGAAGCCGGCCAGCTCGCCCTCTTCGCCATCGACGAGGCCCACTGCGTGTCCCAATGGGGCCACGACTTCCGGCCCGAATACCTGCAGCTGTCGATCCTGCCCGAGCGCTACCCGCAGGTGCCGCGGATCGCCCTGACCGCCACCGCTGACGCCCAGACCCGCCGCGAGATCGCCGAGCGCCTGCGCCTCACGGATGCGCGCGAGTTCGTCTCCAGCTTCGACCGGCCCAACATCCGCTACACCATCGTCCCCAAGGACAATCCGCGCGCCCAGCTGCTAGCCTTTTTGAAGGACGGCCACCTGGGCGAGGCCGGCATCGTGTACTGCAGCTCCCGCAAGAAGGTGGACGAGACCGCCGCCTGGCTCCAGGAAAAAGGCATCGCTGCCCTGCCCTATCACGCGGGCATGGGCGCCGACGAGCGGGCCATCAACCAGGACCGCTTCCTGCGCGAAGACGGCATCGTGATGGTCGCCACGATCGCCTTCGGGATGGGCATCGACAAGCCCGACGTGCGCTTCGTGGCCCACCTGGATCTACCCCGCTCCATCGAGGGCTACTACCAGGAAACCGGCCGCGCCGGCCGCGACGGGCAGGCCGCCGAAGCCTGGATGGCCTACAGCGTGGCCGATCTGGTGCAGCAGCGTCGCTTCATCGACCAGGGCGAGGCCAGCGACGAGGTGAAGCGCGTCTCCACCGCCAAGCTCGACGCCCTGCTGGGCCTGTGCGAGACCACCGGCTGCAGGCGCCAGCGCCTGCTCGGCTACTTCGACGAAGATTCCGCCCCCTGCGGCAACTGCGACACCTGCATCAACCCACCCGAAGTGCGCGACGCCAGCGAATCGGCCAGGAAGGCGCTGTCCTGCGTGTTCCGCACCGGCAGCCGCTTTGGCGCCGCCCACGTGGTGGATGTGCTGATCGGCAAGGCCACCGACAACGTCAAGAAGTGGCAGCACGACCGGGTGAGCACCTTCGGCATCGGCACCGAACTCGACGACAAGGGCTGGCGCACGCTGATTCGCCAGCTCGTCGCCCACGGTGCCCTGGCGGTGGATCACGAACGCTACGGCGCCCTCACCCTCACCGAAGCCGCCCGGCCTATCCTGCGCGGCGAAGCCGGCTTCACCCTGCGCGTCGATCCCAGCCCGACCAAAAAGAAGAAAGAAACCGCCCGCCGCACCGACTGGCCCGAAGCCACCGGCGAGGAAGCCGAGCTACTCAATCGCCTGCGCGCCTGGCGGGCCAGCACGGCCAGGGAACGCAACGTGCCGGCCTACGTGATCTTCCACGACGCCACCCTGCGCGACATCGCCCGCCGCCGCCCCGACAACATCGTCGCCCTGGCCACCATCTCCGGCGTGGGCGACCGCAAGCTCGACGCCTACGGCAGCGACATCCTGGCATTGCTGGCCGAAGCGGGCTGATCCCCCTGCGCATTCCAGCCGGATGCGCTATAAACGCGGGAATCGCCCCCAACGGACCACCTCGATGCCCGGCTCCCACCCGCTCAAGCTCCGGTTTCTTGCCCTGGCGCTGTCGGCCATGCTCGCGGGCTGCGCGGCCGATCCCGTCGTCCGCCCCCGGGGCGAGCCGGGCCAGGCCCGGCCGCCCGCAGCCACCGGCCTCCTGGCCGACGCCGAGGCGCAGGTTCGCCGGGATCACGGCGCCGACCGCTCGGGCTTTCATCTGCTCGACCGCAACGAGGACGGCCTGCGCTGGCGCCTCGCACTGGCCGACGCCGCCACCCGCAGCCTCGACCTGCAGTATTACGTGTGGTGGGCCGACGAGAGCGGCGAGCTGCTGATGAAGCACGTGATCGACGCGGCCAACCGGGGGGTGAAGGTGCGCCTGATCCTCGACGACCTGTCCACCATCCTCAAGGACGCCGCCGAGGTCACCCAGCGCGACGCGGCGATGGCCCGGCTCGACGCCCACCCGAACATCGAGATCCGCCTCTTCAACACCTGGAACCGCCGCGGGCTGGGCGGGCGCAGCTACGAGTTCATCGAGCGCATGGAGCGCATCAACCACCGCATGCACAACAAGCTGATGGTGGCCGACAACCGCGCGGCGATCATCGGCGGGCGCAACATCGGCAACGAATACTTCGGGCTGTCACCCGAGTTCAACTTCCGCGATCTGGACGTGCTGGGCATTGGCCCGGTGGCGCGGCAGGCATCCTCGGTCTTCGACAGCTTCTGGAACAGCGAGTGGGTGACGCCCGTCGCCAGCCTGGGCGTGGACGCCACCAACGCCGACCTGCGCCGCGACTATGGCCCTCTGCGCCACCGGCTGGCCAGCGCCGAGGCCGTCACCCGGTTCCGGCTCGACCCCGCCAACCGCTCCCCGGCCATCCGCGCCCTCATCCCGCTGCTCCACCCGGGCACCAGCCAGGTGCACTCCGACAAGCCCGATCTCGATGTGCCGCGCCACCACATGCCCAGGGCGATCCGCCAGCTGGTGGGTTCCACCCGCAGCGAGCTCATCATCACCAACGCCTACATCATCCCCGACGCGGCGGCGGTGGCAGAGCTCAAGTCCATCGGCGAACGAGGGGCAAAGGTACGCGTACTCACCAATTCGCTGTCGTCCCACGACGTGCCAGCCGTGAACAGCCACTACAAGGCCTGGCGTCGCCCGCTCATCGAGGCCGGCGTCGAGCTCCACGAGACCCGTGCCGACGCCGCCATCCAGCCCCAGGTGGTGGACACGCCGCCCACCCGCGCCGAGTTCATGGGCCTGCACGTGAAGGCCATGGTGGTGGATCGCCAGCGGGTGTTCATCGGCTCGATGAACCTCGACCCCCGCTCGGCCCACATCAACAGCGAGATGGGCGTCATCATCGACAGCCCGGGCCTCGCCGGCGAACTCGCCGCCACCATGGACCGCGACATGCAGCCCGCCAACGCCTGGCGGGTAAGCCTCGCCGACGACGGTCGCCCGCGCTGGCAGTCCGGCAGCCAGACCCTCGACGCCCAGCCGGCGCGCAGCCTGTGGCAGCGGGTTCAGGACGTGATCTTCATGGCCTTCCCGCGCGATCTTTACTGAGGCGCTTCCCAGTCCATGCCCACGCTCGCCGCGCCACGGAAGTAGTCGCCCGACAGGCGTCGGGCGGTGGTGCGCTTGGCCTTGAGGCTATCCGGCGTCAGCTCGAAATCCGCCTTCGCCGCCAGTACCGCCCGGCAGCTCATGTAAGCCCGCACCCGCGGGTTGTGAAGCTGATCCAGGCGGGTATTCACCCGACCCACCAGCTCGGCCTTCTCGCGGAACAGCGCGACGCTCGGTTTGAGCGCCGGGTCCACGGGGACCGCCAGCAGCGTGTCGGCGCACCCCACCAGCCCACCCCCCGGCTGGCATGAGGGTGGCAGGCGACGTGGCTCGAGCCCGTCGCTGTCCGCCCCCAGATCGAGCCGCGCCTGACGGATCTCCCGCAGCAGCAGGTCGAGGTAGCGGTGTCCGTGCTCGTACATCAGCGCCTGGCAGCCGTCGCAGTATTTCCACATGGACGTGTAAAGCCAATCCATCAATGAGCCGCGGGATGCCCGCTGCTCGCCCACCAGCTGCAGGTCGCGGGCCTTGAGGCGCGCGTCGGGCACCGCGTCGCGGGCGCAGGTGGTGGCCGCCCAGGCATCCAGCAGCTCGGCATCGCTGGCCGGCGGCGTGCCCTGGCTTGGCATCAGCGCGGCCACCACCTTGATGCGCCGGGCCATCTCGTCGTATTCGAAGCTGATCTGGCGGTAGGCGATGGGCCAGTCCGACAGCGAGCTGACGTTGAGCTCCAGCATTGGCCGCCCGGCCACCCGGTGCATCGTCCAGAAGCCACCGTGGGTGTGGGCCGAGAGGTACACCAGGGGGTGATCAACCCTCTCCATCAGGCCCTCGATGCGCTTGCGGCTTGGCCCTCCGATGGCCAGCCAGTTGTGATGGCCGGCAAACGCCACGATGTCGCCCCGCGCCCGGGCCGCCTCGATCCATGGCATCGCCGCGTCGATCTGGTCGGTCTGCACCCGGCCCACGTCGCCCGGGCTCTCACCCCGTAGCACGTCCAGCGTGCCCACCAACACCGACAGCTGGTTGGTGTCCAGACCGATCAGCTTCACCTGCCGCGTCGCGCCGGGGGCAGCCGGCAGACGCAGCTTCTGCACGATGAACGAACTGGCGTAGCGGTTCTCCGGGGTGAGGTGCGCCTCCACCGCCTCGACAAAGCCGTCGGACCGCGGGTTCTGCCAGCTGAAGTGCCCGTCCCGCGTCTCCTTGTTGAAGACGAAACCCTGCAGCTTTCCGCGGCCACGGATCAGACCGTCGAGGTAACTGTCGATGAAATCGTCCTTCGAGAACGCGGTGCGCTGATCTGGCCGCGCCTGGCTTTCGTCGCTCAGCCACAGGCCACGCCGGCAGGCCCTGTCCCAACGTGCGCCGTCAGGGTCGCGGACGATGTCGGCCACGTTGTAGTTGAAGATGCCAAAGAGCAGGCCGTCGTGATTGCCCGGCAGGATCGCCCCGGGCTGACGGGCCAGATCGAACACCCGCTGCAGGCGCTGAGCCTCGGACTGGCAGGATACGTCGAGCACATCGCCCAGATGCAGCAGGGGCATGTCCGGGTGCTGGGTGAGCACCGTCTCGAAGATCTTGCGGCCGAACAGAGGTTGCTCCGGTGGACGCTGGGCGACTTCGACATAGGCGTCGACCGCGCTGTCGTTGTCGAGCATCGGCATCGCGGTGGCTTCGTGCTCCTGGGTATCACCCACCGCGATGAAGGGGGTCGTGAGCGGCTGGTAGCGCCCGGCGGTCTCGGGCGGCGGCGGATGGAGCGCCGGCAGGCTGGCACAGCCCGACAGGATGACGCCCATCGCAAGCAGGGCGCTGCGCAGCAAGGACGCGTTCATTGTTTCTTCCCCCCGAGCCATGGGCTGTGGCCCCCGCAGGCCGGCCCCGGCTGCTGCCGGTTTCTCCGGCTTCGGGTGAAACTCTAGCACGCGACACCCGCCCGGACGCCGACTGCAGACGGCGTCAGACCTGTGCCCTGCGGCCCGCCGAAAAACGCAAAGGGCGCCAAGCGGCGCCCCTTGTCGACGCGGTACGACAGCCCGCTTACAGCACGGCCAGCAGCTCGACTTCGAACACCAGGGTGGCGTTCGGCGGGATCACGCCGCCGGCGCCGCGGGCGCCATAGCCCAGCTGGGGCGGAATGGTCAGCTTGCGGGTGCCGCCTACCTTCATGCCCTGCACGCCTTCGTCCCAGCCGGCAATCACGCGACGACCGCCGAGGGGAAACACGAACGGGTCGTTGCGATCCTTGCTGGAGTCGAACTTCTTGCCGTCGGTCAGCCAGCCGGTGTAATGCACCTGGACGCTCTTGCCCGCAACGGCTTCGGCACCGGTGCCCACTTCGATATCTTCAATGACGAGACCGCTCGCCGTGGTTACTTGAGTCATGGAACGCTCCTGATTGATGAACGGCGGATTCTATCAACCCGACGCACAAAACGCCGCCTTCACCGCAGATCGGACTTGCGACGACTGGCACGTCCAACCAGCTCAACCCGCTCAACCGCCCTTGCGACGCGCCGCGAACGCCTTGCGGAACTTGGCCACCTTGGGCGCCACCACAAACTGGCAATAGGGCTGGCGGCCATTGCGGGCAAAGTAGTTGTCGTGATAGGGCTCGGCCGGCCAGAAGGTGGTGGCGGGCTCCACTTCGGTGACGATGGGCGCATCAAACTCGCCCTCGAAGGCCAGTTGGTCGATCTTCGCCCGGGCGATGGCGCCCTGTTCCGGGGTCGTGGTGAAGATCGCTGACCGGTACTGGGTGCCCACGTCGTTGCCCTGACGGTTGGGCGTGGTGGGGTCGTGGATGGCGAAGAAGATATCCAGCAGATCGCCAAAGCCGATCACCGCCGGATCGAACTCGATGCGCACCGCCTCGGCGTGGCCGGTGTCGCCGCCGCACACCTGTTCGTAGCTGGGTGCATCCCCGCGCCCGCCGATGTACCCAGACTGCGCCGCTGTCACGCCCGCCACATCCAGAAAAACCGCCTCGATGCACCAGAAGCAGCCGCCCGCCAGAATGGCGACCTCGTTCGTCGTCTCGCTCATCGTTGTCTCTCCAGGCTGGGGCTCCGCTCAGCCCCCGGCCGGCGGAAAGACCTGAAGATAAAGCAGATCGCTGGCAAACGCGAGCCACGGCAGGGACACCAGCAACAGCGGCGGAAACAGGATGGTGGCGACGATCACGCCTGCCAGCAACATGGCCCACACCAGCATCGGCACCGGATTGGCGAACACCCCGCGCACGCTCGCTGTCACCGCCTGCACCAGCGACGCCCGTCCATCGAACAGCAAGGGCACCGCAAACGCGGTGATGTTGAAGACGATGAAGGCCAGCACCGCCCCCATCAGGCTGGTCCAAAGGTGAAAGCGCGCGACCTGATCGACATCCGGCGTGCTGGCACCGATCATGAAGCTATACACCGTGGCCGCGTCGGTGAGCCAGATCAGCAGCAACAGGCTGCACACGCCGGCCAGAGCCCACAGCCCCCGCGGCACTTGCCGAAAACCCGCCAGCACATCCGCGATGCCTGGGCGCTGCCCTGCCGCCACGGCCCGGCGCAGCCCGAAAAAACCCGCCAGGACCACCGGCCCCACCAGCAGAAACCCCCCGGCAAAAGGCAACATCATCGCCGACAGCCCAAAGTGGCCAAGCATCGCGAAGATGCCCACCCCGATGAGCGCGAACACCCCCGCAAATCCCGCTGCCACCCACCCGCTTCGACGAAACGTCGCCCATCCCGAAGAGACCGCAACAAACACGCCGGCAACGGCAATGCGACGGGGAACGAGGGGGCCGGACATGAACATACCTTCACACGGATCGGAGGATGCATCTGGCCTGACAAGGGCGACGGAAACCATGATCTGGGTCAAGACCGACCAAGCGGACGACACCCCCGCAGAAGCCTCTCCTCCCCTACCGGACGGCGGAATCACCGGGCTTAACCCTCACGTAACAGTCCTTGCGTAGTGTTTCCCGGATTTGAATCCACTGCCTTGCAAGGAGTTGCTCCCATGTTCGCCAAACGTCTGCTGGCCGTCGCCGTGCCGGCCCTGCTCGCCGCCACCCCCACCCACGCCGGGGTCTCCCTCATCGGTATCGGCCAGCTTGCCGGCTCCGATCTGTCGGGCCTCGGCGGCACCCTCGAAAACGGCGCCCCGGCCAACACCCTGGGCGGCCTCGGTTCAGCCATCGCCTGGGCCGGCGGCGACACCTTCTACGTCACCCCGGACCGCGGCCCCAACGCCAGCAGCTGGAACGCCGCGGTGGATGAAACCACCTCGTGGGTCCCCCGCTACCAGACGGTGAGCCTCGGCCTCGCCAGCGCCAGCTTCACCACCGGCGCCGTCGCCACCCTCAGCCCCAGCCTCACCGCCACCACCCTGCTCTCCAGCACCGACGCGCTCAACTACGGCAGCGCCCCGATGCTCACCGGCAGCAGCGGCCAGCACTACTTCACCGGCCGCTCCGACGCCTTCGGCGCCGGCCTCTCCACCAACGCCAGCAACGCCCGCTTCGACCCGGAAGGCATCCGCGTGGCCGCCAACGGCCAGAGCGTCTTCATCACCGACGAGTACGGCCCCTACGTCTATCAGTTCGACAAAGCCACCGGCAACCGCATCAACGTGTTCACCCTGCCCGAGAAGTTCGCGGTGAGCACCCTGTCGGCCCAGGGCGCCACCGAGATCAGCGCCAACACCAGCGGCCGCGTGGCCAACAAGGGCATGGAAGGCCTCGCCATCACCCCCGACGGCAAGACCCTGGTGGGCGTCATGCAGAGCCCGCTGCAGCAGGACGGCGGCACCGACGCCAGCACCGTGCGCATCGTCACCATCGACATCGCCAGCGGCAAGGTCACCCACGAATACGCCTACAAGCTCGACAACATCGGTACGGCCGCCAAGCCCAAGTACGGCAGCATCAGCGAGATCGTCGCCATCAACGACCACGAGTTCATCCTCGACGAGCGCGACGGCAAGGGCCTCGGCGACGACTCCAAGGCCGTCCAGAAGAAGCTCTACCGCGTCGATCTTTCCGGCGCCACGGACGTCTCGGCCCTCACCGGCGAAGCCGCGCTGGCGCCCCAGGCCATCGCCAAGAGCCTGTTCGTCGATCTGGTCACCCTGTTCAAGGCCAACGGCTTCACCGACCGGACCATCCCCGCCAAGATCGAAGGCCTCGCCTTCGGCCCCGACGTGCTGGTGGACGGCGTGCTCCAGCATACCCTGATCGTTGTTAACGACAACGACTTCCTGGATACCGTGTCGGTGCAGGGCGCCCCCACCGCCAACCCCAGCCAGTTCTTTGTGCTCGGCATCACCGCCGACGCGCTGGCCGGTTTCCAGGCCCAGCAGATTCCCGAGCCCACCACCCTCGCCCTCGCTGCGCTGGGCGTGGGCGGCCTCGTGCTGCGCCGCCGCCAGCGCTGATCCGCCCGCCTCAAAAAGCGAAAGGCCCGCTCCGGAGGGCCTTTCGCATGGGGTCGACAAAACCTCAGCAGCGCCCGGTAAGCAGGAACACCGGGTAATCCCGCTGGGGCTTCCTCACCACGCTGGCGGACACCACCGCCACCTCGCCAAAGCCCGCGCCTTCGGCAATCCGGCTGATCGCGGCCCGGTCAAAGCCCTTGTGGAAGACGCCGGTATCCTCGCTATGAAAGCTGCCGTCCTCGCTGTCGAGGTCCGCCAGGGCGATGAAGCCGCCCTCCTTCAGCATCCCCCGGAAGCGCCGGAAGATCGCGCCGATGTCTTCCACGTGATGCAGGGTCATCGACGAGATGATCCCGTCGAAAGGCCCGTCGAGCGCCTCCTGCACCAGATCCACTGGCCGGATGTCCACCGGGCAGCCCAGCTTCGGCAGCTTCTCGGCCAGCTGGCGGTTCATGGATTCGGACACATCCACCGCGGTGATCCGCCCCACCAGCGGGGCGATGCGTTCCAGCAGCAGGCCGGTCCCCGAGCCGAAATCCATCAGGTGCATCGTCCGGTCGAGGCGGATGGTGGCCTGGAGCGCCTGGGCGATGGCCGCCACGTTATCGACGCGGGCCGGGTTCCGGTCGAACTCCGCTGCCTTGTGAGCAAAGTAATCGGTGGACATGATCTTCCTGCATTGAAGTAAGTGCGCCGCCGCGCGGAGCACCGATTGTGCTCCCGCCGGGCCAGCGGTGGGAAGTCAGCCCGCCCTGGGCTTCTTGGGCTTCTTCGGTTTGGGCAAGGGCAGCGCGTCGGCTGTCAGGCGGATCAGCCGGGCAAACCAGTCCCGCTCATCCAGCGCGTCGGCGATCAGCATCCAGGGCTTCGCGCCGGGATACGGAAAGCCCTCGCTTACCGTCCCCACCCATTCGATGCCCGGCGCGGTGGGCTTCACGAACACCTGGTTGTCGCACACCAGCGCCACCACCTTGCCCTCGCAATACAGCGCGTATTCGCCGAACATCTTGCGAAAGCTCATGCTCCCCGCCGATGCCGCCTGATCCGCCACGTATTCGATGAATTCCCGCTCGGTCGCCATGCCCGGTTTCTCCTTGTCGATAGAACCCACGCAGCTTGCCCGGAGTTGGTGCCGACTCCAAGTCGGCTGATCTAAAGTCCTTGCCGATCCAGCCGCCGCGCCTTGGGGCACAATAGGCCCAGCTCACCGCTTCCCCGATCTGCCCGCCCTCAACCCGCTTCCGCCCGCGCCCCGTTCATGCCCGCCCTGCCCCGCAGCATCGCCCACCTGGACATGGACGCCTTCTTCGCGTCGGTGGAGCTGCTGCACTACCCGCAGCTGCGCGGGCAAGCGGTGGTGGTGGGCGGGCGGCGGGCCACGGTGGCGGGCGATGCCTTCCCGCGGCTGGCCAGCTACGTGGGGCGGGGCGTCATCACCACCGCCACTTACGAGGCCCGGGCGCTGGGCGTGCATTCGGGCATGGGATTGATGAAGGCTGCCCAGCTGGCGCCGGAGGCCATCCTGCTGCCGGCCAACTTCGAGGCCTACCGGGATTACTCGCGGCGCTTCAAGGCCGCGGTGCGCGCCATGGCGCCGCTGGTGGAAGACCGGGGCATCGACGAGATCTACATCGACCTCTCCGCCCTCAACCCGGACGCCAGCGTGGATGGCGCCCGGCAGATCGCCCTGCAGCTTCAGCAGGCGGTGCGCGACGCCACCGGGCTGTCGTGCTCCCTGGGCGTGGCGCCCAACAAGCTGCTGGCCAAGCTGTGCTCGGATCTGGACAAGCCCGCCGGGATCACCGTGGTCACCGCCGACGACCTGCCCGCGCGGATCTGGCCGCTGCCCGCCAGGCGCATCAACGGCATCGGCCCCAAGGCCGCCGCCCGGCTGGAAGAACTGGGCATCGTCACCATCGGCGAGCTGGCCGGCGCCGACCCGGCCTGGCTGCAGGATCACTTCGGCGAGCGCTACGGGGTGTGGCTGCATCGCGCCGCGCGGGGCGAAGACGAGCGCCCGGTGGTCACCGAGAGCGAGCCCAAGAGCCTGTCCCGCGAGACCACCTTCGAGCGCGACCTCCACCCCAAGGGCGACCGGCCCGAGCTGTCCACCCGCTTCACCCGCCTGTGCGAGCAGCTCGCCGACGACCTCGCCCGCAAGGGCTACGTGGGCAAGACGGTGGGCCTCAAGCTGCGCTTCGACAACTTCCACACCGTCACCCGCGACCAGACCCTGGCGGCGCCGGTGGGCGACGCCGCGGCGATCCGCAAGGCTGCCGGCGAATGTCTCAAGCGCGTGCCGCTGGATCGGCGCATCCGCCTGCTGGGCGTGAAGGTGAGCAGCCTGATCCGCCGCGACGAGCTGCGCCACGACGAAGACACCCACCCCGTGCAGGCCGAACTATTTGACTGAGCCCGCGGCCCAAACCACTATGCGGGCGCAGCCTGTTGAAATCACAACAACGACCCGTCTTACCGGAGATCGCAGCATGTCCCAGCCGAACCTCGAAACAGCCCTGCCAGCCGCCGTCGAACCCTGGCGCCAGAATCTCCGCGGCGAGCACGACGCCCTGCTGCGCGGCCCCCGCGCCGACTGGTGGTGGACCGGCCTCGCCCCGTCCGACTGCCCTGGCTGTACGCCTGGCGGAGCGCTCACCGCGCTGCCCGCCCCCAACCTCGCCACCTGCACCCGTGCCCAGGTGCTGGCCACCTTCGACAACGGCTGGACGCTCACCGAGACCCTCTTCTCCGCGCTGCAGGGCGAGGAAGCCTTCTACCGCCCGCCCTACCACCACCTGCGCCACCCGATGCTCTTTTACTACTGTCATCCGGCGGCGCTGTACATCAACAAGCTGCGGGTGGCCGGGCTGATCCCGGCGCCCCTCAACCCTTACTTCGAGCGCATCTTCGAAACCGGCGTGGACGAGATGCGCTGGGACGACATGTCCAAGAACGAGATGCTGTGGCCGAGCTTCGCCGAGGCCCACACCTATCGCCAGCAGGTCTACACCACCGTCCGCAACCTGATCGAGACCCACCCGGATCTGGCCGACGGCCACGCTGCGATCACCATGAACCACCCACTGTGGGCGCTTTTCATGGGCTTCGACCACGAGCGCATCCACCTCGAAACCTCGTCGGTGCTGATCCGCGAGCTGCCCGCCGCGCTCCTCGCCCGCCCCGCCCAGTGGCCCGCCTTGCATGCCAGCGCGGGGAGCGAGACAGGCTTTCCGCCCAAGGCCGGGCAGGATTACCCGACGCCGCGCCTCGTCGGCATCGCCACCACCGCCGTGCGCATGGGCAAGCCGGTCGATTGGCCCAGCTTCGGCTGGGACAACGAATATGGCGAGCGCCGCGCTGGCGTGCAGGCCTTCCAGGTGGAAGACCAGCTGGTGAGCAACGGCGCATTCCTCGAGTTCATCCAGGCCGGCGGTTATCTCGAACCCCGCTGGTGGACCGAAGCCGGCTGGGCCTGGCGGGGCTTTCGCAACAGCAAGTGGCCATCCTTCTGGGTGCCCGAAGGCCCTGCCGGCCTGCACCGCTACCGCCTGCGCACGCTCTTCGAAACCATCCCGATGCCCTGGAGCTGGCCGGCCGAGGTCAACGCCCACGAGGCGATGGCCTATTGTGCCTGGCGCAGCCACCGGGACGGCGTGCCCTGTCGCCTGCCCACGGAAGCCGAGCACCACGCCCTGCGCGACGCCGCGTGGGCCGACACCGACCCCGCGTTCCGCGCCGATGGCGCCACCCTCGGCGCGACGGTGGGCTGGAACGCCCAGCTCGCCTGCGGATCGCCCTGGCCAGTGGATGCCGGCAAGCCCGCCGCCAGCGGCGTGCGCGATGTGTTCGGCAATGTGTGGCAGTGGATCGGCGACGACTTCAACCCGCTGCCCGGCAGCAAGATCCATCCCTACTACGACGACTTCTCGACCCCCTGCTACGACGGGCAGCACCAGATGATGCTGGGCGGCTCGTGGATGTCGTGCGGTGACGAGGCCAGCGTGTGGGCGCGCTTCCACTTCCGCCCGCACTTCTTCCAGCACGCCGGGTTCCGGGTCGTGCAGGCCGACCACGACGGCGGGGTGGTGAAGCTCGCCGCCGCCGACGCCGGCCGGCAGGTTTACGAGGACGCCCGCGTCGTCGACGAATACATGCTCCTCCACCACGGCACCCCGGCCATCCAGATGCCCTGGCCTGGCGGCCCCCAGTGTTCCACCCTGTTCCCCCAACGCTGTGCCCACTGGTTGCTGGAGGGCGCCGAACGCTTCGGCTGCGCCACCGACCGGGCGCTGGACATCGGCTGTGCGGTGGGTGGCGCCAGCTTCGAGCTGGCCCGCAGCTTTGAATCGGTGCTGGGCGTGGACCTCTCCCGCGCCTTCATTGATGCCGCCGAGCAGCTCCAGAAGACCGGCAGCCGCGACTACTTCCGCCGCGACGAGGGCGACCTGGGCGAAACCCTCACGGCCCGCATCGACCCGGCCATCGACCGCAGCCGGGCGAGCTTCCGGCAGGCCGACGCCTGCTCGCTGCCCGCCGAGCTGGCCGATTTCGACGCCGTGCTGCTGGCCAACCTGCTGTGCCGCCTGCCCAGCCCCAAGTCGCTCCTCGGCCGGCTGGGCGGCCCGCGCGGGCTGGTCAAGGTGGGTGGCCTCGTCGCGCTGTTCTCGCCCTATTCGTGGCTGGAACAATTCACCCCGCGGGAAGCATGGCTTGGCGGCTACAGCAGCAACGGCACCGCCATCAAGAGCGCCGACGCCCTCAAGGCCTTCCTGCGGGACGAAGGCTTCGTGCTGCGCCGCGAGGAGGAAATGCCCCTGGTGATCCGCGAACACCGCCGCAAGTACCAGTTCATCGTCACCCACGGGATGCTCTGGCAGCGGGAAAGTTGACCTTTAGCAAGGGCGCGTGCCAACGCCCTTGCATACCCGATTCGGCAGGCGTTGAATGATCTACAGACAGGGCGTGGGCCGGTACCCGCGCCCACCTGATGAAAGGTCGCGCCATGAAACGCCTTGCCTTTGGCCTGCTGTTTTCTCTTCTTGCGGCGGGGCTTGCCCCGGGCGCTTTCGCCCAGGTGACGCAGCCGGAACCGACAGACCTCATCTACCGCGACCAGCAGCTTTCAGGCTACATCACGGGCAGTTGGTATTCGGATTCGGTCGATGCTGGCGCAACCGTGAGTCAGGATTTCAGCTACGCCCCTGGCGGCACCTTTAGCGGGGTCTGGAAGCGAGCCAACCCGCAACTCGGCACTGCTGCCGTGGAGTTCAGCGGCACATGGTCGGTCGACGGCGATACGGTCAGTGCCACGGTGCAGAAGGCATCAAACCCGGCGCTCAAGGTTCCGTTCAGCGAGCGCTTTCAGATCGCTCCAGTGGATGCGGATCACCTCATTTCAACCTCGCTGGCGAGTGGCGCGCGCATGGTGTTCACGCGCAAGCCCGACACCACCGAGGAACACCTACAGCGCATTAAAGAGGCCGTGCCCGACCCGGGCGGTGACGACGCCTGGGTCGAGTTCGCGCGCGCACCGGCAGGCACCGCGTTTTACGACAAGCGCACCCTGGATCGACGCGGCGACATCGTGGGTGCATGGGTAAGGCTGGACCTGAGCGAGGCTGCAATCGCCGAGGTGAGCAAACGTGCCTCAGGCGGACAGCGCACCCCCACGTTCAAGGCCATCCGCACCTATTCGCTCATCGACTGCCAGCGAAATCTGGTGAGGGTACGGCAGATACGCATCACGACGTCCGAAGGGGGCGACATGACGATGAACGCACCGACCGCCGAGCCCGGACGGTGGGAGCGCGTCGATCCGGATTCCTACCGTAATGGCGGCCCCGGCATCGCCTGCAACGTGAAGCCCTGACCCAGCGAGGAGCGCATCATGAAAACGATCAATCTGCGACGCCTCACCACCGCATTGCTGCTGACGGCGCTCACCGCCGGGCCTACTCTGGCGGCCTCTCCAGCAGCGCTGGTGCCTGCCGAAGCCACCGTCGATGCCGGCCTGGCCGACCTGCTCTTCGGCACCTGGTGGGCCGACGACATCAAGGAGAACGGCTCGCTGTCCATCGAGCGTACGTATCTGCGCAACGGGCGCTTCACGAGCACGACAGCCTTCAATCCGGCGGTCGACCGCATTGGGACCAGCGAGATGGGGCGCCCCCAGAAAGCGGCGGGAAAGTGGCGAATCGAACGGGACGTGCTCGTCGAGGAGATCGAGCGCACCGAACCGCCGATAGACACGCCTGTGCCGACAAGCCGGCGCCGGGTGCGCGTGGAAGGCCCGGACCACATCCACCTGCTTGCCGTCGATGATGGCCAGGGCGAAACCGTCCTTTACCGCATGCCACTGACCACGGTGGCCCATGTGCGGGCCGTCCTTGCGCCCGTCCCGGAACCCGGCAGCCCGGGAGCGTGGGTCCCGTTCAGCGAGGACCGCCTGAACGTGTCGCACTATGACAAGTCCACGATCACCCGGGACGGCGATTTCGTCGCCGTCTGGATACGCTTTCGACAGACGCCCGTCGGCCTCGCACAGTCTCGCGAGCTCGCCGCCGCCACCCCCCAGGAGGCGACCCGAATCCTCGAAATGGGCGAGGTGCGTCGGATCATCGACTGTCGGCTACGGCTCGTGAAGAATCGCCAGAGCAGGATGTACTTCAGCGGCGGCGAACAACTGACCACCAACTACCTGACGGACTCGCCGCTTGAATGGGATCGACTTCGGTCACAACAAGACGACGGCACGGCGCTTGCGGCGCAGGTCTGCCCGCCGCTAAAGGCGGCAGGACACTGACTGGACCGCGTGACCTACGCAATCCAACGTATTTCCGCGCACTCGGCACGCCCTTAATCTGGGGACTTCTATCCAGGAGTCCACGATGAACCGCGAAGAAGTCACCGACCTGATCGTCACCCGCAAGATCGAGAAGAAGCTGACCTGGGCCAAGCTGGCCGAGGTGGTGGGCCACAGCAAGGAATGGAGCACTGCCGCGCTGCTGGGCCAGATGACCCTGACCGAAGCCGAGGCCAAGGCCGTGGGTGCGGCGCTGGATCTGCCGGACGAGGCCATCACCCAGTTGCAGGTGGTGCCCTACAAGGGTTCGCTGCCCACCGCGGTGCCCACCGACCCGCTGATCTACCGCTTCTATGAGCTGATCAACGTGTATGGCACCACCTTCAAGGCGCTGATCCACGAGGAGTTCGGCGACGGCATCATGAGCGCCATCGACTTCAACATGGATCTGACCCGCGAGCCCGACCCCAAGGGTGACCGGGTGCGCATCACCATGAGCGGCAAGTTCCTGCCCTACAAGACCTACTGAAAGCCCGAGTGAACGCACGAAGCCCCGGCCTGCCAGAGCGGGACGGGGCTTCGGGGCGTGCCGTCGGCGCTCAGGCGCGCAGCAGGGCCTTCACCAGCCGCTCGGAGAGCTGGTCTTCGGTGAACTGCGGCTCGTTGGGCGGGTAGAGCGAGTTCTCCTCGATCTCGAAGCCTTCGGCCAGCGCGAGGGCGCGCAGCTCCTTGATCTTCTGGCAGGCCTTGAGCTGGGCGCCCAGTTCGGCGGTGGCACGGGCTTTGTCGGAAAAGGCTTTGATGGGTGCGACGGACATGCTGACTCCTTGTGGGTGGTGAGCACCGACGTTCACGCATCCCGTCTCACGCGGGATAGTCGAGGCGTTCCTCTTCCCCGTTGGCGTCGTGGATGAGGGCCTGCGCCAGCCGACCATCGGGGTGATAGCGGTAATCGTGAAACACCTCGACCTCGCCATAGACGACCTTCTCACACCGCATCAGCCGACCCTCGGCATCGAAGCTGCCGCGATAGAAGGTGTTGCGATTGCGCATGTCCTCGCTCGTCAGTTCGCCGACGAGCTTGAGCGGCAGGCGCACACCGCTGTAGCTGGTGAAGTAACGCGTGGTGTCGTGTTCGGCCGTCATGGTGGGATGGGCTGTGTCGGGTTGTGGACAAAAACCCCGGAAATCGCGGGGGCGTGGAGCCCCACAGCAATTTCGATGCCACACAGCCCGTGGCCGGAACCCAGCCCTGAACGAACCCTTAACCCAGCCCGTACTTGCGGATCTTGTCGTGCAGGGTCGTCTTGGCGACCGCCAGCGCTTCGGCGGCACGGGCGAGGCTGCCGTGGCGGCGCAGGGCGTCGGCGATGAGGGCGCGCTCAAAGGCCTCGACGGTCTCGGCGAGCGGCTGCGGGCCGTCCGGGCGCACTTCGCCGAAAGGTGGCGAACCGCCTTCGATGCCCAGCACGCAGCGGTCGGCCACATTGCGCAGCTCGCGCACGTTGCCGGGCCAGGGGTAGCCCATCAGCTGCTGGATGCGGCCCGGCGGCGCGTCGGGCACGGGGCGGTTGTGGCGGGCCGCCGCCTGCAGCAAGAAGTGCTCGAAGAGCAGCGGAATGTCGTCGCGGCGCTCCCGCAGCGGCGGCAGGTTGATGGTGGCGACACTCAGGCGGTAGTAGAGGTCGTTGCGGAAGCCGCCCTTGGCCGACAGCTCCAGCAGGTCGCACTTGGTGGCAGCCACCACGCGGCAATCGATGGGAATCGAGGTGTTGGACCCGAGGCGCTCCAGGGTGCGTTCCTGCAGCACCCGCAGCAGCTTGATCTGCATCGCCACCGGCATGGTCTCGATCTCGTCGAGGAACAGGGTGCCGCCGCTGGCGTGCTCGATCTTGCCGATGCGGCGCTTGGCTGCGCCGGTGTAGGCGCCGGCCTCGTGGCCGAAGATCTCGCTGTCGAACAGGGTTTCGGGCAGGCCGCCGCAGTTGATGGCGACAAAATTGCCCTTGCGGCGCGGGCTGGCGTCGTGCAGGCAGCGGGCCACAAGCTCCTTGCCAGTGCCGGTTTCACCGTGGATCAGCACGTCGGCGGCGCTGTCGGCGAGGCCGGCGATCATCGCCCGGACCTTATCCATGCCGGGGCCGCCGCCGATCAGCCGGCCTTCCAGCTGGTCGCGCTGCGCCAGCTGCTGGCGCAGCATTCGCACCTCCATCACCAGCCGGCGCTTTTCCAGCGCACGACGCACCACGTCCACCAGATATTCCGGCGCGAAGGGCTTCTGGATGAAGTCGTAGGCGCCGTCCTTCATGGCCTGCACGGCCATGGTCACGTCGCCGTGGCCGGTGATCATCACCACCGGCAGCTGCGGGTCCAGCGCCAGCAGCTCGCGCAGGAAGGCCATGCCGTCCAGCCCCGGCAGGCGGATGTCGCTCACCACCACGCCGGGGAAATCCCGCCCCAGCCGGCGCCGGGCGGCCTCGGCGCTGCCGACGCATTCGGCGGCGATGCCTTCGAGCTGCAGCGCCTGCTCGCAGCCCAGGGCCACGTCCGGGTCGTCCTCGATGATCAGCACCTTGGGGGTTTCACGCATGGCGGGCAGCCTCGTCGGCAAGGGGGATGTCAAGCGTGAAGATGGCGCCGCCCTCGGGGTGATTGGCCCCGGTGAGCGTACCGCCAAAATCGCGCACGATGCCGGCGGAGATGGTGAGCCCGAGGCCCAGCCCGGCGCCGGCCGACTTGGTGGTGAAGAAGGGTTCGAACAGGTGGGCCAGCGCCTCGTCGGCGAGGCCGGGGCCGTGGTCGCGCACCGACAGGCGCACCCGGTCGCCGGCCACCGTCACGTCCAGCTCGATGCACGGGGCGGGGTCGCCATCCATCGCGTCGAGGGCGTTGCCGATCAGGTTGACCAGCACCTGCTCCAGCCGGTTGGCGTCGCACAGGGCAAAGGGTTCAGGCAGCGGGCAGTGGCGGCGCAGTTCGGCGCGGCTCTGGCGCAGGCGCTGTTCGAGCAGCGCCTGCGCGTTGTCGATGGCGCGGCCCAGGGCCACCGGCTGGGCCTGACCGCTGGACTTGCGGGCGAAGGCCCGCAGCTGGCCGGTGATGTTGCCCATGCGATCCACCAGATGGCCGATGCGTTCGAGGTTGGAGCGGGCGGTGTCGGTGTCGCCCCGCTCGAGGAAGCGCGCGGCGTTGCCGGAGAGGGTGCGCAGCGCGGCCAAAGGCTGGTTGAGCTCGTGGGCGATGCCGGTGGCAAGCTGGCCGATCACCGCCAGCTTGCCGGCCTGCACCAGCTCGTCCTGGGCGGCGCGCAGGGTGCGTTCGGCGGCAGTGCGCTCGGCCACCTCGCCCTGGAGCTGCTGGTTGGCAGCGGAGAGGTCGGCGGTACGCTCCTCGACCTTGCGTTCGAGTTCGTCGTGGGCCTTCTGCAAGGCGGCGCGGGCGGCGAGCTTGGCCTTCAGGTGGCGGCGGCGCTCGTCCATCATCATGCCGAGCATGAACAGGAAAGCCGCGCCCACCACCGCCAGCGCGGTGCGGCTCTGGACCATGTCGTCCACCTGCTCGAGATGCGACAGCACCGTGAGCGTCCACGGGGTGCCGGGCAGCGGGCGGGACTGGGCCAGAAAACGCCCGGCCACCGGATACACCGACACCGGCTCGGGCGAGGCGCGGGCGATGCGCACCAGCCGCGCGCCGTGGTCGAGCTCGGCGAGCTCCTGCAGGCCCAGCGGCTTGAGGGCACGGCGGTTGTACTGGAGGGTCTGGTCGAAGGCGCTGCGGGTGGCGTCGTCCAGGGGGCGCAGGGTGGTGAATTTCCAGTCGGCCACCGAGCCGAGGATCACCACACCGTTCTCGTCGCTGACCATCGCCGGGGCTTCGACGGTGCTCCAGGTTTTCTCCAGCTGTTCGAGGCTGACCTTGATGACCGCCACACCCAGGGTGCGGCTGTCGTCCACCAGCGTCGAGGCGAGGTAGTAGCCGGGCTCGCCGCGGGTGGTGCCGATGCCGAAGAAGCGCCCGCTGCCGGTGGCCATGGCGTCGCGGAAATACTGACGGAAGGCCAGATCCTCTCCCATGAAACTGTCGGCCCGCCGCCAGTTGCTGGTGGCCATCACGCGGCCCTTGGCGTCGATCACGTAGATCGACAGGGTGCCGGCGCGCTCGTTGAGTTGTTCGAGGTAGGCATTGACCTGGGGTGCGAGCCGGGCCCCGTCGGGCTGGCGCAGCAGATCGAGCACGTCACGCTCCAGCCCCAGGGTGCCGGGCAGGAAGGCGTACTTGCCGATCTCCCGTTCAAGGCTGGCGGAGTACAGGTCGAGCCGGTGCAGCCCGGTGGCCTGCAGCTCGGCCAGGCCCAGCTGCTCGGCCAGGCGATGGGCGACGAAGCCGGTCAGGCTCATCAGGGCCAGCATCAGCAGGAAGATCGGCAGGCTCTGCAGGAATCGGCGGGGCATGGTGGTGGATGCAGGTGCAGGCGGGTGGTTGATCCTATGGTAGCAGCGACGCAATCTGCGCTCAGAGCAGGTCGTGGAGCTGTTTGACGATCAGCACCGCCACCACCAGCAGGAAGGCCTTGCGGATGAAGCCCGCGCCATGGCGCAGGGCCAGATGGGTGCCGAGCTGGGCGCCGGCAAGATTGCACACCGCCATCGTCAGCCCCACCGCCCAGAGGATGGGCCCGTGGCTGGCGAAGAAGGCGATGGCCGACACGTTGGTGGCGCTGTTGATGACCTTGGCGCTGGCCGAGGCACGCACGAAATCCATCCCGAAGAGGCGCACGAAGCCGAAGATCAGGAAGCTGCCGGTGCCCGGCCCGAAGAAGCCGTCGTAGAGCCCGATCACCAGCCCGAACAGCGCGCCGCGCCAGGCGTCGCCGGGGCGCGGTTCGTGGGTCTCGGTCTGGCCGAGGTCCTTGCGCAGAAAGGTGTAGATCGCCACCGCCAGCATCATCACCACCACCAGCGGGCGCATCGCCTCGCGGGACAGCCAGGCCACCACCGCCGCGCCAAGCCAGGCGCCCACCAGTGCGGCAGCGGTGGCCGGCAACACCAGCCGCCAGGGAATGCGCACCGCCCGGGCATAGCGCCACAGGGCGGCCCCGGTGCCGGCAATGCTCGACACCTTGTTGGTGCCGAAGAGGGTCGGGATGGCCGTCTGGGGGAAGGACGACAGCAGCACCGGAATCTGGATGAGCCCCCCGCCGCCGACCACGGCATCGACCATGCCGGCGAAGAAAGCTGCGGGAGCGAGGATGAACCAGTCGATAGTCATGGGGCGGCGCACAGCGCTGGAGGGAAAAAAGCCCGGCGCATGATACGCCGGGCAAGGATGACGGGGCGGATGGGAGGGCCGCCCCCGTCAGGGAGGATCGTTGGTGGGTAGGAAGCAGGGAGTGGGAAGCGGGGAAGGGGCAGTGGGTCGCGCTACGCGCGATGGGTCAAAGCCCCACTCCCTGCTCCCCACTACCCATCAGGCCAGGGCCGGCGCGCTGTCGTCGCCTTCCACCGGCAGCGCCTCTTCAGCGTCGGCGAGGGCGGGATCAACCGGGTCGATGGCGCCTTCCCACTTGGCAACCACGGCGGTGGCGATGGCGTTGCCGAGTACGTTGGTGACGGTGCGGCCCATGTCGAGGAAGTGGTCGATGCCCAGCACCAGCAGCAGGCCGGCTTCCGGCAGGCCGAACATCGGCAGCACGGCAGCCACCACCACCAGGGAGGCACGCGGCACGCCGGCGATGCCCTTGCTGGAGACCATCAGCACCAGCAGCATGGTGATCTGGGCGCCGAGGGTCAGCGGGATGTCGTAGGCCTGGGCCACGAACAACGCGGCAAAGGTGGTGTAGATCATCGAGCCGTCCAGGTTGAAGGAGTAGCCCAGGGGCAGCACGAAGCTGGTGACGCGGTTGCGGATGCCGAACTTCTCGAGCTGTTCCATCAGCTTGGGATACACCGACTCGCTGCTGGCGGTGGAGAAGCCCACCAGCATCGGGCCGCGAACCAGCTTGAGCAGGCGGAAGACATCCTTGCCGAGCACCAGATAGCCGGCAGCGATGAGCACGCACCACAGGGCAGCCAGGGCCACGTAGAAGCTCACCAGCAGCTTGCCGAACACCAGCAGCATGCCCAGGCCCTGGGTGGTGATGGCACCGGCCACGGCGCCGAACACGCCCACCGGAGCAAAGCGCATCACGTAGTCAGTGACCTTGAGCATCACGTGCACCACCTCTTCCATCGTGCACACCAGGCTGCGGGCGGTCTGGTTGTGGAGGTGGCCGAGGGCCAGGCCGAAGAACACCGAGAACACCAGGATCTGCAGGATCTCATTGGCCGCCATCGCCTCGAAGATGTTCTTCGGGAAGACGTGGGTGATGAAATCCTTCAGGTTGAGGGCGCCGGTCTTCAGGTTGGTGGCGGTGCCCACGTCCGGCAGCGGCACGCCCAGGTGGGCGCCCGGCTGCAGCACGTTGGCAAACACCAGCCCGAGCAGCAGCGAACAGAACGACGCGCCGACGAACCAGCCCAGCGCCTTGGCGCCGATGCGCCCGACGGTCTTGGAGTCGCCCATCCCGGCGAGGCCCGCCACCAGGGTGGCAAACACCAGCGGGGCGATGATCATCTTGATCAGGCGCAGGAAGATGTCGGTGAGGATGCCGAAGTAGCTGGCAATCTCCTTGGCCTGGGCGGGGCTGCCGGCAAGCGTGTTGCAGGCGTAGCCGACGATGACGCCGAGCAGCAGGGCGACGCCGATCAGGGTCGTGAGCCGGTTCATTTTCATGATGAATTCCTCGTGGTCGGGTGCAGGTGGAGGTCAGGCGGCGCGGGCGGTCGTCGCGGGGATGGGCTGGGGGCGGGTGAGCACTTCGGGGCGCAGCACCTCGGCGAGCTGGGCGGCGTTCATCAGGCCGCGCTCCAGCACGATCTCGGCAACACCGCGGCCGCTGGCGTGGGCCTCGGCGGCCACTTCGGTGGCGTTGGCGTAGCCGATGTAGGGGTTGAGGGCGGTGACGATGCCGATGGAGCGGGCGACGCTCTCGCGCAGGTGATCGCGGTTGGCGGTGATGCCCTCGACACAGTGGCTGGCCAGCGCGCGGCAGGCGTTGGTGAGGTGCAACGCGCTCTTGAACAGGCTGTGGGCGATGATCGGCTCGAAGGCGTTGAGCTGGAGCTGGCCGGCTTCGGCGGCAAAGGTGACGGTCATGTCGTTGCCGATCACCTCGAAGGCCACCTGATTGACCACCTCCGGGATCACTGGATTGACCTTGCCCGGCATGATCGACGAGCCCGCCTGGCGCGGCGGCAGGTTGATCTCGCCGAAGCCGGCGCGGGGGCCGGAGGACAACAGGCGCAGGTCGTTGCACACCTTGGAGAGCTTCACCGCGACGCGCTTGAGCACGCCGGAGAGCTGCACGAAGCTGCCGCAATCCTGGGTCGCCTCCACGAGGTTGGGGGCGGTGACCACCGGGATGCCGCTGATCTCGGCGAGCTTGCGGCACACCAGCGGGGCGTAGTCCGGGTGGGCGTTGATGCCGGTGCCGATGGCGGTGGCGCCGAGGTTGATCTCGCGGATCAGCAGCGCGGCTTCCTGCAGGCGGGCCTCGTCCTCGCCGAGCATCACCGCGTAGGTGGAGAACTCCTGGCCGAGGGTCATCGGCACGGCGTCCTGCAGCTGGGTGCGGCCCATCTTGAGCACGTCGGCAAACTCCACCGCCTTGCGCTCGAAGGCCCCGCACAGCCCGGCCATCGCGTCGATCAGCCGGAAGATGCCCACGTAGGTGGCGAGCTTGAGGGCGGTGGGATACACGTCGTTGGTCGATTGACTCATGTTGACGTGCTCGTTCGGATGCAGCTTCAGGTAATCGCCGCGGGCGTGGCCGAGGAGCTCCAGCGCGCGGTTGGCGATCACCTCGTTCGCGTTCATGTTGGTGGAGGTGCCGGCACCACCCTGGATCACATCCACCACGAACTGATCGTGCAGCTTGCCGTCGATCACCTCCCGGCAGGCGGCGACGATGGCGTCGGCGCGAGTCTCGTCGAGCAGGCCCAGCTTCTGGTTGGCACGGGCCGCGGCCTGCTTGATCTGGGCCAGCGCGCGGATCAGGTCGGGATAGACAGCGATCGAGATGCCGGTGATGTCGAAGTTCTCGCGGGCCCGCAGGGTATGCACACCGAAGTAGGCGTCGGTGGGTACTTCGCGGTCGCCGAGCAGATCGTGTTCGAGGCGGAAGCTGGGGGTGGTCATGATTTTTGTCTCCTGTTTATTGGCCGCGCCGCTGCGGGCGCCATGCCTTATCCATTGCACGCTGCGTGCCAGCCTGCTGGAGACGATAAACCACTGATCGGACTGGATTTTTTATTGACCGGCGGCACACCGGAAACGGTTTTCCGGATTTGCGCCGGGAAAGGCGTTCGGAAATCCGAACGATTGATGGCGAAACAAAGCGCGCAAGCCGGGCGCGGAACAAAAAACGGCAGCGACGCATCCCGCGTCGCTGCCGTCTTCAGGCAGGTTTCGGTCAGATCACTCTTCAAGCAGGCTGCGCAGCATCCAGGCCGTCTTCTCGTGGACCTCCAGCCGCTGGGTGAGCAGGTCGGCGGTGGGCTGGTCGTTGGCGGCCTCCACCATCGGGAACAGTCCCCGCGCGGTGCGCGCCGTGGCCTCCTGAGCGGCCACCAGCAGGCGCACCATCTCCAGGGCAACCGGCACACCCTCAGGCTCTTCGATGCTGGTGAGCTTGCCGAACAGCTTGCCGGTGCCAGGCGCCGGATGGCCCAGGGCGCGGATGCGCTCGGCGATCACGTCCAGCGCGTTCCACTGTTCGGTGTACTGGGCCATGAACATCTGGTGCAGGGTGTTGAACATCGGCCCCTTCACGTTCCAGTGGAAGTTGTGGGTCATCAGGTAGAGGTTGAAGCTGTCGGCCAAAAGGCGCGACAGGCCGGCGGCGATCTCGGCCCGGTCTTCGGCGCTGATGCCGATGTCCATCGCGAGGCCGGTGGTCTGGGTGGCTTTCTTCTTCATGATCGTCTCCTTGGCTGTCGTTCGTCGGGAATGGATGAAGTATCGGCCGACGCGGCGGAGAGGTCCAATTGCCATGTTCGCTGGTGATGATTGGAAAAACCAATCGGCCGGCGGATGATGGGCAGCGTCATCCCGGAACGAGCGCGCCGCCTTGCCCCTCCACCACCACGCCTTCATCTCCTACAGCCATGCTGCCGACGCCCGGCTGGCGCCGGCCTTCGAGGACGGGCTGGAACGCATCGGCAAACCGCTCCTCAAGCTGCGCGGGCTGGACGTGTTCCGCGATGGCTCCGACCTGAGCGCCAGCCCCGGCCTGTGGTCGGGCATCCTCAGCCACCTGCAGGCCGCGGAATGGCTGCTGTTCTTCGCCAGCCCCCAGTCTGCCGCGTCGCCCTGGTGCGGCCAGGAGCTGGAATGGTGGCTCGCCAACCGCGGCACCGACCGCCTGCTGATCGTGCTTACCGGCGGCGAGATCCTGTGGGACAAGGCCACCCGCGATTTCGACTGGAACCGCACCACCGCCCTGCCCCGCTGCATCGCCGGCCATCTGACCGACGAACCCCTTTACGCCGATCTGAGCTGGGCCACCGGTGCCGAGTCACTCAGCCTGGACAACACACGCTTCCATGAAGCCGTGACGAGCGTGGCAGCACCGCTGCGCGGCATGCGCCGGGACGAGCTGGACAACGCCAACGTGCGCCAGCTGCGCCGCAACCGGCTGTTCGTCCAGAGCGGCGTGACCGCCATCGCCATCGCCGCGGTGCTGGCGATCTGGCAGGCCAAGCTGGCGCGGGACGCCGAAGCGGTGGCGGTCGAGCAGCGCCAGCGCGCCGAGTCGGCCCTCGCCGACACCCGCCGGGAACTCCTCCACGCCCGCAGCGCCGAGCTGCGCGCCCTCTCCCTTCGCCTCGACCAGCTCGCCACCGCCGCCCGCGCCCGGCCCGACGGCGCCTTTGATCTTGCCGGCATCGAGCAGGAGCAGCGCGGCCTTGCCCTGCGCCTCGCCGACGTCACCCGCCAGCATCAGGCTGCGCTGGCTGCGCGCATCGGCTTTCGCGGCGATCTGGATTTCCTGATGAAGTGGGAAGGGGTCGCTGGCTCGGTGAAGCTGATCGGCCGCTCCGGCTGGATCGACCCCGCCACCGATCTGGCCCAGGCGAAGCCGGAGGTGATCCGCACGCGCTACGAGTTTCTGCTCACCCCGGCCGAGCTGCAGGCAGTGCTGGCCCTCGCCGGCAAGCGGGACGACGCGGCCAAAGCCGCCTTCGCCGCCAACCCGATCCTCGAGCGCATCCGTATCAAACCCGCCGACGTGGCCCAGCTGGTGCCGGAGGCAGTCGAACCGTGGTGGAAGGGTGTGCTGTCGCACCACCCGGTGGCGGGCGAGGCTGGCACGCCGGGCGCGGTGCAGACAGCCCTGCTGTCGCTGGCTTTCAACGTGGGCTTCAGCCATCGTTTCTGGGACCCGCTCGCCCCGCTCATCGCGGAACGGCGCTGGGCCGAGCTGGCCGATGCCATCGAGGCGCTGCGGATGCCGGCCAGCTTTCCGGCCCTCAAGCGCCGCCGTGCCGAAGAGGCCGCGCTGATCCGCGCCGCGCTCCCCAAGCCGCCCGGCTGACTCAGCCGACCGACACGCCCACCAGCGCCCCTGCGCCGTAGGTGATCGCCGCCGCGGCGGTGCCGATCAGCACCTGGCGAAGCATCGAATACACCGGCCCCCGTCCGCTGAACAGCGAGGTGCCCAACCCGATCGCCCCCAGCGCCACCGCAGACAGCCCGATGCTCCAGGCCACGCCCGTCGCGCCGCCGGCAAAGAAGAAGGGCAACACCGGAAACAGCGCGCCCACCGAAAACAACACGAACGAGAAACCGGCCGCTGTCCAGGGGTTGCCGCCCATTTCCTCCGGGTCGATACCCAGCTCCTCGCGGCCCAGGGTTTCCAGCGCGGCGGCCCGGTCGCGCATCAACTCATCGGCCACCCGGCGCGCTTCTTCGCGGGTGAGGCCCTTGGCCTGGAAGATCAGCGCCAGTTCGTTGCGTTCGGCTTCCGGCGTCTCGTCCAGCTCCTGCGCCTCCTGGGCAAGCTGGGCCTGGGCGAATTCCCGCGAGTTGGTGACCGACAGCCATTCGCCCAGCGCCATCGACATGGCCCCCGCCAGCAGCCCGGAGACGCCCGTCAGCAGGATGGTGGCGGCCGGCGCACCGGCACCCGCCACGCCCATCACCAGACACAGGTTGGACACCAGCCCGTCATTGGCCCCCAGCACCGCGGCGCGCAACTCGTTGCCGCCGCCGCGCCGGTGCCAGCGTTCGCTGCGGGCTATTTCGGGCCCGGCCAGACCGCGCCGTGACACCGCCGCCTGCAGCACCGCCGCGTGACCACGCTCCTCGCCGGCCAGGGCGGACGCATCGGGCTGGCCGGCGTACTTGTTCCTGTCCGCCACCTCGCCGCTGGCCACGGCCGGCAGCACGAAAGCCGGCCCGAAACGCCGCGCCAGCCACACCATCGCCCGCGTCCGGAAACCCGGACGGTAGGTCTCTGGCGTGCCGCCCGCTGCCACGATGCGCTTGCGCCAGACATCCGCATGCTGGCGCTCCGCCGCCGAGAGCTGGGTGAACAGGTCGCGCCGCACCGGGTCAGGCTCTGCGGCTGCCAGCCCCGCGTACAGGGCCGCGCCGTCCATCTCGTCGCGCAGGTTGTCGTGATATCGCTGCTGGTCCTTGCTCATCGTTTCGTTCCTGCGCCTCACCCCATCGCCGTATCGAGAAACATCATCACGGCAAAGCCCGCCATCAGCCCCAGGGTGGCGGATGTCTGGTGACCGTTGCGATGGGTTTCGGGGATCACCTCGTGGGACACCACGAAGATCATCGCCCCGGCCGCCAGCCCCAACCCGATGGGATAGGCCAGCGCGAGCCCACCGGCAATGCCCGCGCCAAACAGCGCGCCCAGCGGCTCCATCAGGCCCGACGCACCGGCCATCAACACCGCCGGCCACGCGCGCACGCCCGCGGCGCGGAGCGCCATCACCACCGCCAACCCCTCGGGGATGTCCTGGATCGCGATGGCGCTGGTGAGGGGCAGGCCCACATTCATGTCGCCCTGGGCAAAGCTCACCCCGATGGCCATGCCTTCGGGCAGGTTGTGCAGGGTGATGGCCAGCACGAACAGCCACACCTTGCCCACCCGGTCGCAGCCGGGGCCGCAAGGGCCGGTGCTTTCGTGCTCGTGGGGGGTAAAGCGGTCGAGGCCCAGCATCAGCAGCACGCCCAGGGCCATCCCGGCGGTCACCGTGAGCGCCCCCATCGCGCCGCTGCCGGTCATCTCCTTGGCGGCGGCAAGGCCGGGCAGGATGAGCGAGAAGGAGCTGGCGGCCAGCATCATCCCCGCCGCAAAGCCCAGCAGGCTGTCCTCGGCCCGGGCCGACAGCTTGCGCAAGGTGATGCCAGCCAGCGCGCCCAGCGCGGTGGCGCCAAAGCCGGCCAGCCCGCCCAGCATCGCCAGCCGCAGCGGCTCGCCCCCGCCGGCGATGCCATCGCGCACGCCGCTCGCCAGGAGCAGCAGCATCGCTGACAGCGCAAGCACCAGCCCGCCAGTCATCCACGGATGCTGGCGGGCCTGGATTCGCCAGGCGTCACGCCAGGCGAGGCCGGCCATCTCGCCCCCCGGCAGGGCCAGGCCGGCGGCGCCGTTGTGTTCGTTCATCGTGCTCCCCCGATCGCGGCTGACTTAACCGATGAGGCTCCGGGCCATCTCGGCAAGCCACAAGGCCGCCCCGACGAGGACGACGCTGGTGCCGATCACGAAGCGGGCGCGGTGGTCATGGGCGTTGGCATGGGCAGCATGGCTGGCGTAGCGGATGGTTTTCATGGCTTTCACCTCTTGTCGTGGTATGGCTGCATTCTTGCCGTAGCGCCCAATTAAGTCCAATTGCCAATATTCCTGCTGTCGATAGGGCCAATTGATCGCAGCGTCAGCCAAAGCGCACGCCCTGGGCCAGGGGCAGGCTGGCGGAGTAATTGATGGTGTTGGTGGCCCGGCGCATGTAGTTCCGCCACGCGTCCGAGCCCGCCTCGCGGCCGCCACCGGTCTCCTTCTCGCCACCAAACGCGCCGCCGATCTCGGCGCCGGACGGCCCGATGTTCACGTTGGCGATGCCGCAGTCGCTCCCCGCCGCAGCCAGAAACTGCTCCGCCTCGCGCAAGTCGGTGGTGAAGATCGACGACGCCAGCCCCTGGGGCACGCCGTTGTGGAGCGCGATGGCTTCGTCGAAGCCTCGGTAGCGCAGCGCGTAGAGGATCGGGCTGAAGGTCTCCCGGCGCACCAGCGCGGTCTGGGCCGGCATGTCCACCAGCGCCGGACGCACGTAACACCCCTCTGGGCAGCCGGGCACCGCAACCGTCTCGCCCCCGTCCACCCGCCCACCTTCGGCCCGGGCCTGAGCCAGCGCCACCCGATGGGCATCCAGTGCCACCTCGTCGATGAGCGGACCGACAAGCACCGACGCATCCAGCGGATGCCCTACCCGCAGGCTCGCCAGCGCCGCCACCACCCGGGGCAGCAGGGTGGCAGCGACGGATTCGTGCACGATCAGCCGGCGCAGCGTGGTGCAGCGCTGGCCCGCCGTGCCCGCCGCCGAGAAGACAATTGCCCGCAGCGCCAGCTCCATGTCGGCCGACGGGGTGACGATCATCCCGTTGTTGCCGCCCAGCTCGAGCAGGCAGCGTCCGAAGCGTGCCGCCACCCGCGGCGCCAGCGCCCGGCCCATGGCCGTCGAGCCGGTGGCCGACAGCAAGGCCACGTCCGGGTGATCGGCCAGCGCAAGGCCGGTGGCCGCCGGCCCCACCAGCACCTGACTGAGCCCCGGCGGCACATCGCCCGCCTCGGCCATGGCATCCAGCAGCAGGCCCTGGCAGGCCAGCGCGGTGAGCGGCGTGCGCGACGACGGCTTCCAGATCACCGCGTCGCCGCACACCAGTGCCAGGGTGGCGTTCCAGGCCCACACCGCAGCCGGAAAATTGAAGGCGGTGATGACCCCGCACACCCCCAGCGGGTGCCAGCTCTCCATCATCCGGTGGCCCGGCCGCTCGCTGGCGATGGTGAGCCCGTAAAGCTGGCGCGACAGCCCGACCGCAAAGTCGCACATGTCGATCATCTCCTGCACCTCGCCCAGCCCCTCGGTCACGATCTTGCCGCTCTCGATGCTCACCAGCCGCGCCAGCTGCGGCTTGTGGCGACGCAGCAGCCCCCCGAAGCAGCGCACCACCTCGCCCCGTCGGGGCGCCGGCACCTGCCGCCAGTGCGCAAAGGCCGCCCGCGCCCGGGCCACAGCGCCCGCCACGTCGTCCACCCGCATGGCCACTCCGATGCGGCTGCCATCGATGGGCGAACGCGCCGCCCAATCCCCCGCCGCTGGCGCCGGCTGCCCGAGGGCCCCGAAGATGGCGGCAACTTCCGATGAAAGCAGTGGTGCGCCCATGGCTGGCTCCTTGTCCGGCGGTCATGACCGTTGGACACACCACCCGCCGCAACAATCCGCAGCCCGCGTGAATTCCATCGCAAGATGCGGAGTGCGGACGCCGCCAAGCCGGTCTACAGTTCGAGCACCCTCGCCGGAGCCCCGCCATGAAACCCGCCCCCGCCAGCCCGATCACCGCCGACCCGCGCTGGGCCTGCGTCCTCGCCCGCGACCCTGCCGCCGACGGCAGCTTCTTCTACGCCGTGAGCACCACCGGCGTGTTCTGCCGCCCGAGCTGCGGCGCCCGCTCGCCCCGGCCGGAGCATGTGCGCTTCTACCCCACCGCGGCGGATGCCGAAGCCGCCGGCTACCGCCCCTGCAAGCGCTGCCGGCCCGATGCACCACCGCTGGCCGAACGCCACGCCGCCCTCGTCGCCGAGCTTGGCCGGCGCATCGACGCCGCCGACACCCCGCCCAGACTCGCCGATCTGGCCGACGCCGCCGGTCTTACCCCGGCACACCTGCAGCGCGTCTTCAAGGCCGTCACCGGGCTCAGCCCCCGAGCGTGGTTCGACGCCAGCCGGGCCCGCCGCCTGCAGGCCGGGCTGGCCGACAGCCCCCGCATCACCGACGCCCTGCTGGGCGCCGGCTACCCCGCCGCCAGCCGCTTCTACACCCAGTCCGACGCCGTGCTCGGCATGACACCCGGCACCTGGCGCAAGGGCGGTGCCGGCACCGACATCCGCTTTGCAGTGGGCCAGTGCAGCCTCGGCGCGATCCTCGTCGCCGCCACGCCCCGCGGCCTGTGCGCCATCGCCCTGGGCGACGACCCGGTGCAACTGGTGGCCGATCTGGAAGCGCGCTTCCCCCGGGCCCGGCTGATCCCCGGCGACGCCGATTTCGAGCAGTGGATGGCCCAGGTGATCGGCTTCGTCGAAAGCCCCCGCCGCGGCCTCGACCTGCCGCTCGATCTTGCCGGCACCGCCTTCCAACTGCGCGTGTGGCAGGCCCTCCGCGCGATCCCGCCGGGCAGCACCCTCAGCTACACCCAGCTCGCCGAGCGCCTGGGCCTGCCCAAGGCCGTGCGCGCGGTGGCCGGCGCCTGCGCCGCCAACCCGGTGGCGGTCGCCATCCCCTGCCACCGGGTGGTGAGGGTGGGCGGCGCCCTCGCCGGCTACCGCTGGGGCATCGAGCGCAAACGCAGCCTTCTCGACCGGGAAGCCAAATCATGAGCACCGACCGGCCACCGACAGGCGCTCGCGCAGCAGCCCGCCAGGGCGAAGGCGCGCCTGCAACCACCGCCAGCCTCTTCGACGACCTCGCCGCGCCTGCCGACATCCCCATCGACCCGGGCGCGGTACTCCTGCCCGGCTTTGCGCTGGCCGACGCCCCGGCGCTCCTCGCCGCCATCGACGCCATCGCTGCCGCCGCGCCCTTCCGCCACATGGTCACGCCGGGCGGATTCCCCATGTCGGTGGGCACCACCAGTTGTGGCTTGCTCGGCTGGATCACCGACCGCCGCGGCTACCGCTACGCCAGCGCCGATCCGCAGACGAACCGCCCCTGGCCCGCGATGCCGCCGCTCCTGCAACGCCTCGCCACCGACGCCGCAGCCCACGCCGGCTTTGCCAACTTCACACCGGACGCCTGCCTCATCAATCGCTACGCCCCCGGCGCGAAGATGGCACTGCATCAGGACAAGGACGAGCGGGACTTCACCCAGCCCATCGTGTCCGTCTCCCTTGGGCTGCCGGCCAACTTTCTGTGGGGCGGCAACGCCCGCGGCGACAAGGCCCGGCGCATCCCGCTCCAGCACGGCGACGTGATCGTGTGGGGTGGGCCGACGCGGCTGCGCTTCCACGGTATCGCGCCGCTGAAGGATGGCGCACATCCCGCCACCGGCGCGTGCCGGTTCAACCTCACCTTCCGCAAGGCCGGCTGAGGCGCCATGCTCCTGCCCGCCGACTTCCGCCCCGCTGATTTCCTCGCCTTCCACGGCCGCGACACCCGGCAGGTGGCCGAAAGGGTCACCGGCCGCTGCATCGAAAAGGGCATGCTGTGGCGCGGACGACCAGCCCGCCTCACGCTCGATCTGAACCCAGGCGAGGCTCAGGTTCGGCTCGAGGTCGACGGCCCCGCCCCCGAGCCCATGGAGGTCACCACCCTCGCCCGCCACCTGCTCGGCCTCGATCAACCCGTCGCCCTGCTTGCTGCCGCCCACCGGGATCACCCTCAGCTCGGCCCCCTCCTCGCCCGCCTACACGGCCTGCGCGTGCCCCAGGCCGCAACACCCTTCGAAGCCCTCAGCTGGGCGATCACCGGCCAGCAGATCAGCGTCGCCGCCGCAGTGAGCATCCGACGCCGGCTGATCGAGACGACCAACAACGCTGGCGGCACGCGCCACAGCAGCGGCATCGCCTGCTACCCCGACGCCGCCACCCTCGCCCGCCTCGACGAACCCGCCCTCCGCGCCGCTGGCTACTCCACCACCAAGGCCGCCACCCTTCTCGACGTTGCCCGCCGCGCCGCCGACGGGCGCCTGCCGCTCGGCCACTGGCTGCACGCCCGCACCCCGGCCGCCGAGATCCACGCCACCCTCGCCCAACTGCGCGGTATTGGCCCGTGGACCATCGACTACACCCTGCTCCGCGGCTTCGCCCAGATGGACGGTTCCCTCCACGGTGACGTGGCAGTCCGGCGCAAACTCCAGGCCCTCCTCGGCCACGACACGCCGCCCACCCCCAAGGAAACCCAGGCCTGGCTCGCCCAGTTCGCCCCCTGGCGGGCGCTGGTGGCGGCTCATCTCTGGGCGAGCTGAAAGGCGCATCACGAGGATCGGACTTCGGAGGGCGTCGCAGGAGCGACGGCTCACGTTCCCGCCGCGGAATGGGGCGCCTTCGCGGCGCAGGGCCTACTTGAACGACAGCGAAAACACAGCGTCCAGCGCATTCTCGCTGCCGGCGCGGCCCACGACCGCGATGCGGCGGGTGAGCTGGTAGGTGAGCTTCACAATGCTCGAGGTGCCCGAGATGCTCTGCTCGAAGGAGAGCATGGCCTGGGCAGAGAGCCGCTTGCCGATGGTGATGACCTGCCCGGGCACGCTGTCGATGTTGCTCGATGAGGCGCTGGACGCCGTGCCGGTGACGCTGCCAGTGGCGACGCTGCTGGTCTGCACCCGGCTGCGACCATCGACGCTTGAGCCGAACGAGATTTCGTCGAAGCCCAAGGCGCGCGCAAGGCTGGCGGACATGCCCGAGCCGCTGTCGCCCAACAAGGCCTGGGCGGCAGGAAGCAGCAGGGCCATCTCGCCGCCGGAGCCTTGATCAGGCGGGCGACCGAGGACGATCCAGCCGAGCTTCTCCGGGTCGGGCACGTTGGGCTCGGACACCAGTCGCACGATGGGCCGGCGGGCGGTGCCGGTGATCCCCACGCCGGCCTCGACAGTGAGGCCCTTGCGCAGCGCCACCACGTTGAGGCCGGGATTGGCCACCGGACCATTGAAGGTGATGATGCCTCTGTCGATGCTGAGCTTCTGGCCGTAGCCTTCATACACCCCGCCAACGGTGGTGATGATGCCGGTGGCAGCGAGGGGGCGGCCGGGGCCGGAGGTGAGCCGAAGGTCGCCGGCAAGCCGGGTGTCGAGGCCCAGCGCACGCACGTAGAGGGCGTCGCCCAGGCCAACGGCCAGATCGACCGACATGCTGAAGGGGCTGGCCGCAGGCTTGGTGCCCCGCGCGGGGTCGAGCACCACCACATCGTCGCCCAGGCTGGGTGGCGGGGTACGGGAGAGTTCGACAAACCCGGCGTCCGCGGCGAGGCGCCCCTTGAGGTGCGCCGAATTCCAGCCGGTGATGAGCTCGCCATCGCCGCTCAGGACCAACCATTGATCCACCCGCTGAAGGAGCGGCAGGCGGTCGGCGCGGAAGTCGAAATGGCCTTCGCCGGTGGACAGCTGCACCAGCCCCTTGGCCTTGAGGGTGCCGGGCGTGGCGGTGAGCCGGGCCACGCCGATGCGCCCTTCGCGGGGTTTGACGCGATTGGGCGAAACAAAGCTGAATTCCTCGAGATTGAGCCGGTCGCGGTTGAAGTCGGCGACAAGCGTGCCGCCGGAGAGGTGCAAGCCCTGGTCGGCCATCACGAAGGAGAGCGCGTCACCGCGGATGCGGCCGGCGGCTTCGGGGTTGGCCGGGGTACCGGCGAGGGAGAACTCGCCCTTCAGGCTGCCGTCGGTCTTGAGGTTCTGGTCGGCCAGCGGACCGGCCCAGGCAATCGAGGGGATGTCGAGCCGCGCGGAGCCCAGCAAGGGCGCGCCGGGCACCAGCCGCACGGTGCCGTCGGCGGTGCGTTCCGCCAGCGCAGTGCCGGCGCCGGAGGCGCTGCCCAGCCGGCTGCCGTGGGCCGAAAAACCGAATGCGATGCGGTTGGCCACCGCATTGACGGTGAGCTGGAGGTCATCCAGGCCAAGCTGCACGGGGGAATCGCCCTGCAACTCCAGATCGCCGCTCTGGCGGAAGAGGCGCACGAGACCATTCACCTGTTCGCCAATGTCCACGTTCCATTCGCCGCCGATCTGCAACGAGGTGCCGCGGGATTTCACCTGCCGGGTTGTCGGGTCGAGGATGACCCCGACCTGCAGACCGGTGACGCTGCCCCGAGCCACCAGGTGGCGGGCCTGCCAGCGGGTTTCATCGAGCCGGAAACGCCCGCCGGCCGAGCCCCGGAAATCAGCTGCGCCCAGCTCGACGGTGTCGGCCGACAGCAGCAGCGGCGCCGGGGCGGTGAGCGTCATGCCGTAGTCACCGCGCAGTTGCAGGCTGTCGAGCCGGCCCTGCCAGCGGGGGCCGTCGGCCAGCGCGCCGGAGAGGCCGACCACGAGGGATGCCGGGCCGTTTCCGTAGGCCTCGAGCCGGGCGGTGTTGGCTGCGCGGGTGCCGTCGAAGACAAGGCTGGCCCTGCGCAGCAAGGTGTTGCCCGGGGTGCCATCCTTGTTTGGCGTGCGCAGGCCGGCCATCGACAGGGACACGGCGATACTGCCGTTCTTGCCTTCGGCGATGCGCCCCTGGCCGTTGGCGGCGTCGATGCGGATGTCGCCCAGCGCAAGCTGCTCGGCGGCAAGGTCGAAATCCCCCGCCGGGTGCTCGATGCTGCCCCGGAGCACACCGGCCAGGCGCAGCTTGCCCCCCAGGCCGTGACCAAGGGCGGCAAGGGCAGGCGCGTCGAGGTTCAGGTCGAGGGCGTCGCCGGGCTTGCCGTAGCGGCCTTTGGCGACGAGGCGGTTGCCGGCCAGGGTGAGGCCGACATCGGCATCGACGAGGCGCGCACCGTCCACCACCACCATGCCACGACCGGCCAGGGGCTTGGCGTCGAGCGTGCTGGGGGCGAGGTCGAAATCGAGCCGTGCGGCAAGTCGGGGCGAACGCGTGCCCTTGAGGGTGAAGCGGGTGTTGAGGTTGGCGGTGGGCGCGGTGGTCACAAACGCGCGGGGGTTGAAGCGGTCGAGCCGGCCCGCGGCCTCGAAGCCGCCCGCGGCATCGAGTGCCAGCTTGCCGGCGGCTTCCAGCCGGGCTGCCCGCGCGGTGGCGACGAGCTTTTCGATGCGGACGAGACCGGCGGCATGGCGGGCGTCGAGGCGCAGGCTGAGCTGCGGATCGCGCAGGTCGGCGCGGACGGTCTGCACCTCGGCGTCGGCGGTGGCGTCGATGCGCCCGGCGATGCGGGTGGTCACCGCGCGCTTGTGGAGCATGCGGGCGTCGAGATTGCTGATGCGCAGCTCGGCGTCCACCTTGCCGAAACCGGCGGCGGGCTGGGTGTCCGTAACAGGCTTGGGCGCCTGCCAGCGCGCCGAACCTTCGGCACGGGCCTTGCCGGGCAGGCGCAGATCCAGGTCGGCCAATGCCAGTTCGCCGTTGGCCCAGCGCAGGGCGGTGGCGAGGGATTCGACCGGCAGCGCGCCGGCATCGATGCTGCCCGGCGCCCGATTGACGATGCGCACCGGGCCGCTCACCACCCAGTCGGCCGCGTCTGTCCTGCCAGCGGCGGCAGACGGTGTCAGCTCGGCATCCACGTCGAGGGTCGCGGTGGGCGCGTCCGGGTGGAAGCGCTTCGGGTCGACGCCGGTGAGGTGAATCCTGGCCGATTGCAGCGGAAGCCCGGCAAAAGGCGTGGCGACGATGGCAGCGGTACCGTCGACACCGGCCCCGGCGATGCCGGCATCCAGCAACAGCTTCTGCAGATCGCCAGCCGCCTTGGCGCTCACCGTCCAGGCTTCGTCGGCGTGGCGGGTGGCAAGGCTCGCCGTGGCCTTGAGGGGAAACGGCCGCTGGCCGTCGATCTCGGCGTCGGCCGTCAGCTGGCCGAAGGGCGCGATGGCCTTGAGGCCGGTTGCCCGGTGATGACGTCCGTCGGATTCCAGCGCGCCGGACAGCGCGGTAAATTGAATGTCCGGCGCGGCAGGCGTGCCATCTTCGAGCTTGCCCACCTGCAGGCGGCCGATCTGGAAGTGGTCGATGGCGATGGCGGCGGGCAGTGCGAGGCTGTCTGGCAGCGTGGAGGGCGCGTCGCTGGGCACGCTGGCCACCTGCACGTCGGCGGCGGAGAGGCGGGCGATGTCGAGGCGTGAGCGGGTGAGCGCTGCGGGGTTCCAGGTAAGGGCCAGATCATGCACATCCACCTGCAGCGTGGGCGTGCGCACCCGCAGCAGACCCAGGTTCAGATCGCCCAGCAGGTAGCCGTCGGCTTTCTCGAAGGTGACGACGCCCCCCGACAGACGGGCGACAAAATCCACCAGCATGCCGAGACCGGAAGTGGTACCCCCCAGCCAACCTACCAGCACGACGGCAATGGTGATGCAGGCGAAGAAAGCCGCGAGGAGCCCGCGTGACAGCCGACGCGCCCAACTCGCACGCGCGGGTGGCGGGGCTGGGGGTTCGGCCGGGGCGGGCGGCGCCGGCGTGTCGCTCATCGATCAGCCAAACAGGGCGGCGAGGCCGGCACCGGGGTCGTCGGCACGCATGAAGGCCTCACCCACCAGGAAGGCATTGACCTTGTGCTCGCGCATCAGGGCCACGTCGGCCGGGGCGAGGATGCCCGATTCGGTGACGACGATACGCTCCGCCGGGATGCGCGGCAGCAGATCGAGCGTGGTCTGCAGGCTGACTTCAAACGTGCGCAGGTTGCGGTTGTTGATGCCGATGAGGGGCGTGCGCAGATTGAGGGCCACGTCCAGCTCGGCACCGTCGTGCACCTCGACAAGCACGCCCAGGCCCAGGCTTTCGGCGATGGCTTCCATCTCCTGCATCTGGACCAGCGAGAGCGCGGAGGCGATCAGGAGGATGGCATCGGCGCCCATCGCGCGGGCTTCGTACACCTGATAGGGATCGACCAGGAAATCCTTGCGCAGGGCCGGCAGGCCGCAGGCGGCGCGGGCGGCCTGAAGGTATTCCGGCGCGCCCTGGAAGAACTGGCGGTCGGTGAGCACCGACAGGCAGGCAGCGCCGGCCTTCTCGTAGCTGGCGGCGATCTCGGCGGGGCGGAAGTCGGCGCGGATCACGCCCTTGGAGGGGCTGGCCTTCTTGATCTCGGAGATCACCGCGGCACGGCCAGCGGCGATCTTGGTGCGCATGGCGCCGACGAAATCACGGGCGGGCGTCTGGGCGGCGGCCTGCTCGCGCACCGCGGCATTGGATACCAGCGCGCGGGCGGCCGCAACTTCCGTGTGTTTGACGGCGAGGATCTTGTTGAGGATGTCGGACATGGGCGTTCTCTGAAATAGGGGCTGCTCAAGCGAAGGCCTTGGTGCAGGCGACGAAGTCCTCGAGCTTGGCCCGGGCTGCGCCGGAGGCGAGCACTTCGCGCGCGCGCAGGATGCCATCACCAATGGAATCCACCAGGTTGGCGGTGTAAAGCGCGGCCCCGGCGTTGAGGGCGACGATCTCGCGGGGCGCGCCCGGCTTGTTGTCGAGCACGCCCAGCAGCATGGCCTTGGATTCGTCGGCGTCGGTCACCTTGAGGTTGCGGCTCGACATCATGGTGAGGCCGAAGTCTTCCGGGTGGATCTCGTATTCGCGAATCTGGCCGTCCTTCAGCTCGCCCACCAGGGTGGAGGCGCCCAGCGACACTTCATCCATGCTGTCGCGGCCATGCACCACCAGCACGTGCTTGGCGCCGAGGCGTTCCATCACGCGCACGCAGATGCCCACCAGATCCGGGTGGAACACGCCCAGCAGGGTGTTGGGCGCGCCGGCCGGGTTGGTGAGCGGGCCGAGGATGTTGAAGATCGTGCGCACGCCCATCTCGCGACGCACCGGGGCCACGTTCTTCATGGCGCTGTGGTGATTGGGAGCGAACATGAAGCCGATGCCGGTGCGGGCGACACATTCGGCCACCTGCTCGGGCTTGAGGTTGATGTTCACGCCCAGGCTCTCGAGCACATCGGCGCTGCCGGACTTGCTGGAGACACTGCGTCCGCCGTGCTTGGCAACCCGGGCGCCGGCCGCCGCTGCAACGAAGATCGTCGCGGTGGAGATGTTGAAGGTGTGGGAGCCGTCGCCGCCGGTGCCCACCACGTCCAGGAAGTGATCGTTGGGCGGCGGAACGATGACCTTGGTGGACAGCTCGCGCATCACGGTGGCTGCCGCCGAGATCTCGCCGATGGTCTCCTTCTTGACGCGCAGGCCGGCGAGGATGGCCGCGGTCATCACCGGCGAGACTTCGCCGGCCATGATCTGGCGCATCAGCGACAGCATCTCGTCGTAGAAGATTTCCCGATGCTCGATGGTGCGTTGCAGGGCTTCCTGGGCAGTGATGGACATGGCGGCTCCGGTCAGGCTTTGGATTGGTCGAGGAAATTGCGCAGCAGGTCGTGGCCGCGCTCGGTCAGGATCGATTCCGGGTGAAACTGCACGCCCTCGACGAACAGCGTCTTGTGGCGCACGCCCATGATCTCGCCGTCGTCGGTCCACGCGGTCACTTCGAGGCAGTCGGGCAGCGACTCGCGCTCGATGGCCAGCGAATGATAGCGGGTGCAGGTGAGCGGGTTGGGCAGGCCCTTGAACACGCCCTTGTCGAGATGATGCACCGGCGACACCTTGCCGTGCATCAGGCGCTTGGCATGGACGATCTTTCCGCCAAAGGCCGCGCCGATGCTCTGGTGACCCAGGCACACGCCGAGCAGCGGGATCTTGCCGGAGAAGGCCTGGATGGCCGCCACCGAGATGCCCGCCTCGGCCGGCGAACACGGGCCGGGCGAGACGACGATCTGGGCCGGCTTGAGGTTGGCGATCTGCTCGACGGTGATCTCGTCGTTGCGATACACCCGCACGTCGGCACCGAGTTCGCCGAAGTACTGGACGAGGTTGTAAGTAAAGCTGTCGTAGTTGTCGATCATCAGCAGCATGACGAAGCATCCTTTCGCTGGGCGCCGACACCACTCCGGGCGGGCGCATTGGCTTGTTCTGGCTTGAAGCCGGCCCGGCGCAGTGCGGCGCGGGCCCGGCAAATGTTTGTAACCTTGGTTACCGACAGGCGGCTGGCGGGTATGGAAAGATGTCGCCGCATTCCAACAACACCCGAGGAAGAACGATGAAAACCACCCGCATCCTGACGATCGCCGCCGCCCTTTCGGCCCTCACCGCCCCCGCCTTCGCTGGCGACTGGCAGTTCCTGCCGATCGCCGACAAGGGCTATGCCCCTAACTTCGTGGCGTCGGTGACCGGCGGCATCATGGACCCGCAGCACGCCAAGAGCGGCGACGCCTGGGGCCTGGAGCTGGCCATGAACTGCGGCCTGATCCAGACGCCCACCGGCGTGGTGCGCACCAAGCTGTCGGTGAACAAGTTCGACAAGGGCGGGCTGGACCTCACCACCGTGGAACTCAACCCGCGCTGGACGATCCCCGTCGCCAAGGACGTGACCTTCGGCATCGGCCCCGGCATCGGCTGGGTGAAGGCGGACGCCGGCAATCGCACCGTGGACATGTTCGCCTGGCAGGCCGGCGCCGATCTGGACTACCGCATGGGCCAGCTCAACCTGGGCCTTGGCGCGCGCTGGCAGGACACCGTCGGCAAGACGATCGCCGCCGGCCAGCAGGGCGCGGACAACTGGCTGGTTCAGGCCAAGGTCGGCATCGCGTTCTGACCCCCTCGCCCGCCGCGTTACACCAGGCCGCCTGCGGGCGGCCTTTTGCTTGGTGTTCACAGCGCGGTATCGAGGCCGGCTTCGGCGATCTCGGCCGCACGCAGCATGGCGCGGGCCTTGCTCTGGGTTTCCTGCCACTCGGACTGGGGATCGGAATCGGCGACGATGCCGGCGCCCGCCTGGACGTGGATCATGCCGTCCTTGACCACCGCGGTGCGGATGGCGATGGCCAGATCCATGTCGCCATGGAAGCCCACGTAGCCCACCGAGCCGGCGTAGATGCCGCGCTTGGTGGGTTCAAGCTCGTCGATGATCTCCATCGCCCGCAGCTTCGGCGCGCCGGAAACAGTGCCCGCCGGGAAGGTGGCGCGCAGCACGGCCAGCGCGTCGAGCCCGTCCTTGAGCTTGCCTTCGACGTTGGACACGATGTGCATCACGTGGGAATAGCGCTCGACGGTAAAGCGCTCGGTGACCTTGACGCTGCCGGTGGTGGCCACGCGGCCGCAGTCGTTACGGCCCAGGTCGAGGAGCTGGAGGTGCTCGGCGCGCTCCTTCTCGTCGGCGAGGAGCTCCTGCTCCAGCGCCTGATCCTCGTCGTGGGTGGCGCCACGCTTGCGGGTGCCGGCGATGGGGCGCACGGTCACGTCCTTGTCCTCGAGGCGCACCAGGATCTCCGGCGAGGCGCCGACGACCTGGAACTCTTCGAAGTTGAAATAGAACATGTAGGGCGACGGGTTGAGGCTGCGGATCGCCCGGTACAGGGCCATCGGCGAGGCGCCAAAGGGCTTGCTCATGCGCTGGCTGAGCACCACCTGCATGATGTCGCCCTCGACGATGTAGTCCTTGGCCCGCTGCACGGCGGCCTTGAACGCGTCTTCGCCGAAGCTCGACACCGCCTCGGTGGGCGCGACGCGCACATCGGCCGGCACATTGACCGGCTCGCGCAGCTTGCCCAGCAACTCCTTCAGGCGCTTCTGGGCGCGCTTGTAGGCGTTGGGCACCTCGGGCTCGGCGTACACCACCAGGGTGAGCTTGCCGGAGAGGTTGTCAACGATGGCGATTTCTTCGGACAGCAGCAGCAGGATGTCGGGCGTGCCGAGTTCGTCCTTCTTTTCCGTCTTCGCCAGGCGCGGCTCGATGTAGCGCACGGTGTCGTAGCCGAAGCAGCCAACAAGGCCGCCGGCAAAGCGCGGCAGGTGATCCCGCGGCGGCACCTTGATGCGCTGCATGAACTCGCCCACGTAGGACAGCGGATCGCCGTAGTCGCGGCGCTCCACGAGACGGTCGTTGGTGAGCAGCAGCACGGTACGGCCATGGACTTCGATGCGCGTGGGCGCGGCGAGGCCGATGATCGAGTAACGGCCGAAACGCTCACCGCCCTGCACGGATTCGAGCAGGTAGGTGTTGGGCGCGTTGGCCAGCTTCAGGTAAACAGAGAGGGGGGTATCGAGATCCGCAAAGGTTTCGAGCGTAACCGGAATGCGGTTATAGCCCTGATCGGCCAGGGCCTGGAATTCGGCTTCGGTCATGGAGACTCCGGAAGGACATGATGCTTTTTCGCGAGGGTATCACGAGGGCTGCTCGTGACAGGTTCAGACGGGGCTCAGCAGCCCAGCCATGACCGGCCGCCGCATCCACCGGGGGTGGGGATACGAACGGCAGGGAACTCCTGTACGAAAATCATGCGCTTCGAGGTCACGATGGAATCGGGTTGGTCCGATGAATCAGCGGATGCGCGGGAGCGCATCGACGAGGCTGGATAGTAGCCCGTCGCAATCGATGCTGTCCACCGGCTTTCCTTCGCTGTAGCCATAGGTGACGAGCAGCACCGGCATGCCGGCAGCACGGGCCGCTTCGGCGTCGTTTGCGGAGTCGCCGATCATCAGCGATTCCACCGCTGGCACACCCAGCAGTTCGCAAGCGTGAAAAAGCGGCGCCGGGTGGGGCTTCTTCTCGGGCAGGGTGTCGCCGCTCACCGTGGCGCCAAAGTAGCCGGCGATGCCCATGCGCGCCAGCAGCGGGCCGGTGAAGGCCGCCGGCTTGTTGGTGACGCAGGCCATCGCCACGCCCTGATCCTGCAGCGCTTCCAGCGCCGGCACCACGCCCTCGTAGATCGTGGTGGCGAGGCCATTGACCTCGGCGTAGTGGCGACGGAAGACGTCCACCGCCTGGGCCATCTCGGCGTCGCTGGCGGTACCGTGCTCGGCAAGGCAGCGCCGCACCAGATTGAGCATGCCTTTGCCAACAAACGTGCGGATGGTGTCGATGGAATGGGGCGCGCGGCCCAGCTCGACCATCATCCGGTGACAAGCTTCGGATAAATCCGGGATGGAGTCGAGCAGGGTGCCGTCCAGATCGAACAACACGGCGCGCACCGGGCGGCCAGGGGTGTGGGCAGTCATGGCAGGGCGAAGCATCTGAATCGGAAGCCGCGCAGGATACGGGACTTCACCGGGCCGACGCCAGCACGCCGCGCCGCCAGCCGCCCATTGCGATCGCCGCCATCAGCAACGCCACGGGCACTGCCGCCAGCAGATTGACCCGCTCCCAGCCCAGCCCATCCACCAGCCGACCGGCAAACAGCGTGGCCAGCGTCACGGTGAGGAACACCGCGCTGTCGTTGAAGGCCTGCACCGTGGGGCGCTCCTCGTCGCGGCAGGTTTCGGTGAGCAGCGTGGTGGCGCCCACGTAGAGGAAGTTCCAGCCCACGCCTACCAGGGCCAGCGCGATGCCGAAATCGTTGATCGCGTCGCCGCCCAGCGCCCAGGCGATCCCCGCCAGATTGAGCGCCCCGCCGCCTAACATCACCGCCGGCGCCCCCACGCGGCGGATCAGCGCGCCGGTGACGAAGCCCGGCGCGAACATCGCCACCAGATGCCACTGGATCACCGCGGTGGTGGCGCCAAAGTCGTGCCGCGCGCACAGCATGGCCAGCGGCGTGGCGGTCATCAGGAGGCCCATCACCCCGTAGCCGATGGCCCCGCCGGCCACGGCCAGCCGGAAGCGCCCATCGCGGGCGATCTCGGCCAGCCTGCGCGGCGCCCTGCCGGCAGCCGCCGCTTGCGGGGCCGGCAGCGTGAGCCATGACCCGAGCAGCGCCGCCAGCAAGGCGACGCCCACCAGCACCGCAAAGCTGGCAGCAAAGGGCGTCGCGGCCAGATCGCGGGTGTGACGGGCGATGAGCGGCCCGAGGAAGGCCGCCAGCACGCCGCCGGCGAGGGTCAATGAGATCGCCTGCCCGCGCCGCTCGACGGGCACGGCTTCGGCGGCCGCAAAGCGGTAGAACTGGCTGGCTGCGCCCAGCACGCCCACACCCAGTCCGGCCAGCACGAACAGCGCGAAGCTGCGGGTGGCGATACCGGCCATTGCCAGCGCCAGCCCCGCGGCGCCCACCAGCGCGCTGCCGACGAACACCGGCCGCCGCCCCCGCCGCGCAGACAGCCGGGCCAGCGGATGCAGCGCCAGCATGGTGGCAAGGTACTGGGCAGCGAGCGGCACGGTGGCCCAGCCAGGCGTGGCGGCGAGATCGACGCTGACCAGCGCCGAGGAAGACAGCATCAGGCTGACGACGGTCATCGCCAGCGCCTGGCTGAGGGTGAGCAGCAGGACGTTGCGGTTCATGACGGACTCCGGGAGGTTTTGACCCGTCCATCGTCGCCCGCTAGAGTGATGGCGTAAATGACGCAATTACCTCATTTCATGCCATGACCCGCACCATCCGCTTTCTGGTCTATCCCGACTTTCAGATCCTCGACGCCGCCGGCCCCCTGTCGGCCTTCGAGGCCGCCAACGGCGCGGTGCCCGGCGCCTACGCGCTGCAGCTTGTTTCGCGGGATGGCGGCCTCGTGGCCAGCTCCGGCGGCATCCGCCTCGCCACCGAGGCGATGGACGACGCGCCGGACGCCGACACCCTCATCGTGGTGGGCGGCGACGGCGTGTATCCGGCCACCGGCTGCGCGGCCACGGTGGATTTCGTGGCCCGCAGCGGCGCCCGCCTGCGTCGGGTGGCGAGCGTGTGCTCCGGGGCTTTCCTGCTCGCTGCGGCCGGGCTGCTGGACGGCCGCCGGGCCACCACCCACTGGCAGCGCACGTCGGCCTTTGCCAAGCGTTTTCCGCAGGTGAAGCTGGAGGCCGACCGGATCTTCATCCGCGACGGCCAAGTGTGGACGTCCGCCGGCATCAGCGCCGGCATCGACCTGGCCCTGGCGCTGATCGGCGACGACCTGGGCGAAGCCGTGGCCCGCCACGCGGCACGCCAGCTGGTGGTGTATTACCGCCGCCCTGGCGGTCAGTCGCAGTTCTCCGAGCTGGCCGCCCTGCAGCCCGCCGACGGGCGCTTTGCGGCGCTGCTCGACCACATCCGCAGCCATCTGGACGAGCGGCTGGACGTGGATGCGCTGGCAGAGAAAGCGTGCATGAGCCCGCGCCATTTTTCACGGCGCTTCACGGCGGAGGTGGGGGTGTCGCCCGCGCGGGCGGTGGAGCGGCTGCGGGTCGAGGCCGCCGCGGCGCTGCTCGAGAGCAGCGGCGATTCGGTGCAGGCGGTGGCCCGGCGCTGCGGTTTCAGCGATCCGGAACGGATGCGCCGGGCCTTCGTGAAGCTCCTGGGCGTGCCGCCGTCGGCCCGGCGGCGCGCTACAGGATGAAGCAGTATCAGCCGGCCAGGGCCTGACGGAACTTGCCGATCACGGTGTCGTAGCGGTTCGGGTCGGTATCGCAGGGCGCGCCGAACACCGCCGAGCCCGCCACAAAGGTGTCGGCACCGGCGGCGGCGATCTGGGCGATGTTGTCCACCTTCACGCCACCATCCACTTCCAGCAGGATCTCACGACCGGTGCGGGCGGTGTAGGCGTCGATCTTGGCGCGGGCCTCGCGCAGCTTGTCGAGGGTGCCGGGAATGAAGGACTGGCCGCCGAACCCCGGGTTCACGCTCATCACCAGCACCACGTCGAGCTTGTCCATCACGTAGTCCATCCAGGTGAGCGGCGTGGCCGGGTTGAAGACCAGACCGGCCTTGCAGCCGCTGTCGCGGATCAGGCCGAGGGTGCGATCGACGTGCTCGGAGGCTTCGGGGTGGAAGGTGATGATGTCGGCGCCAGCCTTGGCAAAGTCGGGCACGATGCGGTCGACGGGCTTGACCATCAGATGCACGTCGATGGGCGCGGTGGTGTGGGGGCGGAGCGCCTCGCAGACCAGCGGACCGATGGTGAGGTTGGGCACGTAATGGTTGTCCATCACGTCGAAGTGAATCCAGTCGGCACCGGCGGCGATCACCTGGGTGACCTCCTGGCCGAGTTTCGCGAAATCGGCGGAAAGCAGGCTGGGGGCGATGCGGTAGCTCATGGGGAAGGCCCGTTTACGGGTCGGTTGGCGGAGGGAGGCCGGCAGTTTACCGCCGCCCGGCAGTCGCGCCAATGTCACCAACGGTTGCAGGGCAACGACGATTGGGCTTCAATGAACAACCCCAACCCGAGCCCCCTGCCCGACACCATGATTTCGACATCCAACCGGGACACCATTCAGGTGACCGCCGTCGCCCGTTTCATCCCAGAGCAGTCCGACGTTGACGCCAACCGCTACGTATTCGCTTACCACATCACCATCCGCAATACCGGCAGCGTGACCGCCCAGCTCATCAGCCGCCACTGGATCATCACCGACGCCGAAGGCAAGGTGCAGGAAGTCCAGGGCTCCGGCGTGGTGGGCGAGCAACCGGTACTTCAGCCCGGCCAGCAGTTTGAATACACCAGCGGCTGCACCATCGACACCCCGGTGGGCACGATGAAGGGCAGCTACCAGATGGTGGCCGGCGACGGCTCACGCTTCGATGCGCCCATCGCCGAATTCACGCTGGCGATGCCGCGCACCCTCCACTGAGGCTCACAGGGGCCGGCGCAGGCCGCCCAGCCGGTTGATCTGACGATCCTGCCAGCGCCCCAGCAACACCTGCCCCACGATGGCGCCGATGAGCGCCATCGCCATGTCGCTCTGGGTGTCCCACGGGTCGCCTTGGGTGCCCAGGAAGGCATCCGCCCCCTGCCCCAGCGCTACCGCTGCTCCCCACTCGATGAGCTCGTAGAGCGCCGAGATCGCCAGGCAGATGCTGGTGACAATGTAGAACAGCCAGCCGCGCCCGCGCACCACGCGCAGCCGCAGCAGGATCTCCCGCGCCACCATTGCCGGCACCAGACCTTGCATGAAATGTCCGATGCGGTCGTAGGGGTTGCGATCCAGCGCCAGCACATCCTGCAGCCAGAAGCCGAAGGGCACTTTGGCGTAGGTCCAGGCGCCGCCGACGATCAGCACCAGCGCATGGGCGGCGATCAGCACCTGCAGCAGCAGCGTGAGCGGAAAGCGCCGGTGGGTGGCCACCAGCAGCGGTGCGGCGATCATCACCGGCGCGACCTCCATCCACCAGGTCGTGCGGTCGAAGGGCGCCAGGCCCGACCACACCAGCGCCACCCCGACGAGCCCTAGCAGCGCAACAGATACCCGATCCAGGTTGATCCTCATGGAATGATCCGATACAAAAAAATCCTCGAGAGGGGTAAAAGAAATCGGTCGGCATGTCGTTAAGAGCGTACTCAGGGAAACGACCGGCTGACGACTGCCAGCCCAAAAATACGGAGACGAGAAACCATGTGGTTAAACGGCAAGCAACGCCGTCAGCTGGAAACCGAACTTCAGGCTGCCCTGTCCCGCGAGGAGGGCCTGAAGACCGAGATCGCCGCACTTCGGGACGAGATCACCATGCTGCAGCAATCCCGCACCGAAAACCAGCAGGCCGCAACCGGCCAGCTCGCCGTGATCGAACGCATGAGCGCCTTCGGCAGCTCGCTCGCCAATGCCCAGGGCAGCCTCGCCGAGATGGCCAGCCTGCTGCGCGCCGAGAAGGAGAAGGCCATCGAGGCCGCCCACGTCTCCCACGCCAGCGGCCAGGCCACCACCGAGATCGCCCAGAGCCTGTCACACCTGGCTGCCGAATCCGAAGTCTCCGCCCATCAGGTGGAAACCCTGGCCCAGCGGGCGGACGAGATCGGCGCCATCGTCAAGCTGATCCACGACGTGGCCGACCAGACCAACCTGCTCGCCCTCAACGCGGCCATCGAGGCCGCCCGCGCGGGCGAAGCCGGGCGCGGCTTTGCAGTGGTGGCCGATGAGGTACGCAAGCTTGCCGAACGCACCTCCACCGCCACACGCGACATCTCGACCCTCGTCACGCGCATCCGCGACGACTCCACCTGCGCCCGCGACAGCATGGAAACCCTGGCCCGCACAGCCAGCGAGTTCAGCGCCCGCGGCCAGACCGCCACCGGCGACATGCAGCGCCTGATGACCCTCTCGGGCGCCATGGAAGGCGTGATCGCCGGCAGCGCCATGAAGAGCTTCGTGGAGGTTGCCAAGATCGATCACATTGTCTTCAAGTTCCGGATCTATCTGGCCATCTTCGACATGCTCGACCTGAAGGCAGGCGAAGTGTCCAGCCACACCGCCTGCCGTCTCGGCAAGTGGTACTACGAAGGCGAAGGCCACGCCTGCTTCAGCAAATTGCCCGGCTACCGGGAGATCGAACCGCCCCACATCCGCGTCCACAGCGCCGGCATCGCCGCCCTCGAAGCCAAGGCGGCCGGCGACCAGCGCGCACTCCTGCGCCACCTGGACGAGATGGAGAATGCCTCGATGCAGGTGCTCGCGCACCTTCAGACGATGGGCGAGTCCGCCGTGGACGATCTCGCCTTGCTCTGCCACGAGCACACACATTGACGCCTCGGCCCTGGCCGCCCAGAATCGGGCGCCATGCCAAGCCTTGACACCCTCCTCGCCTTTCTCGGCATCTCGGTACTGATCACGCTCGCGCCGGGGCCAGACAACCTGATGGTCATCGGCCAGAGCCTGGCCCGAGGCCGCCGCGCGGGGCTGGCCTTCGGGCTCGGCTGCGCCGCCGGGTGCATCACCCACATCGCCTGGGCCACCCTCGGAGTGGCAGCGCTGATCCGCGCATCCAGCGGGCTGTTCGCCGCCTTCAAGCTGGCAGGCGCGGCCTGGCTGGTGTGGCTCGGCATCCAGGCCCTGCGGAGCGGCGGCACGCTCGCCCCGACGGCCGGCAGCCCGCCGCGTCCGTGGCAGCGGGATGTTGCCCGGGGCTTTATCGCCAACGCGCTCAATCCAAAGGTCGGCCTGTTCTTCCTGGCCTTCCTGCCCCAGTTTACCGATCCGACGAAAGGCAGCGTATCCGCGCAGATGCTCGTCCTGGGCCTCATCTTCATCGCCCAGACCATCGTGATCTTCGGTTCGATGGCCTTCGCTGCGGGCACCATCGGTCGCCTGCTCGCCCGCCGCCCGCGCCTTGGCCCCTGGCTCGACCGGCTGTGCGGCCTGCTGTTCATCGGGCTGGCAGTGAGGTTGGCGAGGGAGGGGTAAGGCGGCCGCACCCGGCCTTTCTGCTTCCTTCCGCCCCGTCCCACACCCCATCGCCCGCGCACCCTCGACCTGCAAAGCCCTCCTAACTCCTCACTCCGGACTCCTCACCGCCCCATGCGTCGTTCCCCTTCCGGCCCTCCTCCCGCCCCCGCCACCGGCGAACGCCACGACTGGCAGACCATCAAGAAGCTGCTGCCCTACCTGTGGGCCTACAAATGGCGGGTGATGTTCGCCCTGAGTTGCCTGATCGGCGCCAAGTTTGCCAACGTGGCGGTGCCCCTGGTGTTCAAGCAGCTGGTGGATGGGCTGGACATCTCCCGGGAGCAGGCCTTCATCGTGGTGCCCGCAGCGCTGCTGGTGGCCTACGGGGCCCTGCGCTTTTCCACCTCGGCCCTCACCGAACTTCGCGAGCTGGTGTTCGCCAGGGTGACGCAAGAGGCCGTGCGGGAGATCTCGCTGCAGGTGTTCCGCCACCTGCACGCCCTGTCGCTGCGCTTCCATCTTGAGCGTCAGACCGGCGGCCTGACCCGCGACATCGAGCGTGGCACCCGCTCCATCGGCTCGCTGATCAGCTACACCCTGTATTCGATCCTCCCCACCTTCGTCGAGATCGGGCTGGTGGTGGGCATCCTGCTGGTGAAGTACGAACCCAGCTTCGCGCTCATCACGGTGTTCACCCTCACGCTCTACGTCACCTTCACCTTCAAGATCACCAACTGGCGTACCGCGCTGCGCCGCCAGGCCAACGAGCTGGATTCCGCCGCCAATGCCCGGGCCATCGACAGTCTCATCAACTTCGAGACGGTGAAGTACTTCAACAACGAAGCCTTCGAAACCCGCCGCTACGACACCGAGCTGGCCAAGTGGACCGCTGCCCAGATCAAGAACCAGAAATCCCTGTCACTGCTCAACGTGGGCCAGGCGGCGATCATCGCCTGCGGCGTCACCGCGATGATGTGGCGCGCGGCGGTGGGCGTGGCCGACGGGCGGATGACCCTCGGCGACCTGGTGCTGGTCAATGCCTTCCTGATCCAGCTCTACATCCCCCTCAACTTCCTGGGTGTGCTGTACCGGGAGATCCGCCAGGCCCTCACCGATATCGAGCGCATGTTCGGCCTGATGGGCACCCACCGCGAGGTGGCCGATGCGCCCGACGCCAGGCCCCTCGCCCGTGGCCCCGCCGACGTGCGCTTCGAGCACGTCGGTTTTGCCTACGACCCGGCCCGGCAGATCCTCCATGACGTGGATTTCGCCATCCCCGCCGGACACACCGTGGCGGTGGTCGGCCACTCCGGCTCTGGAAAATCCACACTGGCGCGGCTACTGTTCCGCTTCTACGACGTTCAGGGCGGTGCAGTGACGATCAACGGCCAGGACATCCGCCAGCTCACCCAGGACAGCCTGCGCGCCGCCATCGGCATCGTTCCGCAGGATACCGTGCTGTTCAACGACACCCTGTTCTACAACATCCAGTACGGCCGCCCCGACGCCACCGGCGACGAGGTGAAAGCGGCTGCCCGCGCCGCCCAGCTGGAAAGCTTCATCGCCCGCCTGCCCGACGGCTGGGAGACCCGCGTGGGCGAGCGCGGTCTCAAGCTCTCCGGCGGCGAGAAGCAGCGCGTCGCTATCGCCCGCACCCTGCTCAAGAACCCCGACATCCTGATCTTCGACGAAGCCACCTCGGCGCTGGATTCGCAAACCGAGAAGGCCATCCAGGCCCAGCTCGACGCCGCAGCCCAGGGCCGCACCACACTGGTCATCGCCCACCGGCTGTCCACGGTGATGAACGCCGACGAGATCATCGTGCTCGACCAGGGCCACATCGTCGAGCGCGGCCATCACGCCGACCTGCTCGCCAGGGGCGGCGCCTACGCCCGCATGTGGCAGCTGCAGGAAGACGCCAGCATCGAAGCCTGAAACCGTCGCGCCGGTTCAGGCTGGCTGAAGGCTTTATTTTCGGTGGTGCGCGTTCCCGTCGGGTATCCGGTCTTGGACAGCTTTCGCGACAGGCCGGGGCGCGTGGCGCGGCCCCGTAAGCCACCTGCGCAGCGGCAGCTCAAGAACGTCCAGGAATTGGCCGCTATTGGCCTTGGGGTGCCGTTTCAGGTGGGCCTTTTGGTCCTGTGCCCGGCAACCTTTTGGCTGATTCGGCGTTTGGCCTGTGGCTGCTGATCTTCGTGTCGGGGATCGGGACCAACGGCCGACGCTGGGCTCAGCGCGGAGATGAAGCTTGACCGACGGGAGCCAGTTGCATGAACAAGGCAGCACGACGCGTTCTGGTGGTTGATGACATGGCATCCATACGGAGTGTCGTGATGGCGCTGCTGAAGAGCGAGGGTTACGAGGCCTTCGGTGCAGGCAACGGGCAGGCGGCCCTCGACCTGCTCTCGAAGAAGCCATTCGATCTGGTGCTGAGCGACTGGAACATGCCGGAGATGAACGGCAGCGAGTTCGTCCAGCGCATCCGCGCCACCAACAAGGCGTTGCCGATCATCATGGTGACCGCCGAACGCGACCCCGGGCGGGTGATGGAGCTGCGTGACCTGGGGGTGAATGGTTATCTCATCAAACCCTTCAAGCCGGCGGCGCTGATGGCGGTGCTGGACAAGCTGTTTCCGCCAGGCTCGAAGAACGCCGCGTAGGCATCTCAGCTTGAAAGACGAAGGGCGCGCACCCTGCGGTACGCGCCCTTTCACTTTGTAGCCAGACTGCGGCCGACAAGGCTTACTTCACCTCGAGCACGCTGTCATCCCACTTGGCGTGCTTGTCGAGCCCGACGAGGTTGGCGACGGTGGCGGCGATGTTGGAGAGGCCGGCGGTTTCGGTCTGCTTGAGGCCCAGCCTGCCGCCGGTCACCTTGTCGAACAGCACCAGCGGCACCGGGTTGAGGGTGTGGGCCGTCTTGGCCTTGAAGCTGCCGTCCTTGTTCTGGGCCGGCTGCTTGGTCTTCTTATCCAGCTCGAACATCTCGTCGGCGTTGCCGTGGTCGGCGGTGATCAGCGCCACACCACCGGCGGCCTCAATGGCGGGCAGGAGGCGCGCGAGGGCCAGGTCGACGGCTTCGACGGCCATGGTGGCGGCGCGGAAGTTGCCGGTGTGACCAACCATGTCGCCATTGGCGAAGTTGCAGCGCAGCACCTTGTACTGGCCGGATCTGATCGCGGCGATCATCGCGTCGGCGATCTCGGCGGCCTTCATCCACGGACGCTGCTCGAAGGGCACCACGTCGCTCGGGACTTCCTGCCAGGTTTCGCCTTCGAACTTGCCGGAGCGATTGCCGTTCCAGAAGTAGGTGACGTGGCCGAACTTCTGGGTTTCGGAGCACGCAAACTGGGCGAGGCCCATCTTGCTGAACCACTCGCCAGACGTATCCTTGATCGCCGGCGGGGCCACGAGGAAGCGCTTGGGCAGCTGCAGGTCGCCGTCGTATTGCAGCATGCCGGCGTAGGTGACCTTGGGCGCGCGGACGCGGTCGAACTTGTCGAAGTCGTCCTCGACGAAGGCGCGGGTGATCTCGATGGCCCGGTCGCCGCGGAAGTTGTAGAAGACGACGGAGTCGCCGTCTTCGATGGTGCCGATGGGTTTGCCGGCCTCAGCGATCACGAACTCGGGCAGATCCTGGTCGATGGTGCCAGGGTGGCGTTCGCGCAGGCCGTTCACCGCATCGGTGGCATTGGCGAACTGCGGGCCTTCGCCCAGCACGTGAGTCTTCCAGCCCTTCTCGACCATCGGCCAGTTGGCGTCGTAGCGGTCCATGGTGATGTACTGGCGGCCGCCGCCGGAGGCGATGCGGGCATCGAAGCCGTCGGTGCTGATCCCGGCGAGGAAGGCCTCGAAGGGCACCACGTAGTCGAGGGCGCTGGTTTCGGGCACGTCGCGGCCGTCGAGCAGCGCGTGGATGCGCACCGTCTTCACGCCTTCGACCTTGGCCTGGGCGACCATCGCCTTGAGATGATCGATGTGGCTGTGCACGTTGCCGTCAGAGAACAGACCGATGAAGTGGATCACGCCCCGGCCAGTTTTTGCGCCCGCCACGATCTCCTTCCACGCCTCGCCCGCCCAGATGGCGCCGTCGGCGATCGCGTTGGCCACCAGCGCGGCGCCCTGGGCATATACCTGGCCGGCGCCGATGGCGTTGTGGCCGACTTCCGAGTTGCCCATGTCGTCGTCCGACGGCATGCCGACCGCGGTGCCGTGGGCGCGCAGGGTAATGTGCGGGCATTCGGCGAAGAGCTTGTCGAGGGTCGGCTTGCGGGCGGCGGCGATGGCGCTGCCGGCGTCGTTCTTGGGGATGCCGTAGCCGTCCATCACGATGACGACGACGGGGCCGGCGACGCCGGGGAAGGCGGAGAATTTCTGCAGCATGGCGGTTCCTGGAGATTGAATTCGGGGCCGAAGGCCGGGCACACCCGGACGGCATCCGGCAAGCCCGCTATTTTCCCGCAAATCGCGAAGCGCTTACAGCCTTGTGTGCATGGCGGTGCGATGCCCTGCACGGAGCGGACGGAACTGGCGGGTGTCGCGGTAGTAAACCGGGGAGTCGCTGTCGGGCGTCACGCCGGGCACGCCGAGTAGCGGCAGCGGAAAGAGATCGGCCTTGCCGAAGGCTTGTCGGGTGAGGCGATCCGCCAGCCAGGCATCGGTTTCGCGCTGGCGCTCGGCATCGGGCAGATACAGCCAGCCGGGCTCGACGACCCGGTACAGCGCCTTGGCACACAGGCCGACGAAGGGCGCGCGGAGCTGGTCCCAGCTGCCGTGGCCGAAGATCAGGAAGCGGGTGGTCTCAGAAAGGCGCTGGCGGTAACGCCAGAACGCGGCTTCCCATTCGTGGCCAGCGAGGAGCGCAGGGATTGCCGGATCGGACGACACGACCAGGATGCCGCATTCATCGAACTGGGTGAGCGCGTCGCGCAGGGCGCCGCGGCCGGACAGGCCAGCGTCGCGTCGCGCCTGCTGCTCGCGCAGGTGCAGTGCGTTGCAGGCAGCCTTGCTCGTGGGCCACACGCACCACGCCAGGGCGTTGAAGAAGTCGTGCCAGTTGTCGGCGCGGGTCGGCACCTGGCCGGTGGCGTGGATGTGCTGCTCGTAGGCGATGTCGCCCTCTGGCGGCAGGGTGAAGCGGATCGGCATGCCGGAGCCGGCGCGGGCAGCGGGCGCGAAGTCTTCGAGCAGCGCACTGAGCGCAGCAGCGTCGGGAAGATGTTCGAAAGGAAACCGGGCCAGCAGCCCGGTGACGGGCTCAAACAGCGGAAGGCCGGCCAGCGCCGCCGGGCTCATTCGCCAGCCGGCTTGATCGGCGTGGCAGGCTTGTCGGCGGCGACGAACTGCAGGCGGTCGGCCTTGCGGGTGAAGGTGCCGACCATCCGGCCGGGCGGTTCGGCGGGGGCGTCCTTCCAGACCTGAAACTCGCAGCGCTCGGTGCTGGCGAGATACCAGTTCTTTCCCTGCTTGAGCGCCCACAGCATGTCGCCCGCCTCGAAAACCTCCATCTTCACGCTGCCTGACACACCGGACTTGATGCTGTAGCGGCGCAGGCAGCTGGGCATCCGCGAGACGACGACAGCCTGACTGACCTCATCGTCCCAGAAGAACTGCTGCTCGCGGACGAGGGAGATCGACTGGTCACGTCCGTCGATGAGAAAGGCGGCGCCCTCATATTCGCAAGCCGCGAGCAACGGCAGGAGGGCAAGGATCAACAGTCGCTTAGAAATCGGACGCATCGTCAAATCGGGAGCGGATTCGGGTCAGCTCAGTTTCCAGCCGATGGTTTCGCCACCCCGCAGCGGCACCAGCGGATCGCCTGGCAGGTAATCGACCGCAGCCGGCACGCCCCAGCTTTCCTTGACCAGGGTGATGCGGTCGGTGTTGCGGGGCAGACGGTAGAAATCGGGGCCGTTGAAGCTGGCAAAGGCTTCGAGCTTGTCGAGGGCGCCCGCCTGCTCGAAGGCTTCGGCATACAACTCAATGCCCGCGTGGGCGGTGTAGCAGCCCGCACAGCCGCAGGCGGCTTCCTTGGTGCTCTTGGCGTGGGGTGCCGAATCGGTACCGAGGAAGAACTTGGGGCTACCCGACGTGGCGACGCGCACCAGGGCCTCCCGATGGGTTTCGCGCTTGAGCACCGGCAGGCAGTAGTAATGGGGGCGCACGCCACCCGTGAAGATGGCGTTGCGGTTGTAGAGCAGGTGGTGGGCGGTGATGGTGGCACCCACGTTCGGCCCGGCTTCGGTCACGAACTGCGCCGCTTCGGACGTGGTGATGTGCTCGAAGACAATGCGCAGGGACGGGTAGCGCGCTGCAACCGGCGCCAGTACGCGATCGATAAAGACGCGCTCGCGATCAAAGATATCAACGTCAGCATGGGTCACCTCGCCATGAACACAGAGAACGATGCCCCGCTCCGCCATGCGCTCAAGCACGGGGTAGATGCGGGCGATGTCGGTGACACCGGCATCCGAGTTGGTAGTGGCGCCGGCCGGGTAGAGCTTGGCGGCAACCACTAGTCCGCTGTCGGCGGCCTTGTCGATCTCCTCGGGTTTGAGGGTGTCGGTCAGGTACAACGTCATCAGCGGGTCGAACTTGAGCCCAGCAGGCACCGCGGCAAGGATGCGATCACGGTAGGCGGCAGCCTGGTCGACGGTGGTGACCGGGGGGCGCAGGTTGGGCATGATCAGCGCCCGGCCGAAGCGGCGGGCGGTATCCGGCACGACGGTGGCAAGGGCTTCGCCGTCACGCACGTGCAGGTGCCAGTCATCGGGGCGGGTGAGGGTCAGGGTCGACATGAGCTTCCGTCCAAAGAATCAATATTTAACGGCTGGGATATTTTAGCAGCCCACCAGCATCATTCCTCAGCGTCGGCGCTCGATTTGACGCGCAGGCCGTGGGCGTAGAGGTCGTTCCTGGGGGCGCCGGTGATTTCGGCGGCGAGGCGCGCGGCCGTCTTGAGGGGCAGCTCGGCCATCAGCAGGCCCATCACCCGCTCGGCGTCGGGCGAGAGCCCTTCCGTCGGCGGCGCGGCGGACACCAGCAGCACGAACTCGCCGCGGGAACGGTTGGGGTCGGCCGCCAGCCAGCCGGGCGCGTCGGCGAGTGGCATCCGCACGATCTGCTCGAAGAGCTTGGTGAGCTCCCGGGCAACGACGATCTGGCGGGTCGCTTCCAAGGTTGCGGCGATGTCGGCGAGGGTCTCGGCAATGCGGTGGGGCGCTTCGTAAAAAACCAGCGTGCCGGGCACGCTGCGCAGGGCTTCCAGCGCGGCCTTGCGGCCCGCCGACTTGGTGGGCAGGAAACCATGAAAGTGAAAATGCCCGTCAGCCAGGCCGGACGCCGACAGCGCGGCGATGGCGGCGCAGGCGCCGGGCACCGGCACCACCGGATGGCCGGCGTCCTGCACCCGCGCCACGGCCCGCGCACCGGGATCGGACACCGCCGGCGTGCCCGCGTCGGTGATGAGCGCCACCTGCTTGCCCTCTTCGAGCATCTTGATGACCAGCCCGGCCGCGGCCTGCTCGTTGTGCTCGTGGAGCGCCACCAGGCGGGTGTTGATGCCGAAGGCGTCGAGGAGGCGCTGGCTGTGCCGGGTATCCTCCGCGGCGATGGCATCGACGGCCTTGAGCACGGCCAGCGCACGCAGGCCCATGTCATTCATGTTCCCCAGTGGGGTGGCCACCACATACAATGACGGCGTCTTGGCAAGCGGAGATTCCGGCAGTGTGGGATGCATGGCGGGCGCGACGAACGTCGCGGGAGATATCGGCGGAGGGCGATTGTGGGCGCGACGGCGCGCCGATGCAAGCCGCCCACCTGCAAGACGGCGCGGCAGCGGAGGCGCTGGCGGCCCGGCACCTGGAACGCCACGGCTTCCACATCGTCGCCCGCAACGTGCGTTGCCGCGGCGGCGAGGTGGACCTGGTCGCCGACGATGGACACAGCATCGTCTTCGTCGAGGTGCGCCTGCGCAAGAACAGCCGCTTTGGCGGCGCCGCAGCCAGCATCACTGCCAGCAAACAGCAGCGGGTGATCCTCGCAGCGCAGCACTGGCTGGCCGGCGCCGGGCGGCGTCACGCCAATCGCGCCTGCCGCTTCGACGCGATCCTCCTGGACGGCCTCGACGCAGCCCGCATCGAGTGGATTCGCGGGGCTTTCGATGCTTCGTGAAATCTTGCGTGGAGTGCTGCTGACATGCGTCCTCGCCGCTCCGGCCGCCGCCCAGCAGATGCGCATCCTGGTTCAGACGTCACCACTCGCCGGCTTCCAGTACTACGGCGGCAAGATCCTGTGGGACGACATGCGCGAGGGCGACCGCCTGGCCCTGGTGCGCGAACCCGACAACCGCCACGACCCCTTTGCAGTGCGCGTCGAATGGCGTGGCGCCAAGCTCGGCTACCTGCCCCGCAGCGACAATCGCGACGTCGCCGAGGAGATGGACCGGGGCACGCCCATCGCCGGGCGCATCGGGCGCCTCACCACCGACCGGAACCCCTGGAAGCGCCTGCGGGTCGACGTCTATGTCGGTTTGTAAGCGGATTTCTCCCGGCAACTGCGCGTTTGAGCGCGGGTGGTAAAATCCGCAGGCTGTTACCGTGCTACCCATTCTGCTCGCGCCCGCTCCGGCGCGCCTTCCGGATATCCCATGGATCTCGTCGCCCGCATCGCCCAGCAATTCACCGACAGCGCCCACACCAAGCTGTCCGCCCTCGAGTTCATGGCCGAACCCATCGCCCATGCCATCGAGGCGATGACTCACAGCCTGATGGCCAACGGCAAGATCCTCGCCTGTGGCAACGGAGGATCGGCCGCCGACGCCCAGCACTTCGCCGCCGAACTGCTCAACCGTTTCGAGATGGAACGCCCGCCGCTGGCCGCCCTTGCGCTGACCACCGATTCATCCACGCTCACCTCCATCGCCAACGACTACGACTTCAGCCAGGTGTTCTCGAAGCAGGTGCGTGCCCTTGGCCAGCCCGGCGACGTGCTGCTGGCCATCTCCACCAGCGGCAACTCGCCGAACGTGATCGAGGCCATCCGCACCGCCCATGAGCGCGAGATGCGTGTGGTCGCCCTGACCGGCAAGGGTGGCGGCGAGATGGGCGCCCTGCTCGGCCCGGACGACATCCACCTGTGCGTGCCCGCTGACCGCACGGCGCGCATCCAGGAGGTCCACCTCCTCACCCTTCATTGCCTGTGTGATGGCATCGACTGCCTCTTTCTCGGAGTAGAAGAATGAAATTCCCCCGCAAGCTGCTCGCCTCGCTTCTCCTCGCCCTGGGTTCCGCCTCGGTCATGCAGGGCTGCATCCCGGTGTTCGTCGGCGGCGCCGGCGTGGCCGTGGCAATGACCGCCGACCGCCGCAGCTCCGGTGCCTACGTGGACGACGAGAGCATCGAATGGAAGGCTGGCAAGTGGATCAACGACCGTCTGGGCGATAACGTCCATGTCAATGCCACCTCCTTCAACCGCAAGCTCCTCCTCACCGGCGAAGCCTTCAACGAGGCGTCCCGTGAGGAGGCCGGGCGAATCGCGGCCTCTGTAGAAAATGTCCGCGAAGTCGTGAACGAACTCCGCGTGGCCCCCACCAGCACCCTCTCCGCCCGCACCAACGACACCTACATCAGCTCGAAGGTGAAGGCCCGCTTCGTGGACCAGAAGGAATTCCACCTTCCCCATGTGAAGGTCGTCACGGAAGCAGGCACGGTCTATCTGCTGGGCCTGGTGAGCCAGCGCGAAGGCGAGGCGGCCACCGAAGTGGCCCGCAGCACCACCGGTGTCCAGAAGGTCGTGCGTGTGTTCGAGTACGTCAGCGAAGAAGAAGCGCGCCGCCTGGACGGCACCGACCGCAGCACCGACTCCAGCACCAAATAATCTCCGGGAGAACAACCATGAACCGTCGTGAAGCCCTCTTCGCCACCGGCGCCCTGCTTGCCAGCGCCGGCGCGGCGGTCGCCGCCGACGACCACCACCATCACCACGAAGGCGCTCACCCGTGGCAGGCCGTGCTCGACACGGCCGGTATCTGCATCGAGAAGGGCGAGATCTGCCTGACCCACTGCATCATGCTGCTGGGCGAAGGCGACAAAGCCATGGCCGCCTGCGCCACCAGCGTGCGCGAGATGCTCGCAAGCTGTCGCGCACTGATCACCCTGGCCGGCGCCGAATCCAGGTTCGCGCCCAGGCTCGCCGCCCTGTGCGTGGATATCTGCAAGAGCTGCGAGGCGGAGTGCAAGAAGCACGCCGCCAAGCACAAAGCCTGCAAGGAATGCATGGAAAGCTGTGCGGAATGCGCCAAGGCCTGCAAGGCGATGGTTGTCTGAACGGCCACGTTATTCCTGCGGGCGCCCCTGCGGCGCCCGTCAATCCCGGCGGACAGAAACGCCATGGGCGTAGACCGGCACTCCGTGATGCCGGCCGCCCCTCACCCCAACCAATGACGGCGCCCGACGGAGCCCCCATGCACTCACCTGCCCAGCCAGGCAATGCACCCGCCACTCTGCCCCCGGGCATCCCCGACGCCATCGACGGTCTGGACATGGCCGCCGGCCTGCGCCGGATGGAAGGCGATCCCGAACTCTACATTGCACTGCTGCGCGACTTTGCCGCCACCGAGAGATCCGCAGCCGACGTGATCGCCGATGCGCTGGCGGCCAACGACTGGGTTGCTGCCGCCCGCCGCGCCCACACCGTCAAGGGGCTCGCCGGCACTTTCGGCGCCTTCCGGCTCCAGCCGGCAGCCGAGAGCCTGGAGCTGACCTTGCGCGAAACCCGGCCGATGGCCAAAGTGGACGCCGTTCTACAGCGCTTCCGCGCCGAACTTCAGGCCCTGATGGCGGAGTTGGACGCCAAGCTCCCTCCGGAAGCCGAACTCCCCCCCACACCGGCCCAATGGACCGGGAGCAGCTTGCAGCAGTCTGCGCCGAACTGCTCCCGCTCCTGATCGACTGCGACATGAGGGCGTTACACCTGCTCGACACCCACGCCAGCCTGCTCGGCCACGCCTTCGGCAGCGATTTCGGCGCCATTGCGCACGCCTTGCGCGGCTTTGATTTCGAGATCGCCGAAGCGGCGTTGATCACAGCGTGCCGCAAGCACGGCTTTTCCGTACCGTTGCCCTGAGCGCTTCAGAACCCCAGGTCGGCGAGAAAGCGCCGGCGATCGGCCGGCTTGTCGATATGTCCGGCCAGCCCTCGACACAGGGTTTCGACCGAATCCGCGCTGCGCGCTTCGCGCTTCACCAGCACCCTCGCCATCGGCCCGATGTAACGGGCAAAGATCGTCTCGACCCGCGCCAAGGTCTCGTCGGCCAGGGCTGCGGGCGTTTCCGGCGGACGCTGCGTCTGCGCTGCGGGCCCGGCCGACAGCGACACCGACGGCGCAGCGCTCATCGGCCGTGAGCCGGTCGCCCCTTCGCCCGACGTCACCCCCGCCAGAAACGCCGCCCGCGACGCCGGATCGGGAATCATCTCGGCCAGCAGGCGGTGCAGTTCGGCCCCGCTGGCCGCTCGCGGCACCGTGCGACGGACCAGCACCTTCGCCATCGGGCCGATGTGCAGCGCGAGGCTACGCTCCGCCGCTTCGATCACCGCCGGGGTGAGATCGGCCCCGGCCATCGGTCTCGGGATCGAGGGATTGAGCGGCGCGCCGCCGGCCACGCCGCCCTCGCCTGCGTAGGCAAAGACTTCATGCTCACGTGCCTCGGCATCGCGACGCACGCCCAGGTGCTGGAAGCACACCGCTGCGTTGCGCTTGAGGTGGTGAATCACCTCGAAATACGCCCTCGACACCAGAACCCGGCCTGGCTCTGCCAGGCGCATCACCCGGCACGCCGTGGAGATGCCGTCACCCAGGATGCGCGAGCGGCCACCGGCATCCGACGCCACCCGCACCGGGCCCAGGTTGATGCCCATCTGCACGCCCAGGCCTTCACCCGCCGCCGCATCGCCGATCTGGGTGGCCGCGCGCAGGGCGTCTTCGGGATCGCCCACGTAGCAGACCGCACAGCCTTCTTTCGTATTGACCGCCAGCCGGGTGGTGGGCGGCAAAGGTGCAACGGCCTGGGTGAGCATCCTCGCCAGCCGGGTGCGACCTTCGGTACGCAGGGCGTCGTCACCAAAGGGCCCGGTGACGTCGGCAAACAGCACTGCGGCAACGAAGGTGCGCGCCTCGGCGGCGGAAAGCCCAAGCGGGAGCGGCGCATCGAGCTGTGGCTCGGCGGGCCCTTCGCCTCCGGCGGGCGGCGCAAGACAGGCCCGGCGAAAGGCTGCCACGTCCCGCGGACGGGCGTTTTCGTCGGGCTTCAGGGCCCAGTCGATAGCGTTGAGCAGGCCGATGCCGAACACCGCCACGTTGCCGATCCGCGCCGCGGGCGGCATGGTGTCTTCGCGCATGCGGGCGAGGGATTCCATCGGCAAATGGCCGGTGACCATCCAGTACATCACCCCGGCCAGGGCGTAAAGATCGGTCCACGGCCCCTGCTTGCCGTGGCGGTGGTATTGCTCGGCTGGCGCAAAGCCGGGACTCACCACCGCGGTGAGGGACTGATCCACGTTGTCGGCCTCGACGCGCCGGGCAGAGCCGAAATCCAGCAGCACCGGCGAACCGTCGTCGCGGATGTAGATGTTGCCGGGTTTGATGTCCCGGTGCAGGAAGCCGGCGCCATGTACCGCCTCCAGGCCGTCGAGCAGCGGGCGCACGATGCGCAGCAGGCTGGCCCGATCCAACGGCAGGCGACCCACCAGCCAGCGCTGCAGCGGCTGGCCAGTCTCGTAGGCCATCACCATGTAAGCAGTGTCATTGGCCAGAAAGTAGCGCAGCACCCGCACGATGCCCGAGTGATGAAAGCTCGCCAGCGCCCGGGATTCCAGCAGGAAGCGCTGCAGCCCCCAGTCGAAGGCGCGACGGGCCTCCTCCGAGCGGGGCTCGACGCCGAAATCAGGCCGGCGCACCACGGCACCCTTGGGCAGGTATTCCTTGATCGCCACCCGGCAGTCCAGGTTGGTGTCGTGGGCGAGGTAGGTGACCCCAAAGCCACCGCCGCCGAGCACCCGGTCGATACGGTACTCGTTGAGCAGATGTCCGTCGGGCAGCACCGGCTGGTCGGTCATTGCTGCGCTCAGCCGTCGATCATCTGCATGGCCTTCTCGAGACTACGGCGCATGCGGTTGAAGGAGCTTGCCAGCACGGCCACCTCGTCACGGCCCTGCTCGGGGAACTCGGGCTGGTCGAAGTCGCCGGTGCTGATCTTGTCGGCCGCCGCGGACATCCGCGAAACCGGCCCCACGATGAGCCACGACAACATCAGGTTGAGGGCCACGAAGACCGCCCCGAACACCGCTGCCAGCGACAGCATGAAGGTGCGGAAGGCCTGGCCGGCGCTGGCCAAAGGCACCGACATGGGCACCGACACCACCTGGGCGCCAACCACCTCGTTGAGCTTCCAGCCGAAACCATTGGCCGAGCCATACACCTTGCGCATGCTGGCCGGCGCCGCGTCGGGCGTGCTGTGACAGGTGAGACAGGCCGCCGATTCGATGCGGATCGGGTGGGCGATGTAGAGCGTCGGCCCGGTGGGCGTGTCGCGCTGGCCGCTGATCTCGCGGTTGTCGGCACGATTGCGGAAGACATTGACCAGATCCGCCTCCCAGTCAGCCGCCCGGTCGCGGGGGTTGGTGGGGTTGAGGGTGGCTTCCTTGTAGTCGTAGTCGGGGTACTTCTTGTGGAGTTCGGCCAGGGTTTCGGTGGCCGCGTAGGCAGGGATCGTCTGGGGCAGGAAGGTGGATTCCATGCGGTCGATCAGGTGGGGTTTGACCTGCCCGACGGTATAGCCCCGGATCGCCAGCGCGGCCTCCATCACCAGCCGCGCCTCACCAAGCACGCGCTCGCGGGCCTGGCGGTGGAGCAGATCGTGGGAGATGTAGCCGGCAACCCCGAAACCGGCCAGAAACACCGCAAGAAGAACCAGATTGAACTTGAACCGCAACCCCATGGGCGCCTCCCGATCGAAGGCCCGACGGGCCACAAATGAATCTTATTCTTGCACAGCTCGCACCCAATCCGTGGGCTCGTCGTTCATTTCATCCGGCGCCCCACCGGGGCAGGCGGGGCGAATGGGCGTCAGTGCGGGAGCGCGGCCTTCAGGTCGTCGGCCGGATGCCAGCCCACCACCAGCACCATCACCGCAAACCCCACCACGTAGGCCACCGGCACGTACCAGCCATGGCGCAGCCAGTTACCCACCGACTTGGCCTCCGGGAACATGTTGGAGAGCGCCACTCCGGCCGACGAGCCGAACCACAGCATCGAACCGCCGAAGCCCACCGCGTAGGCCAGGAAGCCCCAGTCGTAGCCACCCTGCTTGAGGGCCAGCGCGGTGAGCGGGATGTTGTCGAACACCGCCGACACGAAGCCCAGCCCGAAGGCCGTCTGCCACGACGCGGCGGGAAGCTTCTCGACCGGCATCATCGAGGCGCAGCTCACCAGCGACAGCAGGAAGATCGTCCCCATGAAGGTCTCCGGCAGCACTTCCCAGTCGGGCCGGCGGATGCTCGCGGTCAGGAGGATCGCCGCCCACACCGCCACGCCCAGGAAGGGGAAGCTGTCGGCCAGCGCGGTGAAGTACACATTGACGATCACATTCACCGCCACCGCCGACGCCAGGATCAGCGCCACGATGCCGACGCGCGGCAAGTCCACATGGGTATGCTCGTGGGCGTGGCGGATGATCGGCGAATGCCTGTGCTGGGCGCGGGCCGCCGGAATGCCGAAGATCAGCAAGGCAACGGCGGCACCGGTGAAGGCCTCGATCACCGCCAGCGGGCTCACCCCGGCGATCCACATCATGGTGGTGGTGGTGTCGCCCACCACGCTGCCCGATCCGCCAGCATTGGACGCCGCGACGATGGCCGCCAGGTAGCCCACGTGTACCTTGGCCCGGAACAGCGAGTGCGCCATCGCGCCGCCGATCAGCGCCGCGGCGATGTTGTCGAGGAAGCTGGAAATCACGAAGACCATCACCAGCAGCACGAAGCCGCCCTTCCAGTCGTCCGGCAGGTAGCGCGGCAGGATCACCGGGATCCGGGTCTTCTCGAAATGGCGCGCCAGCAGCGCAAAGCCCATGAGCAGCAGGAAGAGGTTGGAGAGCGTCACCCATTCATGGGCAAAGTGGGCGGCCAGCCCGCCCACCCCAGGGCCGGCATTGAACCCGGTAAACACGATCTTGTAGAGGGAGATCACCGTGAGCCCGACGAGGCCGACCTTCAGCGTGTGGTCGTGGAACAGCGCGACGCCCAGCAGGGTCAGCGCGAAGAGGATGAAATCGACCGGAATGCCGGCCACGGCAAGGCCTTCGACGCTCGCAGCCATCGCCAATCCCGACGCCAGCATGGCCGGCACCCCCAGCGCCAGGCCCTTGGCCGCGCTTCGCACATTCGACTTCATGAAACTTCCTCAAGGCAGGATCCGGGCCGTTCTGGCCGGCAAGCCCGCATTGTAGGTGCGAAGCACCGCTAAGGGCAGCGCGTAAGGGAATACCGCAATCCAAGCGCTTCACGACCGGACCGATACGCCCGCAATCCGGGCGCGCAGCCATTGAGCCAAGTCAATTTGATGCGCTGCGGAAGGCGGACAATTTCGTCTGCACGACAGGCAAGGAGGGAGTGTGTTGCCTGTTTCCGCTCAAACAGACAAAAACAGAAAGAACCCAACCGTGTCCCACGATCATTCGCAAAAGGCCCTGGCGCCGGTGGTGGTTGCGGCAATCGGTGTCGTCTTCGGCGACATCGGCACCAGCCCGCTCTACGCCCTGAAGGAGATCTTCAACGGCCATCACCCCATCCACGTCACCCCTGACAACATCCTCGGCATCCTGTCGATGGTGTTCTGGTCGATCATGGCGCTCGTCACCCTCAAGTACGTCACGGTAATCATGCGGGCCGACAACCGGGGCGAAGGCGGCTCCCTGGCGCTGCTGTCGCTGATCACCGAGAACTCCCGCAACCGGGTGGTGACCTGGGTGATCTCGCTCCTGGGCATCTTTGCCGCCGCGCTGTTCTACGGGGACAGCATGATCACCCCGGCGATCTCGGTGCTGTCGGCGGTCGAGGGGCTGGAGATCGTCTCGCCAGACTTCAAGACCTATGTGCTGCCGATCACCCTGGCGATCCTCACCGGCCTGTTCCTCATCCAGAGCCGCGGCACCGGCACCGTCGGGCTGTTCTTCGGGCCGGTGATGGTGGGCTGGTTCGGCGTGCTGGGCATGCTCGGCGCCATCGAGATCGCCCGCCACCCGGACGTGCTCGCAGCCCTCAACCCGATCTACGCGGCGCGCTTCATCCTCAACCACCCGGGGCTGGCTTTCCTCGCGCTGGGCTCGGTGGTGCTGGCCGTCACCGGCGGCGAGGCGCTTTACACCGACATGGGCCACTTCGGCCGCTACCCGATCCGCCTGGCGTGGTTCGGCTTCGTGATGCCGGCGCTGGTGCTCAACTACTTCGGCCAGGGCGCCCTGCTCCTCAACGAACCCGCCGCCATCGAGAGCCCGTTCTTCCACCTGGGCCCCCACTGGGCGCTGATCCCGATGGTGGTGCTGGCCACCCTGGCCACCGTCATCGCCTCCCAGGCCGTGATCTCCGGCGCCTTCTCGGTGGCCCGGCAGGCGGTACAGATGGGTTTCCTGCCGCGGATGCTGATCATCCACACCTCCGGCAAGGAGCAAGGCCAGATCTACGTGCCCTTCACCAACTGGACGCTTTACTTCGCGGTGGTGGCGCTGGTGGTGGGCTTCGGCAATTCGTCCAACCTGGCCGCCGCCTACGGCATTGCCGTCACCGGCACGATGCTGATCGACACCATCCTGGTCGGCTTCGTGATGGTGCTGCTGTGGCGCTGGCATCCGCTGGTGGTGGCGCTGGTGGCGGGCGGTTTCCTGATCGTCGACATTGCCTTCTTCGCCGCCAACGCAATCAAGATCCCGCAGGGCGGCTGGTTCCCCATCGTGATGGCGCTGGTGTCCTTCACGGTGCTCACCACTTGGCGCCGCGGACGTCGACTGGTACGTCGCGAGCTGGCCAAGCAGGGCGTGCCGATGCCGGCCTTCCTGAAGATGCTCGGCGCCGACGTGCACCGGGTGAGCGGCACCGCGGTGTTCATGACCGGCTCCAAGGAAGGCGTGCCGGCGGCGCTGCTGCACAACCTCAAGCACAACCAGGTGCTCCACGAGCGGGTCGCGCTGGTCACTGTCGAAACCACCGACACGCCCTACGTGAACGACCTGCATCGACTCTACCTGCACCGCATGGAAAAGGGCTTTCTGCGCGTCGTGATCCGCTACGGCTTCATGGAAGACCCGGACGTCCCGCAGGCGCTGGAGCACTGTCGGCGGCTCGGCGAGCCCTTCGAGATCATGGAGACGACCTTCTATCTCTCGCGCGAAACCGTGATCCCCGGCGTGCTGGGCCGCAGGATCCACCCGTGGCGGGCGCGCCTGTTTGCTTTCATGTCGAAGAACGCCACCAGCGCCACCGACTTCTTCAAGATCCCCAACAACCGCGTCGTCGAGCTGGGCACCCAGCTGGTGATCTGACCGCAACCCGCCGCGGGCCGGCTCTCAGCCGCCCGCCGCGACGATCTGCCCGAGACGCTTCAGCGCGGCCTCGATGTTGGGATTGAAGGGCGAGCCGCAGCTGATCCGCAAGAAGTGATCGAAGCGGCCGCTGTTGGAAAACATCAGCCCCGGCGCCACGCGGATGCCCTCTGCCAGCGCCGTGTCGAACACCTGCCCGGACGAGCGCCCGCCCGGCATCTCGACCCACAGCATCATCCCGCCCGACGGCATGCTGAGCCGCGTGCCGGCCGGAAAGTGCGCCCCGATGGCCTCGGCCGTCGCTGCCCGCTGGGCCTTGAGCAGCCGCCGCAGGCGCACCAGATGGCGGTCGTAGGCGTGGCTGCCCATGAACTCCGCAATCGCCAGCTGGGCCAGGGCGTCGTTGGCCCGGCTCTGGGCGTGCTTGAGCATCCGGATGCGCGCCAGCCAGCGCCCGCCCAGCATCCAGCCGATGCGCATGCCCGGCGCGAGGGTCTTGTGCAGCGAGCCGCAATGGATCACGTTGCCGCTCCTGTCCCAGGACTTGGCGGTGCGCAGCGGCAGATCGTCGTCGCTGAGGGCGCCGTAGATGTCGTCCTCGATCAGCGCCACCTTCGCCGCGTCGCACAGGGCCACGAGGCGCGCCTTTTCCTCGTCGGGCATCACGCAGCCGAGCGGGTTCTGAAAATTGGGCACCACCACCACCGCGCGGAGCTGCGGGTGGGTGGCGAGCGCCAGCTCCAGCGCCTCGACCGACATCCCGCGGCTGGGGCTGGTGGGGATCTCCAGTGCGACGAGGCCCAGGCTCTCGATCACCTGCAGCAAGCCAAAATACGTGGGCGACTCCACCGCCACGGTGTCGCCGGGCTGGGCAACAGCCCGCAGGGCCAGGTTGAGCGCCTCGGTGCAGCCGTGGGTGACGACGATCTCGTCCGGCGTCGGGCCCATCCCCGCCGCCATCGCCCGCCGCGCCAGCACCGCCCGAAAGCCCGGATCGCCCTGGGGCGGCACCGGACTCACCAGCACCTCGGGCCGACGCCGCAGGGCGCGCAAGGCGGCGTTCTTCAGCGCCTCCTGGGGGTAGCACTCGGGCGAGCCGAACGCGAGGGCCAGGTTGGTGACCACCGGGTGACGCTCGCACTTCACCACGAAATCCGAGATGCGGTCGTGGATGCCGGAATACGGCGCCGGATCGGGTGGCGCTGCCGTGGCGCCGGGCTCGGGCTCCGGCACCGGCTGGAGCACCGCCCGCCGCGGCGCCAGCACGAAGTAGCCGGAGCGCGGCCGGGCTTCGAGCAGGCCCTCCTCCTCCAGGCTGCGGCAAGCCTGCAGCGCGGTGGACAGGCTGACCCGGTGGGTGCGCATCAGGGCACGCACCGACGGCATCCGAGCGCCGGGCACGAGCACGCCGCTGGCAATCGCCCGTCGATAGTGGGCTGCGAGTTGAAGATAAAGCGGGGTATCCACGGCGGCGGTGTCCATCGCGCCATGATCCCCGGGCCGGGGATTGGCCCCAAGGTACAGATCGGCGCAAAGCGCACCATAACAGACTCGAAAAAACAAATCTGTACCGATACAGCGAGCCGATTCCTGTGCCTGTTTCGACATCCCCTCAACGCTTAGGCTGTCGTCGTCCCAAGCAAGGAGCACGACCATGGACCCGTACCCCGCCGACGACGCAGATCACCTCGAACTTCAGCGCGGAGAACAGTGGACGAAACACCTCACGGCCGGCACCCGGATCATCGTGATAGACGGCGCCGCCCGGCTCGAAGGCCCACCCTGCTGGCTGGGCGACACCCTGCATGCACCCCGACAGCGTCTGGCCGCCGGGGACGACTGGGTGGCAAGCGTCAGCGGATGGGTCCGGCTGAGCGCGGAGCGGCCGTGCGTGCTGGTGTGCATCGCGCCCTCCGGCACCAGCCTGGGCAGGTGGCTGAAGGCTCAGCTGGAAAAAGGCCGCGAAGGACTACGGAAGCAGCTGCGCAGAGGCCGGCCCGGATGGCCGTGGTTCAGCGCGGCAGCAGCCGAACGCCCGCCGGCTCGCGGCTGCTGACTACCGGACGCACGTTCAGCTCGGCCGGCGTGACCACCGCCACCGGCGGCGCGACGGCCTTGGCCACCGGCGCCACGTAGGTGCAGGGACGGTCGGTGAACACCACGTTGGGTCCCTCGCCGCATTTGTACACCGCGGCCTGGGCGGCCAGCGGCAACATCAGAGCGCCCAGCACATGCATCTTCATGATGACTCCGATAAGGGGGACAGCGAAGGGAAAGAGAGATTACGGCGGGCTCAGCGCTGCGGACGGCTGAACCCGTAGCCCCGGTCGAAATCCCACTCGGCAAGAATCTCCGCCGCCTGGCAGGCCAGTTCGGCGTTGGCGAAGCCCTCGGGTGACGGCACCCGCACGAACGTCTGGATCGGGCTGCGATCATCCTTCTTCAGGACGTCGTACCACCCATCCCACCGGTTCTGGCCACGCCGCAGCAGGGCGTAGGGCTTGAGGATGACATCCCGGCTTGTCAGTGTCGACATGTGACTCTCCGTCCAACGGACGCGCAGGAGCAGCGCTTCCATGAAGACGGATTCTAGAGAGACGGCCTGAAAGGAAAGTTAAACAACATCAAAACGAGCACCCGGGAATCATCTTGACACACATCCGCGGAACTCTGCCCAAATTGGGCACAAAACCCCGAAACAAGACAGGCCAGGCTGGCGTCGTCATCCGTCAATGCTCGCGCTTCGACAGCCGGCTGCGGGCTGCCACGCGAAAGTACAGCCGATAGGGTAACCAGCGCAGGCACTTGAGAAAAAAGGGAAAACGCTGAGGAAAATGAATCTCGAACGCCCCCCGCGACATGCCGTCCAGGATACACCGGGCCGCCGCCGGTGCCGCCACGGGAGCCGGCATCTCGAAATCCATGCACGCCATCCGTGGCGGCGAGGTGACGAAGCCTGGGTTGATGAGGAAGACCGACACGCCGTGGGGCGCCAGATCCAGATAGAGGGTTTCGGCAAAATTGATCAGTGCCGCCTTGCTCGGCCCGTAGGCCAGGGCGTCCGGCAATCCCCGATAGCCCGCCGCACCACCGACGACGGCAATCGCCCCACCGCGCTGGCGCAGGAGCTGGGGAACCACCGCAGCCACGCCGTCGATCACCCCGAGCAGGTTGGTGTGCACCGTCTGCCGGGCCGTATCGACGGTGAGATCCCAGGCGCGCATCGGCGTGTAGGTGCCGGCGCTCAGGATCACCACGTCCACACCGCCCCAGGCGTCGAGGATCTGCAGCATCGCCAGCGTGAAGGCGCCGGGATCGGTCACATCAAGGGGCAGCACCAGCACGCCGTCGAGATCACGCGCCAGCTCCTGCAGCCGGCCACCACTGCGGGCCGACAGCGCAAGCCGCGCCCCACGGGCCGCAAGCTCGATGGCCAGGGCCGCGCCGATGCCGCTCGAGGCCCCGACGATCCACACCCGCCGGCCGCGCCAGCAGGTGATTGGCGTATTCAGGCATCGCAACCAGCCCATGACTCCCCCACCCGCGGGAACAACGTCAGCCCATCTGTCGCCAGGCCACCCTGCTTTCAGCGTAGCGCATCCACCCGCCGACGCCAGTCGAGTTGAAACCGGCCGCGTCAGCCGTAACGGGGTGCGGGCACGAGCCGTTGGCGGGGTACCCGGTCCAGCGCCCAGTTGGCCCGCGCCCACGCCCACAAGGCATCGAGACTCCCGTCGGCCAACCCCGCCGGAGGCGCCTGCCCGAGAAAATCCAGCGCATCCACGAGCACCTGCTGGGGCCGGGCGTCCTCCACCGCCCGCGCCAGGGTCTGCTTGGAGAGCTTTTCACCTGCGGCATTGCCCGCCACCGGCAGATGGACGTAGCGCGGCGTGGCATAACCCAGGGCTCGCTGAAGCAGGATCTGCCGGGGTGTGGAATCGAGCAGGTCGGCACCGCGCACCACGTCCGTCACGCCAGCCTCGGCATCATCCACCACTACAGCCAGCTGATAGGCAAACAACCCGTCGGCCCGCAGCAGCACAAAATCCCCTACATCGGCCGCCACGTCCTCCGCCACCGCCCCTTGCACCCCATCGTCGAAAGAGACCACACCCGCCCCGACCCGCAGCCGCCAGGCCCGCGCCTCACGCCCCGTCGGCAGGCCGTCGCGACAGGTGCCGGGATAGCGCCGGGTGCCATCCCGGGCGAGCGCCGAGTCGGCCATCTCCTTGCGGGTGCAGGCGCAGCCGAACACCTGCCCGGCAGCACGCAGGCGCTCGAAGGCAGCCTGATAGGCCGCAGTCCGCGCGCTCTGCCAGACCACCGGCCCGTCCCATTCAAAACCGAAGCGTGCGAGCGTGCGCAGGATGCCATCCGCCGCGCCAGGCACACTACGGGGCGCATCCACGTCCTCGATACGCAGCAGCCAGAGACCACCCGCCGCCCGCGCGGCCAGACAGCTCCCCACTGCGGCAACAATGGATCCAAAGTGGAGGGGTCCGGTCGGCGACGGCGCAAATCGCCCCACCGGACGGCCAATATCCGCACCGCAAGCATGGCTACCCACAAAAACACCTCTTAACAAATTTTGACGTTTCCTTTTAAATCATCAAGTTACTGAAAAACCATAAAAAACCTATGACTTTCGGCATATTTCATCAAACCTGCCAACGCTGGATAATCGCACTGGCACTGATTTTGAGCCCTCGCCCCGATCGCCCTATCCGCTGACGCATCCGCCCAACCCGACACACCCCACCGACGCCCGCCGCATGAAACTTGGCACGCTTTCCCTTCTCCGCCAGGAATCGCCACGCAACTCAAGCATCGGTAAAGGCGCGTCCGTCGCATGGCGGTCGAGTCGTCCATGGCTCCATCTGGGTATCCAGTTTGCCTCCATCGTAACCGTGCTGGCCCTGTGGCCCCACATGCGCAGTCAAGCCTCACTGCTTGCTTGGTGGCTTGGACTCACCGCCAGCCAGATGCTGTTGATGGGGATGTCCCTGAGCAGCGCGGCGCCCGCCCCTCAGCCCAGGCACGACGACGTTCCCCTGCGCAGCTACTTTTCGTCCGCCGGTCTCATCATTGGCGGCGCAGCGTGGGGCGCCCTCGCACTGATCGGCCCCTACGATGCCAGCCCCCAGTCCCGGGCGATCCTGTGCGTGATCCTGTGCAGCGTCGCCCTGGCCGGCAGCGGCTTCAGCCGCAGCCTCAGCGGATACTTGGCCTTCATCGCGACGGTGCTGCTGCCACTGTTCATCCTGCTGGTGGCGAGTCCACCGGTGCCAGCCCCGGACGCAGCCTTCTGGCTACTCGCCTTCACCGCCTTTGCGCTGATCGTTCGTGGCCTGCACACCAGCCGCGAAAGCCCCTCGCGAGATACCCTTGCTGCTGCCTTCGACACCTCACCGATGCCTCATCAGGCCATGGTTGACAACGCCCGCGCCGCCATCGTGCTGTCCCGGGGCAATCGGGTCGAACTCTGCAACCGGCGCTTCGCCGAGATGATGCGCGTCGTCGAAGGCCGCATTGCCGGCTCGCGGCTGCTGGATGGCTTCGAGAGCCACACCGACTGGCACCATCACGCCCGGGCCGCCGATGCCGCCATCCGACGCGGCAGCACCTACCATGGGTCGACTCGCCTGCGACGGGGAGACGGCAGCGTGTTCTGGGCCGAGATCACCGGCCAGGCGATCGGTCCGGACATCTACCCGCCCCAGGTCGTCTGGGTGGCTTTCGACGTGACCGAGAGGATGAAGGACAACGCACGCGATGAGCTTCTCGCCTTGCAGTTGCGCGCTTTGATCGCCAGGAGCGCCGACTGGTACTGGCAGACCGACCCCCAGCACCGCCTGGTGCATGTCACCCACGAGCCCGTGCACGCCGACGACACCTTGAAAGCGAACCTGGGTCGAAAATGGTGGCAGTTCCACCGCCGGGACGGCAAGGCGCGGCCCGACCAATCCGACGTGCGCGCGGCCTTCGAGCGCTGCAGTGGTTTTCGCAACCTGCAGGTCGAGCTGCCCAACGGCAACAATCCACCCCTGTGGCTGAGCCTCTGCGGCACCCCGCGCTTCAACGAACACGGCGCCTTCCTCGGCCATCACGGCACCGCCATCGATGTGACCGAGCAGGTGCGTAGCGCCGAGCGGATCCACCATCTGGCCTACCACGATGCACTCACCGGCCTGCCCAACCGGCGCCTGCTCACCGACCGTCTGACCCTCGCGATCGCCCGCGCCCATCGCTACACCGAGCGGGTCGGGCTACTGTTTGTCGATCTGGATGACTTCCGGCGAATCAACGATCTGGGCGGCCATGCTGCCGGCGACCAGGCCCTGCTCGAGATCGCCGACCGCCTGCGCACCTGCGTGCGCGCCTGCGACACCGTGGCACGCCTGGGCAGCGACGAATTCGTGATCCTGCTGGCGGAGCTGGACGAAGCCGGCGACGCCAACCGGGTCGCGGCGAAGGTCCTCGCGACCCTGCACGAGCCCCTCGCCGCCCACACCACCGTACACCCGGTGAGCACCAGCATCGGCGTAGCCACCTTCCCGGAAGACGCCGTGAGCGCCGAGGATCTCATCAAGATCGCCGACACGCGCATGTACCGCGCCAAGCGGCGCGGCGGGCAGCGCATCGAAGGGCGGGACAACGCCCAGCCGGGCGTCGCCGTCAGCCGCGAGACGCAGCTGGTCTGAATCAGGCCGGCTCGGCGCGCCGCACCCGGCGCTGACGCACCGCTTCGGCAAGCACGTCGAGCACCACCAGGCTGTCTTCCCAGCCAATACACGCGTCGGTGATGCTCTTGCCGTATTCCAGCTCCACACCCGGCTTCAGATCCTGTCGGCCTTCCTTCAGGTGGGATTCGACCATCACACCCATGATACGGTCGTTGCCGGCCGCCAATTGACCCGCCACATCACGCGCCACCTCCACCTGCAGCTTGTGCTGCTTGCTGCTATTGGCATGAGAGAAGTCGATCATCAGCTTGCCCTGCACACCTGCAGCAGAAAGCGCCTTGCAGGCTGCATCGACGCTCTCGGCATCGTAATTGGGGCCGGCACCGCCGCGCAGGATGAGGTGGCAGTCTTCGTTGCCGGCGGTGGACACGATGGCCGAATGGCCAGCCTTGGTCACCGACAGGAAATGGTGCGGCGCCTGCGCCGCCTTGATCGCATCCACGGCAATGCGCACGTTGCCGTCGGTGCCGTTCTTGAAGCCCACCGGGCACGACAGCCCGGACGCCAGTTCCCGGTGCACCTGGCTCTCGGTGGTGCGGGCGCCGATGGCGCCCCAGGCGATCAGGTCGGCGATGTATTGCGGCGTGATCATGTCGAGGAACTCGGTGGCCGCCGACAGGCCCAGCTCATTCACCTCGGCGAGCAGCTGGCGCGCCAGCCGCAGCCCCTCGTTGATCGCGAAGCTGCCATCCAGGTGCGGATCGTTGATCAGGCCCTTCCAGCCCACGGTAGTGCGCGGCTTTTCGAAGTAAACGCGCATCACGATCAGCAGATCGTCCTTCAGGCGCTCGGCCTCGACCTTCAGGCGGCGGGCGTACTCCATCGCCGCGGCGTAATCGTGGATCGAGCACGGGCCGATCACCACCAGCAGGCGGTCGTCTGCACCAAACAGGATGCGGTGGATCGCGGTGCGCGCCTCGAACGTGGTCGCCGCGGCCTTGGGCGATGCCGGAAACTCGCGCAGCACATGGGCAGGCGGGGCGAGTTCCTTGATGGCCTTGATACGGACGTCGTCGATGTGGATTTTCGAGGAGGCGTGCATGGTGAATCCTGTCGGCTTTGCTTGAGGGAATCGTCGATTCTAGCCGATGCGCCCGCCCCACAACATGGCGCCGTTCCAGACGGCAGGCATCACCCCGGCTTGAACTGTATTTTTGTATAGTCTAATCTGGAAATATGAAGCCCCGGAACCTTCCTCACGGACGTGGCAGCCGTCTCAATCCCGGCGATCGCTTTGCCGACTGGCAGCGCGCCGCCTTCGACGACGGCTGGGCCGACGACGACACGGATGATTCCGACTACGGCCCGGCGACCACCCTGCTGCTCGACAAGGCCCGCTCGGTAATCGTCCGCAACGCTTCGCCCGACGTCCCCTTCGCCCAGTCGATCAATCCTTACAAGGGCTGCGAGCACGGCTGCGCCTACTGTTTTGCGCGCCCGGGTCATGCCTACCTGGGTCTTTCGCCGGGGCTCGATTTCGAGACGAAGATCGCCTGGAAACCCGATGCCCCGGCCGTGCTACGGCGTGAGCTGGCCACTCCCGGCTACCGTTGCCAGCCCATCGCGCTGGGCATCAACACCGACGGCTGGCAGCCAGTCGAGCGGCGCCTGGGCCTGACCCGCCAGATCCTGGCGATCCTCGTCGAAACCCGCCATCCGGTGTCCATCGTCACCAAGTCTGCGCTGATCGAGCGCGACATCGACCTCCTCGCGGATCTTGCCCGCGACGGGCTGGTGCAGGTGATGTTTTCGGTCACCACGCTCAATCCGGTCCTCGCCCGTCAGCTTGAGCCCCGCGCCGCCAGCCCGGCCCGGCGCCTTGCGGCCATGCACCGGCTGCACGAAGCCGGCGTGCCGGCGGGCGTGCTGTTCGCGCCGCTGATCCCGGCAATCAACGATCACGAGATGGAAAAGGTGCTCGAAGCCGCCCATGCGGCAGGCGCCGAAACGGCTGGCTACGTGCTGTTGCGGCTGCCACGGGAGCTGCGGGCTTTGTTCGAGGACTGGCTGACCACCCATTACCCGGATCGGGCGCGCCACGTGTTGAGCCTGCTGCGCCAGCTGCGTGGCGGCGAGCTCAACGACAGCCGCTTCGGCCACCGGATGCGCGGCGAGGGCGTGTTTGCGGATCTCTACAGCCAGCGCCTGAAACGCTGCTGCGAGCGGCTCGGGCTCAACCGCTCCCGGCGACAGCTGGTCACCACGGCCTTCCGGCCGCCGGCTCGGCACGACGGGCAACTGACACTTTTCTGAAGGGCGCCAGCGGCGCGAAGACCTGCCTCAGCGACGGATCTGCACGCCCCAGCCGAAGCTCGCGCCGCCATAGCCACGATAAGCCGGGTAGCCGTAGGGCAACATCGGGTTGTAGTAAGGTGAGTACGCCGGGCCATAGTAGGCACGGCGGCGGCGTTCTTCCTCGGCCCGGGCCCGGTCAGCCGCCTCTATCCGGTCGGTGTCGATGCGGACCCTTTCCGCAGTGGCCTGATCCTGCGCCCAGCGCGCCTGCGCAGCAGCAAGTTCATCCAGCACTGCCGGCGCCACGCCTTGCCCGATCAAGCGGGCGCGCTCGTCGGGCGGCACGGCAAGGTGGGTGCCGGTGCGCCGAATGTCTTCAATGAGCGCCACAGGTGCCTCACCGGCCTTCGAGCGACGGGTGATCTGCTCAAGCGTCAGCGGCCCGCCGCGGCTTTCGGCCGAGATAACCTCCAGCCGGCCCGGCGCCAGCCTGTCGGCCGAAGGCGCCACCCGTGGCGCGGCGCACCCGGCAAGCGCCACGAGCGCCGCTACCGCGGCCACGCGCCAGAGAAACGGGGATATCGGCCTAGCCCGCGATCTTTTCATAAAGCGACACGACCGCGTCCATCTGCTCAAGCATGCGTTCGCTGGTGGTGGCCACGTCGGCGGCGGCCTTCTTCAGGTCACCCGCGGCACGCAGGCCCAGGGCGTTCTGAAAGAAGAACCACTGCTGCTCCACCAGCCCCAGTTCAGATTTGATCTGGGCAGTGTTCTGAGGCGCGGTCTTGAGCTCGTCGAGGGCCTTGGCAAACTCCTTCATTGCGCCGTCGAGCATCTCCCGGGCCGCCTCGGGATTGATCCCCAGGTGGCGGAAGAAATACGCCTTGGCCATGCGCTGGGACAGCATGCGCTGTCGGCCCGACAGGTTGACCAGCCGGCCCGCCGGAGAGCCTGAAGCGCGTTCGTAGGCCACGGTGAGCTTCTGAGCCGCACCCAGCACCGCCTCACTGCCGCTCCACACCAGCTTGGCATCGGCCCGGATGTCGGCCATCAGCGGTCGATAGCGGCCCCACTCGGATTCGACGAGCACATAGGCGGAACGGACTTCGTCGTTGGGCTGCACGCTGCGCAACTCGCCAAGCTGCTGGTCGAAGAGCCGCACAGAATGATCGAGGATACTTTTCGCGCGATCCGGCAGCACGCCATCGACCAGCATCAGCCACGCCTTCGCGCTGCGCTGGGAGAGCATCCGCTGGCGACCGGCGCGATTGACGGCGCCGGGCAGCGACAGCCCCCCCGGGGCGGCAACCGACGGCGCCGGCGCGGCATGCACGGCCGCGGAAATCGGCAGTAACGCGGCAGCACCAAGAAATTCACGGCGTTTCATTTCAAGCTCCTGTTCCACCCACGGTGAGCCCATCGATGCGCAGGGTGGGCTGGCCGACCCCCACCGGCACGCTCTGACCATCCTTGCCGCAGGTACCGACGCCCGGGTCCAGCGCCAGGTCGTTGCCGATCATCGATACGCGGGTCAGGCAGTCCGGGCCGTTGCCGATGAGCGTCGCGCCCTTCACCGGGCGGGTCACCTTGCCATCTTCAATGAGATAACACTCGGAGGTGGAGAACACGAACTTGCCCGAGGTGATATCCACCTGTCCGCCACCGAAGTTGGCAGCGTAGAGGCCGTTCTTCACCGAGGCGATGATCTCCGCAGGCTCGTACTGGCCGGCGAGCATGATGGTGTTGGTCATCCGTGGCAGCGGCAGGTGGGCGAAGGACTCACGGCGGCCGTTGCCGGTGGGCGCGACACCCATCAGACGGGCATTGAGCATGTCCTGCATGTAGCCGGTGAGGATGCCGTCCTCGATCAGCACGGTGCGCTGGGTCGGGTTGCCCTCGTCGTCGATGGTGAGCGAGCCGCGGCGATCCGGCAGGGTGCCGTCATCCACCACCGTCACGCCCTTGGCCGCCACTTGCTGGCCGATGCGGCCGCTGAAGGCCGAGCTTTCCTTGCGGTTGAAGTCGCCCTCCAGACCGTGGCCGATGGCCTCGTGAAGCAGGATGCCGGGCCAGCCGTTGCCGAGCACCACGGTCATCAGGCCCGCCGGTGCCGGGCCGGCGCCCAGATTGACCCGCGCCTGATGCACCGCGGCCTTCGCAAAGCCCGCCAGCACGTCGTCGCTGAAATAGCCGTAGTCGTAGCGCCCGCCGCCACCGCCGGAGCCCTGCTCGCGGCGGCCGTTCTCTTCCATGATGACGCTGACCGACACCCGCACCAGCGGACGCACATCGGCCGCCAGATGGCCATCGCTACGCGCCACGAGCACCACTTCCCACGAACCGACGAGGCTGGCCATGACTTCCTTGACGCGCGGATCTTCGGCCCGGGCCATGGCCTCGAGACGCTCCAGCAGCTTGACCTTGGCCACGTCGTCCAGCGAGCCGTGGGGGTTGTCGGCGCGGTAGAGGGCCAGCGGGCCCTTCTTGACGGCCTCGATCTTGTGGGCCTTGCGACGGCCGCTGTCGGCGATCGCGCGAGTGGCCGCAGCGGCATCCTTCAGCGCCTTCAGGCTGATGTCGTCGGAGTAGGCGAAGGCGGTCTTCTCGCCGGTGATGGCGCGCACGCCGACGCCCTGCTCGATGTTGAAGCTGCCCGACTTGACGATGCCTTCCTCGAGGCTCCAGGCCTCGGAGCGGTGGTACTGGAAGTACAGATCGGCGTAGTCGAGCTTGTGCCGGAAGAGCTTGCCGAAGACCTTGTCGAGATCCTCGAAATCGAGGTCATAGGGCTTGAGCAGCAGCTTGCTGGCGATCTTCAGGGGGTTCTGCGGGGGATTCTTGCTCATGTTCGAGTACGGCTTTCAGCTGATCTTGCGATGTTTGAGGGCCGGCAGGCTGGCACGGACTTCGGCGATGCGGGCCGGGTTCAGGTCGGCGATGATGACGCCGGGGCCTTCCGGCAAACGGGCGACGACTTCGCCCCACGGATCGATGATGAGGCTGTTTCCCCACGTGCGCCGGCCACCTGGGTGAACGCCGCCCTGGGCACTGGCGAGCACGTAGCACTGATTTTCGATGGCCCTGGCGCGCAGCAGGACTTCCCAGTGGGCGCGGCCGGTGGTGTAGGTGAAGGCGGCTGGCAGGACGATGAGATCCACCTCGCCCATCGCCCGGAAGAGTTCGGGAAAGCGCAGGTCGTAGCAGATCGACAAGCCGACTGAGCCACACGGGCCTTCGAAGGTCACCACGTCGCTGCCCGGCTCGATGGTGGCGGATTCGTCATAGCGCTCAGCCCCCCGCACGAAGCCAAACAGGTGCACCTTGTCGTAGCGGGCCACGCGACGGCCAGTGTTGTCATAGACGAGGGTGGTATTGCGCACCTTGTCCGGCACATCGGCCGTGAGCGGACACGAGCCCCCAACCAGCCACACCTTGTGCCGACGCGCGGCATCCTTCATGAAGGCCTGAATCGGCCCGTCGCTGTCCCGCTCGCGGATGCGTACCTTGGCGGTTTCGTCGGAGGTGATGAGCGGGAAATACTCGGGCAGCACGACGAGTTGCGCGCCGGCGGCGGCGGCCTCGCCGATCAGGCGGTCAGCCTCGGCAAGGTTGGCGGCCACATCGGGGCCCGACACCATCTGGACGGCGGCGATACGGCAGGGAGGGCGGTCGCTCATTGTTTATCCTCACGGTGTGGAACGGCGATGTCCGATGCCGGGCGCGTCGTCTGGACGGGCGCAGCGGAGAGCTTCTCGACCTTGGGATCGGACCATCCCCCGGTCACGGCGTATTCGAAGCTGAACAGTTTCTCGACCGGATCGCGCAGCGCCTTCTGGACAAGGTAGGCCGCCAGACCGACCGCCGGATTGATCACCCCGGTGGTGGCAATGGCTGAGCCGAAGGCGACCGACTCGGACAGCGTCGGCTGGACGCGCACGCGAAGGTTCTGGGTTTCGCGCCCCGCATCGGCCTCGCCGCTCATGAACACCCGTGCCGCCGGGCCCAGGATCTCCAGGTCGTCGGTCCGAAGCACGCCCTGATTCATCTGGATGCTACCGGAAATGCGGTCGAAGGCGAATCCTTCGGAAAACACGTCGCGGAAGTCCAGCGTGATGCGCCGCGGCAGCGCCTGCAGGCTGAGCACCCCGAGCAGGCGCCCGACGCCCGGATCAAGCTGGGCGAACTGTCCGTTGTCTGCCTTCACGTGCATCCTGCCTCCAAGACTGGCGATGTGCAGCGCGGTCGGCGGGCCGCGCCACACCACTTCGCCTTCAAGTTCGCCTTTCCCGCGCCGCACTGCCTCGGGGTAGCCAAGGCGGGTCAGCATCTTTTCGACATTGCTCACGTCGAGCTTGAAGCCGAGCCGGGTCTCCTCACGGGCACCCGGGCGCCAAACACCCTTGCCGGTCAGGCTACCGTCCGGGTTGGTGATGGCAAGCTGTTCGAGCCGCCACAGGTCGCCCCGGTTGGCGGCCTTGAGTTCAAGCCGACCGAGCTGGCGACCGCGCAACACAAAGCTGTCGGCGATCACGTCGAGCCCCGGAAGCTCCGACAGACGTTCCTCATCGGGCCGCGAAGTGTCGGGCGCGCCATCCTTCGCCGCACTGCCCAGCGCCAGCTGACGGAAGCGGGCCTGCAACCGGCCGCGCCCCTGATCCCGCCAGACGAAGTCGCCGGTGGCCTCCTTGCTCGACATCTGTGCCTGCCAGCCCCCCTCCTCCATCACCGCACGGAGATTCACATCGCTGAGACGCTGGCCGAGCATGCGAAGTTCGCCAGCCCGCAGCGCCAGCCCGGAGAGCGGAAAGCCCGCGTCGCCAGTACCCGTCGGATCGGCCGGGCGCTGCCGGCGCTCGGGGTTGCCCTCCAGCGCCTTGCGCCAGGCATCGGCATCGAGCCGATCGGCGTTGGCGGCCACCAGCACGCCCTTGTCGGCCAGACGCACCGGTTCGTTGAGCGCAATCCCACCGCGGGTGATGATCGCCCGGCCGTTCTCAAGGCGGCGCTGGAACTGGGCCTGGAAGACCGATCCGGCCGACAGCTTGAGCACGTCGCCCGCCCCCCCGCCGCTGCCGGGCGGCACGGCGATCTCGAAGCGGAATGGCAGGCTGCCGGCGGCCGACTTATTGAGCGGGTCGGGCAAGCTCGACACCACGCCCTGAAGGTTGCTGTCGAGGGCGAACTCGACGCCACCCTTCTTGGGCACCGTGACCGCGCCCTTCCAGGCGGCACTGCCGGAGAGGTGATCCAGCACCGGCAGATCGAGCTCCTGGCGCAGCGCGGCGATGCTCAGGCTGCCCTGGGCGTTGAGCACCACGCTGCCGTCCGGGCGGGTGCCGCCCGCCACGCTGACCGCGTCGCCAAACACCTTTGCAACGCCGTTCTTCACCGTGAGCTGGCTTTCGGTGAAGCCGATCCGGCCGCCGGCTTCGGTGAAGGGCGGCAACGCCGGATCGACCTGCAACCGGTTGCGCGCGAAGACGTACTCGCCGCGCACCTTCGATTCGTGCAGGTGGTGCAGCGGCAGCACCAGCTGCAGGCTCAGGTTGCCCGCGCCCTCGACCCGGAAGGGGTCGGTGAAGTGGTTGATGCTCTCGCCCACCGGGCTCTGGGCGATGAAGCGCAGGAAATCCTGGCTCGGGCCGCTCGCGGCGCCGTCGATGGTGAGCACCGCATCCCGCTCGAAATCAGGGAGCGCCACGCTCACATCCTTGAGTTCGGCGCCGAAGATGCGACCCCGGTGAGCCTTGATGCTCATCCCCGGCCCCTCGAAGACCAGCTCGCCCGAGATGCCCTCGATCTTCGGCCAACCCTGGGCATAGTCGAGTTGCCCGTCGGCCATGCGGGCGGTGACACGGAAGGTGCCATCCTTGGGGTTGCGGAACGGAAATTTCGCCAGATCGCCCTTCAGCACCAGCCGGGCATCCTGCGCCTTGCCGCCGACGAGGCTGCGCTGGAGCCAGTCGCGGGCCTCGGCCCCCACCACGGCCGGCACGTAGCGCCACACGGCGCGGGCGTCGGCCTCCGAAAACCGCGCCTGCAGATCGATCTCGCCCGGCGTGTCGGCCTGGGCCCGGTAGCGTCCGGCCGCCGAGCCGCGAGTGTCGCGGTTGGCAAAGTTGGCGCTCGCGAGGCTCACTTCCAGCTGACCACCCGGATGGCTCCAGCTGCCTTCGGCAGACAGCTCGGCGAGGGCCAGCTGCGGCTGGGGGAAGATCTGCGGTAGCACCAGCGTCGCATCGCGCCCCGTGAGGTTGAAGCGTCCGCCCCGCTCGTTGCCGTCCACGCGCCCCGACAACCCCGAGAAACCCGGCCACGCGCCCACCGGCTCGATGCCCAGCCCGGCGAAGCGCGCATCCACCACGTAGCTGAGCAGCCGCCCGGCGTCGTTGCTCCACTTGAGATTGACCGGCGCAACGCTGCCCTGGGGCGCCAGATCCGCCAGCCGGGCGTGGAAGGCCGGATCGAAGGGCAGGCGGCTGGCCAGCCGGGACAAGACGTTCAGGTCGAGCCGGTTGGCGACGAACTCACCCTTCGCCGGGGAGGTGCCGGTCTTGTCGCGCAGGGACAGGAAGAAGTCGGTTGGCGCAAGGTTCAGTCCGTCACTGGTTTCGAGGCTGAGCTGGCGGCCGCTGGCCTCGGTGAGGCCGCCCTCGTCGTGATAGCGCAGCCGCCCGGATGCCCGTTGCAGCGGGATGGGGTCCAGACCCCTGGCGAGCGTGGCACGGGCGTTGCGCAGGGCAAAATCGGCGGTGACGCCGGTAGCCCGACCATCGGCGAACTCGAACCACACCCGCAACCCGCCGGCGCCATCCACCGGCAGGGGGTAATCCACCCACTGGCGCCAGGCGCCCAGATCGGCGTAATCAAGCCCGGCGTAGAGCTCGCCACGCCACTCCGCGGGCTTGGACGGATCGTGTCCGCGCAGGTCGCCGCGTACATCGAGCGCGGCCGCCAGCCGGCTTGGCGGCTCGGCGGTAAGACCGAAACGGTGGTGACTGCCGAAGTTGTCGAGGCGGAACGCCAGCTTGTCGAGCACCAGCGGCTCGGCCTCGCGCAGGGCGTCGTGCCACGACAGGCGGGCGTTGCGGATCTGGATGCGGCGTTGGTCGAACAGCCACTGGGCGAAGCCGCCTTTCTCGCCGTCGGTCTTGATGGCCAGCCCGGCGACGAAGATCTGTCCGTCGGCATCGCGTCGGATCGCCAGGTCGGGGGATTCGATCTCCAGCCGGTTGAGGCGCAGACGCATCAGCAGCAGCGACATCCAGGCCGGCTCGGCCTCCACGTGATTCAAGGTCAGGGCGGGCTGGCCGGCGGCGTCCTTGACGGTGAGCCCGTCGATGCGGAAGGTCGGATGCAGCCCGCCCCAGTCGGCGGTCAGGCTGGCGATTTCCACCGGGCGGCCCAGCGAACGGGAGAGCAGATCGGCGACCTCGCCCCGGTAGGCTGGCACGTTGGGCAGCACACCGTGACGAATGACCAGGAAGGCCAGTCCGCCAACGAAATAAGCCACCAGCGCCAGCATGGCCAGCCGATGCAGGCAGAAGCGCGGCAGGTGCAGCAGGGACGACAGGGAGAAGCGCCGCTCGGTCACGCGGATAGCAGGCGCGGGCCGCGGGTGGAATCAACAGCGCACCGCCGCACACCGACGCATCCGGCATCAGGCTTGACGAAAATCAGTCCGGCAGACATAACTCGGGGCGAACATAGACAATCGCCCATTCTACCAATCGGCCCACGCCATGTCCGAACAGCCCAAAGATCCGGCAGCCAGCCTGCCCAAGCCCATCGAAGACGCCCTCGCCTGCTCGCGCTTCCTGCGTCGCCAGCTCGACAGCCGCAGCTGGCTCGGCCCGCGCCTGGCGGCCAGCATCGGCCAGCCCCTCGACGCCGCCGCCCTGCGGGATTTCCTGCGCGACGAGAAGGTGGACGACAACACCCTCAAACCCGTGCTGCGCCGGCTGCGGGCCTGGGTGTTCTGCCATGTGCTGGTGCGCGACATCGCCCGGCTGGCCGATCTCGCCGAAGTCACCGAGACGATGACACTCCTGGCCGACATCGCCGTCGAGACGGCCCACGACATCCTGCGGGCGCAGCTCGTTGCCCGCCACGGCGTGCCCCTGTCAGCGGACGGTCGGGAGCAGGAATTCATCATCATCGGCATGGGCAAGCTGGGTGGGCGGGAGCTCAACGTCTCGTCGGACATCGACCTGATCTACGTCTACCCCGAGGACGGCAGCACCGCCGGCCCCAAGATCATCGACAACTTCGAGTTCTTCACCAAACTCGGCCGCGGCATCATCCAGGCGCTCAACGACCTCACCGGCGACGGCCAGGTCTTCCGCGTCGACATGCGCCTGCGCCCCAATGGCGATTCGGGCCCGCTGGTGGCCAGCTTCGACATGCTCGAAAACTACTTCATCACCCAGGGCCGCGAGTGGGAGCGCTACGCCTGGATCAAGGCCCGCGTGATGACCGGCATTCGTGGGGCCGAACTGGGCGCCATCGCCCGCCCCTTCATCTTCCGCAAGTACCTGGACTTTGGCGCCATCAACGCCATGCGCGACCTGCACGCCCAGATCCGCCGGGAGGTGGCCCGCAAGGACATGGCCAATAACGTCAAGCTGGGCCCCGGCGGCATCCGCGAGATCGAGTTTCTGGCCCAGGTGTTCCAGCTGATCCGTGGCGGCCGCGACACCGCGCTGCAGATCAAGCCGACCCTCAAGGTGCTGACCCGGCTGGCCGAGCGCGGCATCGTCACCCGTGAAGCCGAGCACGAGCTGGGCGCCGCCTATGACTTCCTGCGCAGGATCGAGCACCGCCTGCAGTACCTGGACGACGCCCAGACCCACAACCTGCCCACCAACCCGGCCGACCAGGCCATCCTCGCCCGCTCGATGGGCTTTGCCTCTTACGAGGCACTGCTCACCGAACTCGACGACCACCGGGAGTCGGTCGGCCGCCACTTCAACAGCGTTTTCGGCAACCCCACCGAAGCCGGCCACGACCTCGACACCCTGTGGGCCACCGCCTGCGACGAAGCCCGCGGCACCGAGGAGTTCCAGCGTCTCGGCTACCCCGATCCGGCTGCCGCGGCGCGGCGCCTGTCCACCCTGCGCAGCGGCAACCGCTACCAGCAGATGCCGCCGTCCATCAAGCAGCGCTTCGACCCGCTGATCCCGCGGGTCATCGAAGCCGCCGCCGAAACCGCGCATCCCAACGCCACCTTCGAGCGTCTGCTCGACCTGCTCGACGCCATCAGCCGCCGCGGCGCCTACCTCGCGCTGCTCCAGCAGTATCCGCAAACAGTGCACAAGATCGCCGAGCTGGTGAGCGCTTCGGCCTGGGCCGCCCAGTTCCTCAACCAGCACCCGATCCTGCTCGACGAGGCCATCGATCCGCGGATGCTCGAAGAAGAGCTTGACCTGCCCGCCTTCCGCACCGATCTCGCCCGCCAGCTCGACGAGCTGGAACCGGACATGGAGCGCCAGATGGATCTGATGCGCGAGCAGCACCACGCCCAGGTCTTCCGCCTCCTCACCAAGGACATCGCCGGCAAGCTCACCGTCGAACGCCACGCCGACTTCCTCTCGGCGCTGGCCGACATCATGGTGGATCTCGCCGTCACCTGCAGCTGGCACAAGATCAAGAACCGCCACCGGGACCACCCCTTGTTCGCGGTGCTGGCCTACGGCAAGCTCGGTGGAAAGGAGCTGGGCTACGCCTCGGACCTCGACATGGTCTTCGTCCATGACGACGACGCCCCGGAGGCCGCCGAGATCTACACCCGCCTGGGCCAGCGCACCAACACCTGGCTCTCCGCCCAGACGCCCGCCGGCCTGCTCTTCGAGACCGACCTGCGCCTGCGCCCCAACGGCGACTCCGGGCTGATGGTGGTATCGCTGGACGCCTTCCGCCAATATCAGCTCGAGAACGCCTGGGTGTGGGAACACCAGGCGCTCACCCGAGCCCGTTTCTGCGCCGGCGATCCGGCGATCGGCCGCAAGTTCGAGGCCATCCGCGTCGAGGTGCTGCGCCAGCGGCGCGATCTCGCCACCCTGCGCGACGAAGTCATGGCCATGCGCCTGAAGATGTTCGAAGGGCACCCCAACAAGACCAGCCTCTTCGACCTGAAGCACGACCGTGGCGGGCAGGTGGATGTGGAGTTCATCGTTCAGTACATCGTGCTCGGCCATGCCCACACCCACGCCAGCCTTACCGGCAACCTGGGCAACATCGCGCTGCTCGGGATGGCAGGCGAGCTGGGCCTGATCCCCGCCGACCAGGCGGCCATCGCCGCCGACAGCTATCGCGAGTACCGTCGCCTGCAACACGGTCTGCGTCTCAACAACCAGCCGTCGCGGATCGATGCCGATCTCGTCGCCGACATGGCCGCCGGGGTGCGCGCCCTCTGGAACCACGTCTTCGACGACACCCTGCCGGTCTGATCCGGCCAGACAGCTGCGCTGCGGGGAGGATTTTCTCCTCGCAGCGCCCCCCAATCGGCAAAAAAAGTCAACACAAGCCGCAACAAAGCCGTACAATCCGCCGGCCGTACGCCAACCAATCAGCGTACCGGTCTTCCATCATTCGCTTCGTCCGATCCGCCGCGATCACGAACACTCGTTGCGCCCGCCCCGATTGGTGCCGCTCATCTCAAGCGGTCAGGCCGTCGCAGGAGCACACAATCCAATGACCCAACCCCAGCCCGCCACCCCCGTGGCAGGGGCGATCGGCTTTGCCGACCTGGCCCTCAGCGCGCCCATCCAGCAAGCCATCGCCGAAACCGGCTACACCACCCCCACCCCGATCCAGGCCCAGGCCATTCCGCTGGTGCTCGCCGGCGGCGACCTGATGGCCGCGGCCCAGACCGGCACCGGCAAGACCGCCGGCTTCACGCTGCCGATCCTGCACCTGCTCTCCGAGGCCCACGCCCACAACCAGAAGGCCGGCCGGCCCCGCTGCCTGATCCTCACCCCGACGCGGGAGCTCGCCGCCCAGGTCGAGGAATCGGTCCAGACCTACGGCAAGCACCTGCCCCTCACCTCAATGGTGATGTTCGGCGGCGTCGCCATCAACCCGCAGATCACCCGCCTCAAGAAGCGCATCGACATCCTCGTCGCCACGCCGGGCCGCCTGCTCGACCACAACACCCAGGGCACCATCGACCTCTCCGGCGTCGAGATCCTGGTGCTGGACGAAGCCGACCGCATGCTCGACATGGGCTTCATCCGCGACATCAAGAAGATCCTCGCCCTGCTGCCCAAGAAGCGCCAGAACCTGCTGTTCTCGGCCACCTTCTCCGACGACATCAAAGCCCTGGCCGACGGCCTGCTGCACAACCCTGGCTTCGTCGAGGTCGCCCGCCGCAACACCGCGTCCGAACTCGTCCAGCAGTCAGTGCACCTGTGCCCGCAGAAGCAGAAGCGAGAACTGCTCGCCTTCCTCATCAAGAAACACCAGTGGTTCCAGGTGCTGGTGTTCACCCGCACCAAGCACGGTGCCAACAAGCTGGCCGAATACCTCGGCAAGCATGACATCCCGTCCGCCGCCATCCACGGCAACAAGAGCCAGTCGGCGCGCACCCGCGCGCTGGCCGACTTCAAGGACGCCAAACTCCAGGTGCTGGTCGCCACCGACATCGCCGCCCGCGGCCTCGACATCGACCAGTTGCCGCAGGTGGTCAACTTCGAGCTGCCCAACGTACCCGAAGACTACGTCCACCGTATCGGCCGCACCGGCCGCGCGGGATCCAGCGGCGCCGCGGTGTCCCTGGTCGATCGCGACGAGCTGCCGCTCCTGAAGGACATCGAACGCCTGATGAAACGCCTCATCGACAAGGTCGAGGTGCCCGACTTCGTGCCCTCCGCCGCGCCCGCCGAATCCGACGAACGCCCGCCCCGCGAACCGCAAGGCCCGCGCCAGGGCCAGGGCAAGCGCGGAGGCAACCGCGGCGACCGCCAGGGCCAGCCGCAAGGCCAGGGCGCCAAGCAGGGCGATGGTCAGCGTCAGGGCCAAGGGCAAAGCAAGCCCAAGACCCCGGGACAGGCTCAAGGCCAGGGCCAGGCTCGTGGTCCGAAGCAGGGCGATGGCCAGCCCCGCCAGGGCGCCAAAACCCAGGGCCAGGGTCAGCGCGCCCGCCCGGCCCAAGGCCAGGGTGAAGGCCGTGGCAACCAGCAGGGCCAGCGCCCGGCCCGCAAGGCCGACGGCTCGCAGGTGGATGACGATTTCGGCAACCGCGTCGACTACCAACCCCGCGCCCGGAGCAACTACCGCGACCCGGAAGCCCACGGCGGCCATCGCCACGGCAACGGCTTCGGCAACAAGAGCAATGGCGGCAACCCCAACCGCGGCACCCCCGCCGCGCTGGACGAAGCCCGCCGCGCTCCGGTCACCCTTACCGGCCGTCGTACCGGCGAAGTCAAGCCGCCGGCACTGTTCAGCAGCCCCCGTGGCAACGGTGGCGGCAACAACGGCAACCGCTGACCCGCCCCCGGCAGACAGGAAAAGGCACCCATGCGGTGCCTTTTCCTTTTCTGCGGCGCACATCACGCCTTGAACCCTGCCAAACCAGCCTCATCTAAGCGACGTCTGCGTCATCCGGCCCTGCCATGGAAAAGAAAACCCAGTTCAGCCTCTGGTACTTCGTGTTTGCCTTGTTCGCCATCTTCACGCTCCACGATCTGTGGGTGCAGGTGCGCACGGTCGAGCCCCTGCCCTACAGCGAATTTCAGCGTCTGGTGAAGGCAGGTGAGGTCACCGAGATCAACATCGCCGACAACACCATCCAGGGCACGCTCAAGACGCCGCTGCAGGATGGCCGCCAGAAGTTCGTGACCACCCGCGTCGACCCTGCGCTGGCCAAGGATCTCGCCCAGTACGACGTTAAGTTCACCGGTGTGGTGGAAAACACCCTGCTGAAGGATGTGATCGGCTGGGTGCTGCCGGCGGTGATCTTTGTGGGTATCTGGATCTTCGCGATGCGTAAATTCGCCGAGAAGCAGGGCCTGGGTGGTGGTGGCTTCATGAACCTGGGCAAGAGCAAGGCCAAGGTTTATGTGGAAGCCAATACCGGCGTCACCTTCGACGACGTGGCCGGCGTGGACGAAGCCAAGGACGAGCTGAAGGAAGTCGTCGGCTTTCTGAAGGACCCGAAATCCTACGGCCGGCTGGGCGGCCGCGTGCCCAAGGGCGTGCTGCTGGTGGGCCCGCCGGGCACCGGCAAGACGCTGCTTGCCAAGGCCGTGGCCGGTGAGGCGGGCGTGCCCTTCTTCTCGATCTCCGGCTCGGAGTTCGTCGAGATGTTCGTGGGCGTGGGTGCCGCCCGCGTGCGAGACCTCTTCGAGCAGGCCCGCGCCAAAGCCCCGGCGATCATCTTCATCGACGAACTCGATGCCATGGGCCGCGCCCGCGGCGCCTTTGCGATGGGCGGTCACGATGAAAAGGAACAGACCCTGAACCAGCTGCTGGTCGAACTCGACGGTTTCGATTCGTCCTCCGGCCTGGTGCTGCTGGCCGCCACCAACCGCCCCGAAGTGCTTGACCCGGCCCTGCTGCGCGCTGGCCGCTTCGACCGCCAGGTGCTGGTGGATCGCCCAGACAAGAAGGGGCGCATCGCCATCCTCGCGGTGCACATGAAGAAGATCACCCTCGCCCCGGATGTTGACGCCGAGAAGGTCGCCGCCCTCACGCCGGGCTTCTCCGGCGCCGACCTCGCCAACCTGTGCAACGAAGCCGCGCTGGTGGCCACCCGGCGCAACGGCACCGGCGTGACGGTGGAGGACTTCACCGTGGCGGTCGAGCGCATCGTCGCCGGCCTCGAGAAGAAGAACCGGGTGCTGAACGAGCACGAACGCACCGTCGTCGCCTACCACGAGATGGGCCACGCCCTGGTGGCGATGGGCCTGCCCGGCACCGATCCGGTGCACAAGATCAGCATCATCCCGCGGGGCGTGGGCGCCCTCGGCTACACCATCCAGCGCCCCACCGAAGACCGCTTCCTGATGACCCGCGCCGAGCTGGAGAACAAGATGGCGGTGCTGCTGGGCGGCCGCGCCGCCGAACACATCGTGTTCGGCGAAGTCTCCACCGGTGCCGCCGACGACCTGCAGAAGGTCACCAGCATCGCCCGCTCCATCGTGATGCGTTTCGGGATGCACGCCGGGCTCGGCAACGTGGCCTACGACACCGAAAAGGGCAACTTCCTTGGCCAGAACGCCGCGCCGCCGCAGGAGCGCAGCTACTCTGAGGAGACCGCCCGCGAGATCGACTGCGCGGTGCGAGAAATCGTCGCCCGGGCCTTCGAGCGCAGCGTGGCCATCCTCACCGAGCGCAAGACCATCCTCGAGGACACCGCCCGCGACCTGCTCGCCCGCGAGACCCTCGACGAAGCCGATCTCAAGGCGATCCACGAACGGGCGACCGCCGCATAATCGCGGCGTTGCTGTCCTCGGAGCCCGCGATGCGCGCCACCCCGCTCGCTGCCCTGCTTGCCGGATTCGTCACCAGCGCCCCCGTGCTGGCGGCTCCCGGCGGCCACACCAAACCAGCCGGCATCCAGACCGGCATCTTCGTTTACTTTGCCGATGCCGGCCTCTTCACCCGCTGCAGCGACGGCCACCGGCTGCCGGTCGCCCAGGCAGGCGCCAACCTCGCGCTGGAGCGGGCCTACGCCGCCCATCGCAGCCAACCCGCCGCCCCGCTGGCGGTGCGCCTCGCCGGGCACCTCGAAACCCGCCCCGGCCCGGACGGCGGCAGCATCGAGATGCTGGTCGTCGATCACTTTGATCGTGCCCTGCCCGGCCAGGGCTGCCCCAACACGGCCGACCTGCCCACCACGCGCTGGGCCCTCGAGAGCCTTCCCGGTAGCGGCGTCACGCTGCCAGATGGCCCGCACACCCCGTCGATCCAGTTCGACGCCGAGCTGCGCCGGATCACCGGCTCAACCGGATGCAACCGGATGAGCGGCGAATATCGCAGCTGGAGCGGCACCGGATTGAGCATTCTCCCGCTCGCCACCACCCGCATGGTCTGTCCGGCGAAGGCGGTCGAATCGGCCTTCCTCCAGGCCCTCGCCCGGGCAACCCACCGCATCCAGGCCGCCGACCGGCTCGAGCTGCTCGCCGACGGCGTGCCGGTCGCGCGCTTCGTCGCTCGCCAAGCGCCGCGCCCAGCCAGTAATTGACGCCCACAGCCGGCACCGGCTGGGGCTACAATCAGTGCGAAGGAGCCTATCGAACCCTCGATCCCGAACCGGAGGAACTGCCCATGTCCTGTCTGTCCAAGCTTGCCCTCGTCACTACCGCGATCCTGCTGACCCAACCGGTGCTTGCCCAGGAGTCGCCGACCCTAAAGAAGATCAAGGAAACCGGCACCATCGCCCTCGGCCACCGGGAATCCTCGATCCCCTTCTCGTATTACGACGACAAGCAACAGGTCGTGGGCTACAGCCAGGAGCTGATGCTGAAGGTGGTCGATGCAGTGAAGGCCGACCTCAAGCTGGCCAGCATCCAGACCAAGCTCACCCCGGTCACCTCGCAAAACCGCATTCCCCTGATCCAGAACGGCACCATCGACATCGAGTGCGGCTCGACCACCAACAACACCGAACGCGCCCGCCAGGTTGCGTTCTCCAACACCATCTTCATCATTGGCACACGCCTGATGACCAAGAAGGATTCCGGCGTGAAGGACTTCCCCGACCTCGCCGGCAAGAACGTGGTGACCACCGCAGGCACCACCTCCGAGCGCCTCATCCGCAAGATGAACGAGGACAAGAAGCTCGGCATGAACATCATCTCCGCCAAGGATCACGGCGAAGCCTTCCTTACCCTCGAAACCGGCCGCGCCGTCGCCTTCATGATGGACGACGCCCTGCTCTACGGCGAACTCGCCAAGGCCAAGAAGCCCGGCGACTGGGCCGTGGTGGGCACGCCCCAGAGCTTCGAGGCCTACGGCTGCATGATGCGAAAGGACGATCCGGGCTTCAAGAAGGTGGTCGATGCGGCCCTCGCCAAAACCATGACCTCCGGCGAGGCCGAAGCCATCTACAAGAAGTGGTTCACCCAGCCCATCCCGCCGAAGGGCCTGAACCTCAACTTCCCGCCGTCCGACGCCATGCTCAAGCTCTACAAGGCGCCGAACGACAAGCCGTTCGAGTGAAGGGAAATGGCTGGAGGAACGTAGGGAGTGGCGTGACGCCCTCCTGCAGCCCCTCCCACCCATTACCCACTTCCCACCTCCTACCTCCCATCAAGCCATGAGCTACAACTGGAACTGGAGCATCTTCTCGAGCCCGGTGCCCACCGGCGAGACGACCTACATGGGGTGGATGCTGGCCGGGCTGCAGACCACCGTGGCCCTGTCCCTCTCGGCGTGGGTGATCGCCCTCTTGCTGGGCAGCCTGATGGGGGTGCTGCGCACCGTGCCCCACAAGGGCCTGTCGCGGCTCGCTGGCGCCTACGTCGAGGTCTTCCGCAACATTCCCCTGCTCGTGCAGCTCTTCATCTGGTACTTCGTGCTGCCCGAGCTCTTGCCCTTCGGGCTGGGCGACGCCTTCAAGCAGAAGCTCAATCCGGTCACCCAGCAGTTCGTCGCGGCGATCGTGTGCCTGGCCTTCTTCACCAGCGCGCGGGTGTGCGAGCAGGTTCGCTCCGGCATCAACGCCCTGCCCCGCGGCCAGAAGAACGCCGGCCTCGCGCTGGGCTTCACCCTCGGCCAGACCTACCGCCACGTGCTGCTGCCGATGGCCTTCCGGCTGATCGTGCCACCGCTCACCTCCGAGTTCCTCAACATCTTCAAGAACTCCGCGGTGTGCTCCACCATCGGCCTGCTCGAGCTCGCCGCCCAGGGCCGCCAGCTGGTGGATTACACCGCCCAGCCCTACGAGTCCTTCATCGCCGTCACGGTGCTCTACCTCCTCATCAACGTGGTGGTGATGAGCCTGATGCGGGTGGTCGAGACACGCACCCGCGTCCCCGGCTATATCGGCGGCAAATAAGCAGTGGCAAACGAGCGGCGGAAAGTGAGGCGCACGCGATGAACTACGAATTCGACTGGTCATCCATCCCTGGCGCCCTGCCCTTCCTGTGGGAAGGCATGAAGGTGTCGCTGGAGATCACCGTCACCGCGGTGATCGTCGGCATCGTGTGGGGCACCCTGCTGGCGCTGATGCGCCTGGGCACCATCAAGCCGCTGGCGTGGTTCGCCGCCGGCTACGTCAACCTGTTCCGGGCGATCCCGCTGGTGATGGTGCTGCTGTGGTTCTTCCTGATCGTGCCGCAGTTGCTCAAGGGCTTCCTGAACCTCGACCCCAACACCGACGTGCGGCTCACCTCGGCGATGGTGGGCTTCGCGCTGTTCGAGTCCGCCTACTACTCCGAGATCATCCGGGCGGGCATCCAGAGCGTACCCAAGGGCCAGGTGTCGGCCGCCTCGGCGCTGGGCATGACCTACGCCCAGGCGATGCGCCTGGTGGTGCTGCCCCAGGCCTTCCGCAACATGGTGCCGCTGCTGCTCACCCAGGCCATCGTGCTGTTCCAGGACACCTCGCTCGTGTATGTGTCGGCGCTGGCCGACTTCTTCGGCGCCGCCTACAAGGTGGGCGACCGGGACGGGCGGCTGGTGGAGCTGCTGCTCTTTGCGGGCGCGGTGTATTTCGTGTTGTGCTTCTCCCTGTCGCAGCTGGTGCGGCGGCTGCAGAAGCGGATGGCCACGGTTTAGGACTCAATCCAGATGATCACGATCGACAAGGTTTCCAAGCACTACGGCAGCTTCCAGGTGCTCACCGACTGCAGCACCAGGGTCGCCAAGGGCGAGGTGGTGGTGGTCTGCGGGCCGTCCGGCTCAGGCAAATCCACCCTCATCAAGTGCGTCAATGGGCTCGAGCCCTTCCAGTCCGGCACCATCCACGTGGACGGCATCTCGGTGGGCGATCCCAAGACCAACCTCCCCAAGCTGCGCAGCCGGGTGGGTATGGTCTTCCAGCACTTCGAGCTCTTCCCCCACATGAGCATCACCGAGAACCTCACCATCGCCCAGGAGAAGGTGCTCGGCCGGAGCAAGGAAGAAGCCCGCGCCAAGGGCGTGGGGCTCCTCGACCGGGTTGGTCTCAAGGCCCACGCCGACAAGTTCCCCGGCCAGCTTTCGGGCGGTCAACAGCAACGTGTGGCGATTGCCCGCGCCCTGTCGATGGACCCGATCTGCATGCTCTTCGACGAGCCCACTTCGGCCCTCGACCCGGAGATGATCAACGAGGTGCTTGACGTGATGGTCGAGCTCGCCCAGGAGGGCATGACCATGATGTGCGTGACCCACGAGATGGGCTTTGCGCGCAAGGTGGCCAACCGGGTCATCTTCATGGACCGCGGCCACATCGTCGAGGACGACACCAAGGAAGCCTTCTTCGCCAACCCGCGCTCCGAGCGCGCCCAGCAGTTCCTGGCGAAGATCCTGCAGCACTGATCCATTCGGCGCCGCACCCGCCATGATCCATCTCATCGCCACCGGTGGCACCATCGCCGGTGAAGCCGTTCCTGGCAGCGGTGGCGCGCGTTACACCGCCGGCGTGCGCCCGGTAAGCGCCCTGCTCGCCGCCGTGCCCGGCCTCGACGCCTTCGACCTGACCGCAGAGCAGGTGCTGTCCCTCGACAGCAAGGACATGACGCCGGACGGCTGGCTCACGATCCTCACCGCCGTGCGCCGGGCGTTGGCTGACCCGGCCACCGATGGCGTGGTGATCCTTCACGGCACCGACACGCTCGAAGAAACCGCGTACTTCCTGCACCTCACCGTGCCCGGCGGCAAGCCGGTGGTGCTCACCGGCGCCATGCGCCCGGCCGACCACCCCCAGGCCGATGGCCCGGCCAACCTGCTCGCGGCGCTGCGCCTCGCCGCCAGGCCGGATACGCACGGGAAGGGCGTGCTGGTGGTGATGAACGCCACCGCCCACACCGCCCGCCATCTGGTGAAAGCCCGCACCACCGGGCTCGATGCCTTCGATTCTGCTATCAACTGGACCGCCGCCCGGCCCGACGGGCGCTTCGCCGATCTCGCTGCCGATGCCCTGCCTCGGGTGGACATCCTGCCCGGCTACGCCGGCGCACCGGCCGACCTGATCGATGCCTGCGTGGCCGAGGGCGCAAAAGGACTGGTGCTGGCCCTCACTGGCCACGGCAGCGTGCCAGCCGCCTGGCTGCCGGCGCTGCGGCGGGCGAGGGAGAAAGGGGTGATGATCGTCCGGGCCAGCCGCTGCGCCGGGCCGGTGATCCGCAACGCCAATGCCGACGACGATGCCGAAGGCTGGCTCACCGCCGGCAGCCTGCCGCCACCCAAGGCCCGCATCGCGCTGATGCTGGCCCTCTCCTGCGGCCGCCCACTCGGCTCAGACTGATTCAGGCGCCCGCCACCTTGGTCGGGCGCTGTTTCTTGGCAAACGCCACGCGGGCTTCCTCAAGGATCTGAACCAGTTCGTCGCGGGCCTCCTTGGACGACTGGATGAGTTTGCTCTCGTCGTGGTCGATGGCCTGCTGGCGCGCCAGCAGCTCGGCGTCGTGGCGGGCAAAGCGGCTGACCATCTGGTCTACCAGCGCCGGCGGCTCGTGGAGGAGCTCCAGCGTCCACCGGGCCATCTCGAGGCTGGAGGGCAGCGCCTCGCGGATCTGCCGCTGGATGCCCATGTCCATCAGCCGGCTGGCGTGGAAGCGGTTGCGCGCCCGGGCCACGATCTGCACATGGGGGAAATGCTTCTTCACCAGCTCGGCTGTGCGCAGCGACGCCTCCACATCGTCGATGGCCAGCACGAAAACCTTTGCCTCGCCCAGCTGAGCCGCATGGAGCAGATCGAGATGGGCCGCATCTCCGTAGAACACCCGGAAGCCAAACTTGCGTACGGTTTCCACCTGGCCGGCATCCACATCCAGCGCGGTGAAGCGGATGCCCCGCGCCAGCAGCAGCCGGCCAACCACCTGCCCGACCCGGCCAAAACCGGCGATCACCACTTCGCTCGCCTCGGAGGGCATCTCGTCAAAGGCCTTGGGCGGCTGCTGGCCCGCTTCACGCCGGGCCAGCCAGTCTCCAAACATCAGCAAGAGCGGCGACACGGCCATTGACAGCGCCACCACCAGCGTCAGCTTGTCGGCCTGCACCTCGCCCAGCACCTTGAACGACTGGGCCGCATCGAACAGCACGAAGGCAAACTCGCCGCCCTGCCCTAGCGCCAGGGCCAGCATCCGCGAACCGAGCTTGGGCCCACCCACCAGCCGGCGCAGGCCGTACAGCACGACGATCTTGATCGCCAGCAGCCCGACGGTCAGTCCGATGATCTGCCACGGAAACTTCACCAGCAAGGTGAGGTTGGTGGACATCCCCACGGCCATGAAGAACAAACCCAACAGCAAACCCTGGAAAGGCGCAATCGACGCCTCCAGTTCGTGGCGGAACTCGGAATCGGCCAGCAGCACCCCCGCCACGAAGGCCCCCAGGGACATGGACAGCCCGCCCGCCTGCATCAACAACGCCAGCCCCAGCACCGTGACCAGCGCGGCAGCGGTGAACATCTCCCGGCTATTGACCCTCGCCACATGGCGGAACAGCAGATTGAGGAGCGGTCGCCCAACCACCGCCACGACCACCAGCAGTCCCAGACCGACGGCCGGATGGGTGAGGGCGGTGGGCTTGCCGGTACCAAAGAGGGGAATCAGCGCCAACAGGGGAATCACCGACAGATCCTGGAACAACAGGATCGCAAAGGCCTCGCGCCCGTAGCGGGTGGATAGCTCGCGCCGCTCGGCGAGGGTGGGCAGCACGAAGGCCGTGGACGACAGGGCCAGGATGATCCCCACCAACGCCGCTGCCGACAACGACAGGCCCAGATACCAGCCCCCCGCCGCCAGCGCCGTCGCCACGCCGAACAGCTGCATCGCGCCCAGGCCGAACACCGACTGGCGCAGCGCCCACAGCCGTGACGGCTTGAGCTCCAACCCGATCACGAAGAGCAGCAGCACCACGCCCAGCTCGGCGGTGTGGAGCAGGTTGTCCGGATCGCGGACGAGCTTCACGCCATAAGGGCCGATGAGCATGCCCACAGCCAGGTAGCCCAGCACGGTACCGAGCCCGGCCCGCTTGAAAAGTGGCACGAAAAGCACGGAGGCCAGCAGCAGGGCGGCAAAGGTCGTCAGGGATTGCATGGTGAAAATACAGCGGGCGGCGTGGAGCGTCCAAGTCTCTCACAAAGCGCAGCGGCAATTCGAAATGGAAGGATCCGGAAACAATCGGGCTGCCTGCTGCCAACTCCGTCACGCGATTTCGGCCTGCCCCGCCCGGGGCGGTGTCGCCCGGCTTTACACCGCCTCTGCGGCCGCTTACGCCAAAGGAATCAACAAACAACAAAAACAACGAAGATTCTGCGACTTACCTGAAAAATCTAAAATCGGCACGGGACTTGCGTTAATTTTGGTGTCTTTGTATTTTTTTCGCAAATTCCCACGGTGCATCCAGGAGACAAAAATGAAAATCAGTAAAAACAAGGCCCTGACAGCAGCGACGATGGTTTCAGCATTTCTTTCCCCCCTCGCCAATGCCACGCCCCTCGCTGTCTACGCCGGCCCCGCCATCGACAAAAGCTCCCCGGCCTGCGCCACCTTTGGCGACATGGTCAGTTGCTCGGCCCCGATGCTCAACTACCTCGCCGGCCTTGCCCAGAAAACCGACACTGACAGTGACGGCTACCTGCTCTCAACCCCCCAGGGCCTGCTCAAGCAGACGGTAGTCGTCCAGGCCGGCGGCACGGCGCCCCTCGACAACAGCGACACCACCCCGACCAATCCCCCCACGGCCGACGGCAGCCGGGTGGAGAACGGCTTCAAGACCAACCGCGGCGGCGACAACTTCCTCGCCACAGGACGCGCCACCGGCTCCACGATGGAAGCCGGCAACATGAGCGATCCAGACAACAACCTGCTCGCGGCCGGCGCCGACAACATCGGCACCTGGGATGTGAACGCGGTGTGGCTGCGCGACGCGCTCACCATCGGCGGCGTGCGCCACGAACTGATGCTCGGCTTCGACTACAACCAGCCCCAGAGCGCCACCACCTCGGTGGATTACTGGGGGCTGATCACCGTGCGCGACACTGACGGTGGCCTGCCCGATATCCACTATGAAGTCAGTCGCTACACTGGCCTTTCATACGGCGCTTTCAGCAGCACCAAGCAGTTCTATGACGCGCCGGCCTCAACCGACTTCTCGACGGTTTCCGGGACGATCTGCGTCTACGAGCACATCACTCAAGCCAACCCGGGCGGCAGCTGTCCGGCAGGCACGACATCGACGGGCCCCCTGATCGAGACCATCGACAACTCCCAGGGCACCGAGAACGCCGAGTTCCTCGCCTTCCTGCCCGAACTCAACGACAGCCTGGAGAGCTTCATTGGCGCCGGCTACGACACCATCTCGGTGCGCCTGCTGTTTGGCTGTTTCGGCGGCACCAAGAAGGGAAATGGCGCGGGCTACCTGAGCGACGGCGGCGCCACCACCAACTGCGACAGCGGCGGCTTTGGCGATGTCTTCCTTCTCGCCGGCAGCGAGATGTACGAAACGCCCGAGCCTTCCGCCCTCACCCTTGCTGCCCTCGGCCTCGTCAGCGCCGTCGTCCTCCGCCGTCGGCGCGGCGGAACCCACTGACGCCCTGGCTCACAGTCCCGGGTCTTCACCGCCCCCCGCCAGCGCCGCGTCCACCACTCGGCGCGACAGGTGGGGGGCAAACAGCTCGATGAAGGCGTACACATAGCCCCGCAGCCAGGCGTTCTTGCGCAGGCCGATTCGCGTGGTGCTGGACGCAAAGAGATGGGCAGCATCCACCATGCCCAGGTCCTTGTCGGCAGCCGGATCGTAGGCCATGCGGGCGATGATCCCGACCCCCAGCCCCAGCGCCACATATGTCTTGATCACGTCCGAATCGATGGCGGTGAGCACCACGTTGGGCTTGAGCCCACGCCCGGTAAAGGCCTCGTTGATCCGGTTGCGGCCGGTAAAGGCGAAATCGTAGGTGACCAGTGGGTAGCGGGCGATCGCCTCCAGCGTGAGGGGCTTTTCCGAGAGGATCGGATGGCGCAGGGGCGCGACCACGCAGCGGTTCCACTGGTAGCAGGGCAGCATCACGATGTCCTCGTGTTCCGCGATGGCCTCGGTGGCAATCGCGATGTCTGCCTCGCCCGACAGCACGTATTCACACACCTGGCGCGGATTGCCCTGATGGAAGGACAGCCGCACCTTCGGATAACGCTGCATGAAGGCCTGCACCACCCCGGGTAGCGCATACCGCGCCTGGGTGTGGGTAAAGGCGATGGACAGGCTACCGGTCGCCTCGTTGCTGAACTCGGCCCCTACCTCGCGCAGATTATCCACTTCCTGCAAAATGCGGGCCGCAATATTCAGCACCTGCTTGCCCGGATCGGTGATGCCCACAAGGCGCTTGCCGTGGCGCACGAAGATCTCGACACCCAGCTCGCCCTCTAGCAGACGAATCTGTTTCGATACGCCGGGCTGAGAGGTGAACAAGGCTTCGGCCGCCTCCGACACGTTGAGACGATGCCGGGCCACCTCAAAGACGTAACGCAATTGCTGGATGTTCATCGCCCCCTCCTCTGGCGAAGCGTTTTATAACTAATTCTTCTATTAGTCTAACCAAAAACGCCTTCTTCGCTCTAATCGGTGGCTTTACGATGCAGCGCACAAGGAACGTGGGTCCATCATGAGTATTGCTTATATCGTTGCAGGTTTTTCGGTCGGCGCCATTGTCGGGCTCACCGGCGTCGGCGGAGGATCGCTGATGACGCCCCTGCTCGTCCTGATCTTTGGCATCAACCCGTCCGTGGCGGTGGGCACCGACCTGCTCTACGCTGCGGTCACCAAGGCCGGCGGCACCCTTGCCCACGGCCTCAAGGGCACCGTGGATTGGACCGTCACCCGGCGCCTGGCCTCCGGCAGCATTCCTGCTTCGGCCATCACGCTGCTGGTGGTCGGCCATTTCTTTCCCGGCGGCATCGGCGGCGCGATCGGCCTGATCAAGTTCGCGCTGGGCATTGCCCTTCTGCTTACCGCCGTAGCCATCATCTTCCGCAAGAAGATCCAGGACTACGCCCTTCGCCACTCCGAGGGCCGTGAGAACCCCCGCCGCACGGCAATCCTCACCGTCCTCACCGGCATCGTGCTGGGCGTGCTGGTGTCGATCTCGTCGGTGGGCGCCGGCGCCCTCGGGGTCAGCGCCCTGTTCTTCCTGTATCCTCGCCTCCCCACGCTGCGCATCGTCGGCAGCGACATCGCCCACGCAGTGCCCCTGACCCTCGTGGCCGGTATCGGCCACTGGTTTCTGGGCAGCGTGGATTGGTCCCTGCTCGGCAGCCTGTTGATCGGTTCTCTGCCTGGCATCTGGCTGGGGAGCCACGTTTCCACCCGGGTGCCCGACCGGGTGCTGCGTCCGATTCTGGCAACCATGCTGGTCTTGGTAGGCAGCAAGTTGATCGCGGCCTGACAGCCAGCGCGCCCCTGACAACCAGGACACATCACAAAATCATGTACCGTTACGACCCCTACGACCAGAAGATCGTCGACGAACGCGTCGCCCAGTTCCGCGACCAGACCCGCCGCTACCTGGCCGGCGAGCTCACCGACGACGAGTTCCGCCCCCTGCGCCTGCAGAACGGCCTGTACATCCAGCGCCATGCCCCGATGCTGCGCGTGGCCGTGCCCTACGGCCTGCTGTCTTCCACCCAGATCCGCAAGCTGGCCCACATCGCGCGTACCTACGACAAGGGCTACAGCCACGTCACCACCCGCCAGAACTTCCAGTTCAACTGGCCCGAACTGAACGTGGTGCCCGAGATCCTGGCTGAGCTCGCCACTGTCGAGATGCACGCCATCCAGACCTCCGGCGCGTGCATCCGCAACATCACGTCCGACCCCTTCGCGGGCGTCGCCGGCGACGAATACATCGACCCGCGCCCGTGGTGCGAAGTGCTGCGTCAGTGGAGTACCTTCCACCCCGAGTTCGCCTTCCTGCCGCGTAAATTCAAGATTGCAGTGAATGGCGCCGAGCAGGACCGTGCCGTCATCCAGTGCCATGACATCGGCCTCGAGCTCAAGCGCGATGGGGCCGGCGAAATCGGCTTCCGCGTGCTGGTGGGCGGCGGCATGGGCCGCACCCCGATCATCGGCGAAGAGATCACCGAGTTCGTACCGTGGCAGCACATCATCACCTACTGCGAAGCCATCCTGCGCGTCTACAATCGATACGGCCGACGCGACAATCTATACAAAGCACGTATCAAGATTCTGGTGAAAGCCCTGGGCATCGCCGAGTTCAAGCGTCAGGTCGAGGTGGAATGGGCGTTTGGCAAGAACGGCCCCAGCACCCTCACCGAAGCTGAAGTCGCTCGCGTTGCCGGCCACTTCACGACACCGGCCTACGAAACCCTGCCGGCCGAAGACGCCGGCTACGCCGCCCAGCGCAGCGCCAACCCGGCCTTCGCCGCCTGGGCCCGCCGCAACGTGCTGGCCCACAAGGTGCCCGGCTACGCCATCGTGGTGCTGTCCCTGAAAGACCCGAAGCGCGCCCCCGGCGACATCACCGCAGAGCAGCTCGACCTCGTGGCCGAACTGGGCGACACCTACAGCTTCGGCGAGATCCGCGCGACCCACGAGCAGAATCTGGTGCTTGCCGACGTCAAGCAGTCCGAACTCTTCGCCGTCTGGGAGAAGGCCCGCACTGCCGGCCTCGCCACACCCACGTTTGGCCTGCTCACCGACATCATCTGCTGCCCCGGCGGCGATTTCTGTGCCCTGGCCAACGCCAAGTCGATCCCCATCGCCAACGCCATCCAGGCCCGCTTCGACGATCTGGATCACCTCTACGACATCGGCGATGTCGAGCTCAACATCTCCGGCTGCATGAACTCCTGCGGCCACCACCACGTCGGCCACATCGGCATCCTCGGCGTCGACAAGAACGGCGAGGAGTGGTACCAGGTCAGCCTCGGCGGCAGCCAGGGCAACAACACCAGCATCGGCAAGGTCATCGGCCGCTCGTTTGCGGCCGCCGAAATGCCCGATGTGATCAGCAAGATCATCGACGTGTACATCGCGCAGCGCCAGGACGGCGAGCGCTTCATCGAAACTGTCCGCCGCACCGGCCTCGACGCGTTCAAGCTCGGCGTGTACGGCGAAGCCGCCGTCAAGGAAAGGAAGCACAATGCCTAAGCTCATCAAGAACGGCCAGCTCATCGACGACACGGCCCAGATCCTCGTCCTCGACGAAACCCAGGCGCCCGAAGCCCTCACCCTGCCCGAAGGCCCACTTTTCGTGCCGCTGGCCGTGTGGCAGGCGCACAAGGGCCAGATTGCCGGCCGCAGCAGCGTCGGCGTGTGGCTCGACAGCCACGAGAACGTGGACGAAATCGCCGACGACCTGGAAGGCATCACCGCCATCGCCCTCAACTTCCCCAAGTTCACCGACGGCCGCGCCTACTCCGCCGCCGCGCTGCTGCGCAGCCGATATGGCTTCAAAGGCGAGATCCGCGCCATCGGCGATGTACTGCGCGACCAGTTCTTCTTCATGCAGCGCTGTGGCTTCGACACCATCCAGCCCAAGGCCGGCAAGTATTCCGATGCTCAACTCGAAGAAGCCCTGGCCAGCCTGAAGGATTTCTCGACGCCCTACCAGGCCGCCATCGACCAGCCGGACCCCCTGTTCCGTCGCACCCAACGCGCCGCCTGAGCCCGGAGACGCCATGCATCCCAATCAGAACCCCAAGCTCGACGATCCCGCCCTCCTGGCCAGCCTCGACGCCAAGGTCGCCCAGCTCAAGGCCGACCTGGCTGCCTGGGCTGCCGAGCTGCCCGCCATCACCATGGCCAACAGCCTCGGCGCCGAGGACATGGTCCTCACCGACGTGATCGCCACCGGCAAGCTGCCCATCGAGATCTTCTCGCTTGACACCGGCCGCCTGCCGCTCGAGACCTACGACCTGATGGCCAAGGTGCAACAGCACTACGGCCTGAAGCTCAAGTTCTTCTATCCCAACCACGACGCCATTGAGGCCTACACCCGCGAGAACGGCATCAACGCCTTCTACGACAGCGTCGAGCTGCGCAAGGCTTGCTGTCACGCCCGCAAGGTCGAACCCCTGGGCCGCGCCCTGGCCGGCAAGCAGGCGTGGATCACGGGCCTGCGCGCCCAGCAATCCACCACCCGCACCGATCTGCCCAAGCGCGAACTCGACGCCGGCAATGGCCTCGTCAAGTTCAACCCGCTGGCCGACTGGACCGAAAAGGAAGTCTGGGCCTACATCCGGCTGAACAAGATTCCGTACAACGCGCTCCACGACAAGTTCTACCCGAGCATCGGCTGTGCGCCGTGCACCCGCCCGGTTTCCATCGGCGAAGACGTGCGCGCCGGACGCTGGTGGTGGGAAAATCCGGAATCCAAGGAATGCGGCCTGCACGTCAAGAAGTGACGCGCACCGAAGAACCCTCAAACGAGTAAAGCAATGTCGACGCTCACCAAACAAACCCTGAGCCACCTGGACTGGCTCGAATCCGAAGCCATCCACATCATGCGCGAGGTGGCCGGCCAATGCAGCAACCCCGTGCTGCTGTTCTCCGGCGGCAAGGACTCCATCTGCATGCTGCGGATCGCCGAAAAGGCCTTTCGCCCGGGCAAGTTCCCCTTCCCGCTGATGCACATCGACACCGGCCACAACTACCGCGAAGTGGTCGAGTTTCGCGACAAGCGCGCGGCCGAACTCGGCGAGCGCCTCATCGTGCGCTCCGTCGAAGACTCCATGAAGCGCGGCACCGTCGTCCTCAAGCACGAGAACGAATCGCGCAACAAGCACCAGTCGGTCACCCTGCTCGAGGCCATCGAGGAGTTCGGCTTCGATGCCTGTATCGGCGGCGCCCGCCGCGACGAAGAGAAGGCCCGCGCCAAGGAGCGGATCATGAGCTTCCGCGACGAGTTCGGCCAATGGGATCCGAAGAATCAGCGCCCCGAACTCTGGAACCTCTACAACGCCCGCAGCCACAAGGGCGAGAACATCCGCGCCTTCCCGATTTCCAACTGGACCGAGATGGACGTGTGGCAGTACATCGAGCGCGAACAGCTCGAACTGCCGTCGATCTACTTCGCCCACACCCGCCCGGTGGTGATGCGCCAGGGCAGCATCGTCCCGGTAAACGTGCCGCTGATGAGCGGCGAACTCACCAACCTGCCGAAGGCCGGCGAAGCGATCATCGACCTGCAGGTGCGCTTCCGCACCGTGGGCGACATCTCCTGCACCGCGCCGGTCGAATCCGACGCCGATACGGTCGAGAAGATCGTTGTCGAGACCGCCACCACCACGATCACCGAACGCGGCGCCACCCGCCTCGACGACCAGACTTCCGACGCCTCCATGGAGCAGCGCAAGAAGGAAGGCTACTTCTAATCGCCGCCCCGGAATCCAAGGAATACAGAACCATGTCCGCACCCGAAAAACTGTCCGACGTCGACAACGGCCTGCTGCGCTTCCTCACCTGCGGCTCCGTCGATGACGGCAAGAGCACCCTGATCGGCCGCCTGCTGTTCGATACCAAGGCCATCCTCGCCGACACCCTCACCGCCATCGAGAAGACTTCCAGCAAACGTGGCCTCACTGCCGTCGACCTGTCGCTCCTCACCGACGGCCTGCAGGCCGAACGCGAGCAGGGCATCACCATCGACGTGGCGTACCGCTACTTCTCCACCGGCACCCGCAAGTACATCATCGCCGACGCCCCTGGCCACGAGCAGTACACCCGCAACATGGTGACCGCCGCCTCCACCGCCAACGTCGCGATCATCCTCATCGACGCGCGCAAGGGCGTGCTCACCCAGACCCGCCGCCACAGCTACCTGGCCAAGCTGGTGGGCATTCCCCATGTGGTCGTCGCCGTGAACAAGATGGACCTGGTGGATTACGATCAGGCCACCTACGACAAGATCGTCGCCGAGTACAAAGCCTTCGCCGAGCAGATTGGCCTCACCGACGTGCGCTTCATCCCGCTGTCCGCCCTCGTCGGCGACATGATCGTGGATCGTGGCGAAAGCCTTGACTGGTACGACGGCCCGACGATGATCGAAATCCTCGAAGCCGCTCCCGCCGCCCACACCGAACAGGCCGAAAGCTTTCGCTTCCCGGTTCAGTTCGTGTGCCGTCCGCAGGCCTCCGACAATCCCGAACTGCACGACTACCGCGGTTTCATGGGCCGCGTCGAATCGGGCGAAATCAAGGTCGGCGACAGTGTCACCGTGCTGCCCAACGGCCTCACCACCAAGGTCAAGGACATCCAGCTGTACGGCGAATCCCTGCCCAAGGCCATCCACGAGCAGTCCGTGACCCTGCTGCTTGAAGACGAAATCGACATCTCCCGTGGCGACATGATCGTTAATAGCGACGAACTGCCGGCCCAGACCAAGCAGATCGATGCCGTGGTGTGCTGGCTCTCCGAGACTCCGCTCTCCCCGGCCCGCACCTACTGGCTACGCCATACGACCCGTGAAGTCAAAGCCAAGGTTGCGGCGATCGCCCACCGCGTGGACATCAACACCCTGGCCAAGGACTCCGCCACCACACTGGCCATGAACGACATTGCACAGCTGAGCCTGAAGCTTGCGCAGCCGATCTTCGCCGACAACTACACCGACTCCCGTGCCACTGGCGCGTTCATCCTCATCGATGAATCGACCAACAACACCGTCGGCGCAGGGATGATCATCGGCTGATGTAGCGACATCTAGGCGCCGACGAAGCGCCGACTACAAGAGATCCCCAGATGGCTTTTGGCCACTGGGGATTTTTTGTCGGAGTTCCGTCTTGCTACAGCATCGGCGCCCACGATCCGGGCGGGCGGAGATCTACGACTTTGCCGACGGCCGCGCGGACAAGCACGCCCAGGACTTCATGGACAACTGGCGCGGCGCCCTCGTCTGCGACGACTACTCGGGCTACAAGGCGTTGATCGCCAAAGACGTGACTGAAGCGGGCTGCATGGCCCACGCCCGACGCAAGTTCTTCGAGTTGCAGGAACACCGGCAGAGGCACATTGCCGGTGAGGCGCCGGAGCGCATCGCTGCGCGCTACGCCCTCGAGCAGAACGCGTGGGCGTTGAAGGCTGAAGCCCGACAGGTGCTGCGAGGAACGCGCGCCCGGCCGCTGCTGAAAGAGTTGAAAGCCTGGCTGCTGGCGTGTCGGGGCAAGATTTCCAACGGGTCATCCAGCGCGAAAGCCATCGACTACACCCTCAAGCGCTGGGCGGCGCTGACCCATTACCTGATAGATGGCCGTGTGCCCATCGACAACAACTGGATCGAGAACCAGATCCGGCCGATCGCCATTGGGCGCAAGAACTGGCTCTTTGCCGGGTCGCTGCGCGCTGGCAAACGGACGGCCGCGATCATGAGCCTGATCCAGTCGGCGCGCCTGAATGGCCACGAGCCCTTCGCCTATCTGAAGGACGTCCTCACCCGACTGCCGACTCAGCCTCAGAGCCGGATCGGGGAGTTG